>CAZYYI010000001.1:0-40002 GCA_964651835.1 uncultured Lachnospiraceae bacterium
TACAACTTATGGTTAAAGACCAAGCATCTTTTAATCAGTTTGCCGAAAAAAATAATTATAGTGCAGGCACTGCAGTTATCATTATTAAAAATGAAATTAATTCTTTGATTGGTAAACTTGAAAATGATAGTCGCTATATTTCAGCTGCTGAAAATGATTTTAAAGAAGCAAAGGCTCTTAGAGAACAAATTTTTTATACTGACCTTGAGAGTGCACGCAAAGTTTATGAACAAGTTGAAGCAGCAAGAATTACAAAGTATAAAAAAGAACATTTGCCACAGCAGACTGGTACCCAACCTGGTGAAGAATAATAAAATTATTAACCTTGGAAACTCCAAGGTTTTTTAATTGCAAACTGAATTTTATAAACAAAAGAAAAACCATAAGTTATAACTTATGGTTTTTGATATTTTAATTATTCAAACTTTTTCTTATTTGTAGTGAATTTTGTTGAACCGCAACTTGGGCATCTGTCCTTAGATGCTGGAACTTTGCTTCCGCAATAAACGCAGTATCTTGTCTTGTTTGCAGTTTCTGCTTGCACCGCTTCAGTTTCAGCCTTAACTTTTTCGATTTCTGCTTCTTCTTTAGCGGACTTAACTTCCTCTTCCTTTTTAGATTTTTTAGCTTCTTTTATAATTGTTATAATAAGACCAATTACTATTAAACAAATAAATACAATCAGTACAATGAAAACTATGTTCATAATTTTAGCACTACTACTATAATATTCAATGTCTTGTTTATATAATTTGTATTCAATATTTTTATTAAGAGTATAACTTATATTCATTGAATAAGGGTCAGTATCACCCTCTTCATAAGAAAAGGCTATATCTATTTGACCATATTTCACACCATTTCTATATTGTGTTTTCATTTTAGCAATATCATTTTCGTCAAACTGTGCATAGGTCTGTCCATTTCTATCAACACCATTTTCATCTTTATAAGTATAAACAATAAAATAATAGTCACGACCATTATATTCATCATAAAAATAGAAACCTGTTCTACTTATATTAAAATCGTATTGTTCAACATATCTAAATTCGGCTGTGGTTTTATAATACTTAACAGATCCATTGCCGCCGTCCTCAGTAGCATTATCTATTAATGTTTTATATTCAGGGGCATCAGCTTCAATTACAGCAACTTGGTTTGCTGCATAAATAGCATCTTCTTGAGCTGAGTTTTTTGCAAAGCCAAAAAAAGTACAAATAACTGCAAGTACAATAACTGTCATTATAAGACCAAAAATTTTGGAAACTCCGCCACTACCAATTATAACTGTATGACCAAAAAAGTGCATATGTATTGGTCGCATTGGTCTTGATGATCTGAAACCTCCAAAGCTAGAACCTCCACTTGAACGACTAAATCCGCCGCCGTGGAAACCTCCTCCTGAGTGTGAACTATGTGATCCGTGTGATGGTCCTGATGGCATAAACTTTACCTCCTAAATTCTATTTAACATCATCTTTATTAGTTTCTGTTATTTTACTATCTGTTTTATTAGTTTCATTTTGTTTGTTTGCATTTTCAGAATTACTTTCTGTTTGACTTTTAATTGTGATATTATCGATAATTTTGGTTGCAAGTTGATTGCTTTTAAATTTGTCTTTTATCTTAGTAACTACCCTATTTGCAAATTTGTCAAAATTTGTATCAGCTAAATATAAATCATTATCAACACTTTGTGCAATTAAAATTACTGCAAACAAGAAAAAGAATAAAAATCTATCATTAAGCACTAACTCTTCAAATCCTAGAAGCAGATATATAAAAAGTAAAACGAAATTTTTTAAGTTTGGTCTAAACTTTGTTTGGCTACATTTAAAATAACTCCAAACAAGAAGCCCAAGCATAATGATACCAACAAGTCCAAAACGATATAACAAGAATATGTACAAATTATGTGGACCATTTATAAATACTTTAGTATTAAAAAATCCAAATCCAAAAAGTAGTTTTAATACAGATGAACGTATACTATTTATGTAATCTTCCCAAATTCCTATCCTGCCAGTAAATATATTTTCTAAGATTGACATTCCGTCCCCATAGAAAAAGAAAAATCTGTTAAATATTTCCGCAACCTGTTTATTAAATATACAACAAAAAATCACTGCAAAAATCATAGCTGGGATTATTAAATAGAATGATTTTCGTTTGTATCTTATAATAATAAATACAAACAAGTAAATCATAAGCAACACACAAACTATCAAGAATGCTTTTGAAAGAGTAAATATACCTATTACTACTGAAAATAAAATATAAAATGCATTTATCCATTCATTGCCCTTTCCATTTGCAACTCTGGTTACAAAATACGCAATAGCCAAAGTGCAATACATTGCAAGATGGTTTGGATTGAGAGTAAAAAGATTTAATCTGCTAGACCAAATAACACCACCAGACAGGTTAATCAGTCCATCATATCTGTAACCTGGTAGCACCAAACTCAACATTGATAGCACTAATGAAACAGCCATACCAATTATTAAATACTTAAAGCATTCTGAAATATTTATTTCTTTCCAATAAACAAATACTATGTATGAACTTAACAAAAAGGCAATGACTATGGCACCTTGAAAAAACCCTTCCAAATCAACACTGTAGTGTATGCTCGAAAAGATAATTATAATAGCAAATGTCAAAATAAGAGGTAGAATATAAAGTTTTTTGCGTTTTTTTACTACATCAATAATGTAGCGTATAACCATAATCAAAAGCAGTTCAAGTATACTTGTTATAAAGAATACTCCAATACCTGAAAACAATTCGTAATACATTGTGGCACAAAGCATTTCTGATACAGTGCAAATTGCATAAAATGCAAAATTTATAATTACGCCAACAATCCAAAGCCACCAAACATAACCAGAAAAAAACATAAATAATGTTGACGACGCCAACATTAAAACAAACTTATACTTTTTTATAAAATCCAAAAATTTTTGCATATTTTTTCCTTAGTTAAATTATATTACAGTAATATTATATATAACATAATAAATATAATAAAAATTTGATTTTTTTGCAAGTAAAAAGGGAACTTATGTTCCCTTTTTGTACAGAATTTATCTGATTTTATAATAAACGCCCAAGGAAATATGACAGATTTACAAATTGGGCTAAAATCGGGGCGTGTAGACATATCTTAGCCCAAAGGTAGTTAAATATTTTTTAAAAAACTTCTTGTTTTACTTCTGCTTTGCAATTTTCAACATAAGCCGAGTATTCTGCGAACTCTTCTGGCTTAGTACTTAGCTGTCTAAGCAGTGCAAGTTCTTGATTAACACTATATTTTTGTCTAATTTTTGCGACAATTTTTTCTTCGTAAACTGCTTGTTTTTGCTTAAGCTTTCTTGCATTATACTTATTGGTGCTAAAAGTTAAGTCGTCATTAAAATCTGAAGCAATACAATCTGAGTATTCAGCATCGACCTCTACTTTAGTGTAATTGTATGGTGGTTGTGATAAATCCACCTCTTTAAATCTCTCATCACTAAAAATATTTTTATCTAAATATATTGTACCATTAGGTTCTTTTCTAATTGCTATTATCATAAACTATCCCCCTGTTGTGTGATTCTTTCAATTTTTTTAATTCGATAATTTATATTATTATCTTGTCCATTACCAAAAAAATAACCTCTAAAATATATCTGGTTAGTCTTCAGACGAATTATATATCTAAAAGGGTTGTCTGATAAAACACCATCTGCATAATAAGGAATAAGACCATTTACTCCTACTTCGCCATCATTTAAATTTATTGTTGAAATTTCAACTACCAAACCAACTGCACCAAAATTTATAGCACTACCTGAATTACCTAAAACATCAATTGAAAATCTATAAATTTTTGTGCCTGACAAATCTATATTTGGTATTGTATTAAAACTATCTGAACCTTGAATACCACTTGTATAGCCCAAATTAATGTCTGAATTACTACTAGACATATCATAAATTGTATCAACCTGTTCAGTGCTGTTTAATTTGGTACTAACTGCTGTTAATCTTTCATCAATATCGGTTAAAACATCTGCTGCTGAATTTAATTTATCGATATCAACATCTTTATTATTTACCTTAATACCATCAGCAAAATTTTTTAATCCATTAATTGTTTGGTCACTAGTTAAATCAACTTGGGTTTCAGATGAACCTGCCACCGTTGCATATGCTGCACTATTTGCCGATTTTGCAGTTTCAGAAGTTAGCGCATAGCTTGCGTTGGTTGCGGATTCAACACTATCTGCGAATTCTGCATATTTTGCCTTTATCTCACCATTTTCAATTTTATTAATAACACCTACAAGCTTTGGAAGATAACCTTTAACTACATCAAATTCTGACATATCTTCTGCAAGTGGGCTAGGTTCAAGCCTAAGCCTTAATGCAGTAGTGCTTAAAATTGAATCATCATCTTTCGCTGAAGTCAGTGCAATATGAAAATAAGTTGCATTTGGAAGTGGTGGAACTTTAACAGTATCTCCAGTAAAATTCACTGCAAATTTTTTACCTTCAACAATAAATATTGCAGTCTTATTTTCACATTCTTGCCAGTCACTATCAAAATCAAATTTTAAATAATAGTTAGAATTTCCACTTACTACTGGTGTATAAATGGCATCGATTAACAGTCTATTCCCCTGTTCTTTAATTTCAATAACATTAAGTTTGTCCATAATTTCCCCCTTTGGTACTTTTATGATAACATACAAATTTTGCAAATGGGTGAAACCCCTGACACACTTTTTGAAAAATTTTTTTAAAATAAAAAATCTTATCAAAATACGATAAGATTTTATTTTTTATAATTCTATAATTTCATCAGCAATTGTTTTGCATCTTTCATCGTGCGAAATCAAGATAACAATTTTATTTTCATTTTTTAAATCATTAATTACCTTAAGCACTCTCTCAACATTTTTTGCATCAAGCTCGTTGGTTGGTTCATCAAGCAAATATAAATCTTTATTTTTGCTGAC
This sequence comes from uncultured Lachnospiraceae bacterium, assembly GCA_964651835.1. Taxonomy (GTDB): domain Bacteria; phylum Bacillota; class Clostridia; order Christensenellales; family UBA1242; genus RGIG1681. The sequence goes on from CAZYYI010000001.1 coordinate 5,010, forward strand.
TGTTCTAACAATATCAATACGCTTCTTTTCACCGCCAGAAAGTGAGCTTGCAATTGAACCTTTTGTCTCTCTTTCTAAAAGCTTGGCAATATCAAAGTATGTAGCCAGTTCATTTGCCTTTTCAGACATCTCAAGCTCTGGATATGAAATATTAAGTGAAATGCTGCGGTCAAACAATATGCTATCTTGAAATAAATACGATATATGATTTTTAAGTGAATAAAGTGATTTAAGTTTTAACTTGTCATTAATCAAAAGATGTCCACTTTGAATTTCTCTAAGACCACACATAGCATTTATAAGTGTTGTTTTACCTTGACCACTTTGTCCCGCAATAACATAAATCTTGCCAGCTTCAAACAAAACCTCATAAGATTTTTTGAATGAACCAACTTTAACAGTAAGGTTTTTAACAGCAACTTTATTTATAGAACTTTCATTAATCTCATCAAACGCTGCCTGTTCAGCTTTTGAAAGACTTTTAAATGGTTTATTATTATCAGTTGATTTGCTAAAATTGTTTTTACCAATTTCATTTGGATAAGATTTGTAAAGATTGCAGAATTTGATTGAAGAAGTCTGCAGATTACTAATAATGTAACCCCAACCCTCAACCAATGAATATATCATCATAAGTACACTTACGATATTTGTTATTGATGCAATAATATTTTCTGAAGCACTTGTTTTAATATAAGCAAAAATTAAAAGTCCAAGTCCTATATATTCAATTGATATTACTATTGTCCAGTATAAAAAGCCGATATTTGCACGCTTTTTATTATCCTTAAAAAATTTTGTATTAAGTTTTTTAAGTTCAGCAAGTTCTCTTGCTTTTGATTCAAAAATAGTAATCATTGGCAAATTTGTGAGTGACTGCAAAAAATGGTTTCCAATTTTTGCATTAGTTTCTTCTATATTATCAACAACTTTTTGCTGAAATTTTATTCTTAAATACACACAAACAAGTATTATAATTTCAAGCCCAACGGTAACAAGCCCAACAACATATCCAAGCATAAACAAACTTATGGTTAAGTAAACCATACCAATTATACCAGTCATGATATTCCAGCAAAATGTTTCAAGAATGTTATAGATGTTGTCAACAGCATTTTTGCAAATATAATTAATTTCACCAATTGTCATTTCAAAGTCAAGGTTTTTGCGTTCCATCAAGATTATATTTTGCACTTTTTCATTAACAACGCACATCATACGCCTTGCAAAAATATCTACCATTCTGTAAATTAGCATACCAAGTGCCCAAAGCACAACTTCAATACCGCAAGCAATAGCTAAAAATCCAGCAGTGCTAACTGCAGAAAAATCAATAAAGGATAAAAGCGGTATTGTTTCGCCAGAAAACCACGCAATAATAATACCCGGAAGTATTGCACCATAAGCCTGCGCACAAGCACCTACAAGCGATAATATTAAAATTGCAATAAACTTAAATTTTTCCTGCACACCCATATAGTGCCACATAAGCAGTAGGCCACTTAAAATACCAGGTTTTTCTTTTGCTCTTTTTAGCGTTTTGTTGCTATTAAATGAGTTCTGACGCACTAAATCTTTTTCATTTTGTTTATCTTTTTGTTTTTTCATAAATAACCTATATTATTAATTATGCTGTAATTTGTTATTTTATCATAGATTTTTCCATGGTTTTTGGAATATCTAATCCCATAAGTTCAAGTACCGTTGGCGCAACATTTGCAAGCCCACCATCACTAATAAGCTTTGCACCAATATATTTATCACTAACCAAAACAAATGGAACTGGGTTTGAAGTGTGAGCAGTGTGAGGTTCACCATTTGGAAGTATCATTTCCTCGCAGTTTCCGTGGTCAGCAATAATAATGCAATCTCCACCCATTTCAAGAGTTTTGTTTGCAACCTTACCTGCGCATTCATCACAAACTTTAATTGCTTCTATCGCAGCATCAAGTTCACCAGTATGACCTATCATATCTGGATTTGAAAAGTTTACTACCAAAAAATCATACTTTTTACTTTCAATAGCTTCAAGCAACTTTTCAGTAATTTCTGGTGCTCTCATCATTGGATGTGCAGCAAAGTTTTTGTCATTATAACTGTCAACCAAAAATCTTTCTTCGCCATCATATTGTTTTTCGATACCACCATTTAAAAAGAAAGTTACATGAGCATACTTTGTTGTTTCAGAAATATGGAACTGCTTGAGTCCTGCCTTTGAAATTATTGCAGCCAAATTATCCTCAACAATTTTTGGAGGATAGATCGTGTTTAAATGCTCAAGTTCTTTTGCATACTCTTGCATAGGAGTAAACAAAAGTTTATCAAACTTTTCAGTTTTAAATTCATTAAATGATAAGTCAGTAAGTGCAAAAGTGATCTCTCTTGCTCTGTCTGAACGATAGTTGAAAAATATAACGCTGTCGCCATTTTTGATTGTGGCGTTTTCTGTTACAACCATAGGCTCTATAAATTCATCAGTAATATTTTTGTCATAACTAGCCTTTACACCTTCAGCCATTGAACTTACTTTTTCACCTTCGCCGTACACATAAAGCTTGTAAGCTTTTTCAACTCTGTCATATCTCTTTTCTCTGTCCATAGCATAAACTCTGCCACAAACATCAGCAATTTTAGCATTTGTGCCACTGATTTTATTTTCAAGTGCTTTCAAAAATTCGATGCCTGAAGTTACAGGAGTATCTCTACCATCAGTAATACAATGAATATAAATGTTTTTAATGCTATATTTTTTTGCAGCATCAAGTATTGCATAAAGATGTTCTATTTTAGAGTGTACGCCGCCATTTGAGCAAAGACCCAAAATATGAATATTACTTCCATTTTCTTCAGCATACTTAAAAGCTTTTACAAGTGCTGCATTTTTTGCAAAATTGCCATTTTTAATTTCATTATCAATATGCAATAAATCTTGCTCAATAATTCTGCCACCACCAATAGTAAGGTGTCCTACTTCAGAGTTCCCCATTTGACCATCAGGAAGCCCTACTGCCTCACCAGATGCAGCAATCTCAGCATAAGGATATTTGGCTTTTAATTTTTCTAAATTTGGCATACCAGCAAGTTTAACGGCATTTCCTTTTTCTTCTTCTCTAATTCCAAGTCCATCTAAAATACAAAGTGTTACCATATTATTCTCCTTTTAATTGCACTTTGCTAGTGCATCAAAATATAATTTTTTAAATTTTTTAATATCAATTTTTGTGCATACATCAACATTTGGCGACTCTGTGTTATTTAATACTAAAATGCCAGAATCTAAACTATCAAAATATTTAATACTGCCATACATTTGCTTTACTTCAAAAATTTCAGGATTAGTTAAGTATGCAATTGCACAACCGTCGTGAGTTGCAATACCATTTTTAACGTGCCTATCTTTATAACTTCTGTAAAGTATTTCAAGCATTGAACCTGTAAAGTTCAAATTTTTGGTGTTAAATACATCTTGCCAGTCAAGGTACGCGGTGTGTCCCATTTCCATAGGTACAATATCTATTTTAATGCCAGACTCAAAAACCTTAACAGCTGCCTCTGGGTCTGTTGCTACATTGAATTCTGGATAAGGTAAATCACCCGGCTTTAAATCCTCAACACTTCCTGCCATAAAAACAAGCCTTTCAATATTCTTTGTGCAATCTGGGTGCTTGATAATGAGCTTAGCAATATTTGTAACTGGCGACAAACTCACAATAGTTATCGGTTTTTCTGCATTAACAATGGTGTTATACATTGCCTCTATTGCGTCCTCTTTAGACACCTCACGATTATTTTTTTCAAAAACATATTCACCAAGTCCGCCATTTCCATGAACAGCAACACGTGGACGCTCTCTTTTTAAGCACTTGCCCTCACCCGCAACAACTTTAATACTTGGTGCATTAAAAGCCTCTAAAATATTGTTTGTATTTATAGCTGCTTGCTTTGGGTCAACATTTCCAAGATCAGTTACAATAAGTTTAATATTTATTTTTTTAGACTTAACAGCAAGAAGCAAAGCCACTGCATCATCAATACCCGTATCACAATTAATAATTAAATCTAAGCTATCTACTTTTTTCATATTTTGCTCCTAGTTAATTTGTACAATTAAAATATACCACAACAAAAAATTTTTGTACAATAATTTAAAACAAAATAGTATCCTAGACTATTAATTATATGCAATTTAAAATTTTATTATATTGCAAATGATAACTTGCAATAAAAAATGCAGGAATAACATTTATTATCCCTGCATTAAAATTGTATTTTTTAGTTATGCGTTTTATTTTATACCAAATAAATCTAATAAGATTTGTTTTTTAGCAGCCTCTTCATCGGTTTCAGTTTCCAAATTTTTGATACTCTTTTTGATTAAATTTAAATCTTCATTATTAGTATCTTTTGAAATATCTGCCATAACATCTTTAATTGCACTTTCATCTGATTTATTTGCGCTGTCAAGCATATTCATTATAGCATTAGATTTTACAATGTTGTTAGCAATTTCATCTGCTTTATCTTGCTTGTTTTCACCTTCAGCAACAACAATTTCAAACTTGTTACCATCTTTTGTTGAAGATGCTAAATCAACAATAGTTTGAGCAGCTGCAATATCATTTTTAAGCGAATCTTTGTCTGATGTTTCTAAGATGTTTTTAAGAGTATCAGTAATAATTTCAGCATCTTTTTCAGGTATACCCATATCAGTAATAATATTGCTATTTGTTTCAGGGTTCTTTTCAAGCGAATTTAAGATGGTATTTTTTATTGCTTCTGATTCAACAACTTTTTCAAGCACACCTTCAAGATTATCTAAACTAATCTCTCCACTTGCAAAACTATCGGCAACTTTTGCTGCTTCTTCAACAGCGCCAAACATTGTTGCAAAACTATAATCTTTGTTCTCTTCAATGCTTAAATCCCAATGTGCAATAATAGCGTCATTTAAAGTTTTTCTAACTCTTTCATCTAAGCCCATTTTATCTGAATTAATCAAACCACTAAGCAAGGTATATAAAGGTTTAGATAAAATCTTAGATTTTCTTGAACAATCAATAGCTTCACCAAGGTCAGTTAAATTACCAATTAAATCAAATGTAGAGGTTTCCTCAGATTCTGTATTTTTAGAATTTGCAAACTTTGCAAATTTATTAACAATTTGTTGCATTAAAGCTGCTTCACCATTTTCACCTTTCCAAATAATACCTGCAATATCAGCATCAGTAAGTGTATTATCTTCAAACTTGCCATCTTCATCAATTACATTTTTATAAACTACTTTTATTGCTTCATTAAATATTTTTGGAATACCATTTCTAAAATCTACAGAATCAGAAAAATTTTCAACAAGATCTTTAATTAATGTATCATTACTTTCTAAATATTCAAGCAAATCACTATCTTCGTTATCCATATAACTTAATAACCCATTATTGTTTGCCACTTTAACTGTATTTAAAATTACTTCAACATTTTTGTTTATTCTATTAATATCATCTGATTTCAAAATTTCAAGAACCACATTGAGCATTGGTGCATATTCGCCAGAAATTGGTGATTCTATACCAAGGAATGACTCACCTTTTGTCCATCTATCACACATTGTAGGTATTAATTCTGTTAAATAACCTTCAACGATTTTTGATTTAGATGCTTCGTTATAAATTCTTTGCACACCATCTACGCTGGTATTATTTTTTATATCAAACTCATTTGCAACAAAAGTTGTTTTATATTCATTATAAACCTTAGAAACTGCAACTAACTCATTTGTAAGGTTCAATTCTAAATCATTATGTTTAACAGTTGTAAGATACTCAAAACTCTTTGAGCCAAGAGCAGTAATACCAAAACTATTAAAGAAAGTACCAGCTGCAGAGGTATCAAAAGCAATTTTATAATCTTCATAAGTTTCAAGGGCAGTTTCAACTGACCCAATGGTTTTATCATCAGTGTAATATACTTTGCCAGCAATCAAACTATTTGTGCCACCATTATATGCACTTGCAGTGGCTACTGCGTTAGCCTTTTCTTCTTCAACAAATTTATTGCATACATTAATTACGCCAAAAACTGGTGTTAAAAATGCAACCATAATAAACAACATTGTTATTGCACCAAATGTTCCACCAATGCAGCGAAGCCCAAAACCAGCCCATCCTTTCTTTTTTGTTTTGCCTTTCTTTTTTGCTTTGTGACCTAAAATCGCAAACACAATCCAATAAATAATGAGTGCAAGTAAGCCAATAACAATAAACAACGCTAAAAACATAACAAGATTAATTGCAACATGCATAAATGATAAAACAAGTGCACTTGTTGTGCCATTGGCAGTCATAAGGTCATCTGCAGCCGAACCAATAATATCTCTAAGCATTTCAGTGAAGTCCATTGTAAAGCTACCGATATTTAAAACCGTGCCATCAGAAAATTTGCTAATAACCAAATTTGATATAACAGGAGCAATTAATATAGCCAAAGCTAAAACTACGCCCACAATAATGAGCCTAGAAAGAGATTTTTTCCAACTTCTTGCAAAACCAATCAAAAAACCGATTCCAAGAAGTACAAATACACCAATTGAAATATAAGTAAAAATGTTATCCATAACCTATCCTTCTACAAAAATATATGTTTAGTTTATTATTAAAATTTTATTTCACCAAACTTCGACCAAAAATTATTCATCATATGGTAAACGCAAAATTTCAAGTCCAGCTTCTTCTAAAAGTTTGATAGAAAATTCATCAGGGTAATTGTAACCATAAACAATCCTTTTTATACCAGCATTGATTAGCAGTTTGGTACAAATTGTACAAGGCTGATGAGTGATATAAATTGTAGCACCATCTACCGCTGAACCAAGCTTTGCAGCCTGAACCAAAGCATTTTGCTCTGCGTGAGTTGCAAAACAAATTTCTGCTCTTGTGCCACTAGCAATACCAAGGTAATCACGAGCACAGTAACCCTTTTCAGTGCAACTGGTAACACCTGCTGGTGCACCATTGTAACCCGTTGCAATAATTCGCTTATCTTTAACAATAATTGAACCTACTTGTCTGCCAGCTCTTGCACAAGTGCTCCAACTTGCAACATTTTTTGCAAGCTCCATAAAACGCTTGTCCCATTTTGCATCTTTCTCTTTTTTGCTTGGATACTTTATATTTTTAGTATCAAAAAGCTTTTCAAATTGTTCTTTAGTAAGCCCTGAATAATTAGCTGCTGAGATTGTTTCTTTAGAAACTTCTTTTGATTTCACCATACTTATCCCCTACTGTTTAAAACTTAATCTTTAGTTCATAATTAATGCAAACAAATTTCTTGTGTTTTTATTATATAATATAAATTTTTATATTTCAAGCATATTTGCCACAAAAAGTAGGAGTTACATGATAAGAAGTATAAAGGTATTAAAATCCTATTACAAACTCACAGGCGTTAAGCCTATTTTTGTAGTGCTTGAATTTATATTTTTGTTAGTGCCTGCCATGCTTTCAATATACTCTGCCGTACTCGCCGCAAATGTTATAACATCACTTACTGTTTATGATTACAATGGTGCAATATTTGAACTTTCATTAAACTTTGGCATAATTGTAATATCAGCCATCTCATATTTTATCTACTATTTAATTAGCAAAAAAGTTAATAGAACTATTGCTAAAAATTTAAATGAATTTGTTTACCAAAATGTTAGATTAAATCAAAATGTTAGCAGAATCAGTCTTGCAACCTTGCTCAATATTTCAACTTGCGTTGATTTTAATAAAAACTTTCTTTATAAACTATGCTTTTTTATAAAAGCTATAATCACGATAATAATAGTGCTCTACCACAGTTGGATTTTGGGTCTTGGACTTGTCGCTATTAGTCTTATCATGGGCATCTGCTTAAAATTTACAGATAAGGCAATACAAAAAAAGCAGAATGAAATTTCTGAAATTCAATCAAAATCACTCGACCTTTTTAACAGTATCCAAAAAGGTTCTAGGATAGAAGAAAACCAAAATCTTGAAACGAGACTTAAAGATAAATATTTTAATATGGTAGCCACCCATTCAAAAACTAAAAATAAAATTGCACTTTTTTACAATATTAATAATAATTTTATTTCATTAATTTTAAAGAGTGCAGTTTTTGGTTTTACAATTTACTTACTGCTACTTGTAAAAGCAACAACTCTAACCCTTTCACTTTATCTTATTTTAACTCCGTACCTTACCAGTTCGGCAGAAAATCTTTTAGAATTTTTTGAATTATTCTCTGAAATTGGCACGGTAGATAATATTTTAAGCAACTTTGACTCACTCAAATTTAGAGCAACAATCCCTGAAGAAAACACTACTAAAAAGGAACTTGATATTGATAGTTTTAATTTATATTTTTATCACACTACCCTTGAAAAGAAACTTAAAAAGTCTGAAATTTCAAATAGCAATTTCGTAGAAAACCTAAAAGTAGATGATGTAAATTTAAAAATTGAAAGTGGAAGCACCATAAGCTTTGTGGGCGATAACGATAGCGGAGCACTTGCTCTTTATAAGCTTATTTTAAAAGAAGAGGCTTGCTCGTCAGGCAGTATTTTTTTGGATTACAAAAATATTGCAGAAATCAATAGTGAAACTTATAAAACGCTTGTGGCTTCAGCCAGCCCAAATGCATATTTTTACAATATCTCTATACTTGAAAACCTTATGTTTGTATGTGACAATAAAAACAAAATTTATAGTAGCCTAAAAGCTTTTGGACTTAAAACCGAAATTGATAGTTACAAAAATAAGCTTAATACCATTGTTGATGAAAACTTTAACAGAGAGTTAATTTACTTTTTGAGCATTTTAAGAGCATATGTTTCAGGTGCAAAAATAATATGTATTTATGGCGTGCCAGAAAATTTTAACAGACAAAAAATACAAAAATTAATGCATATAATAAAATTTCTAAAAGGTAAAGCAACTTTAATTTTGTTTGCAAAAACAGATATATTTAAGCCTGTTTGTAAAAAAACTTATTATTTTGAGAACGGAAAAATCATAAATATTGAAAAATAGCAAAAATAAGCTTTGATTTTTATTTAAAACTAATGTTATAATTATTTTAGTAAAAATTATTATTTGGAGGGGTTGTATGGCAAAAACTGAAGGACAGATAAAGTTTGATAAACTTAGTTACAAAAAAAGAAACTATTTTGAGGATGCCAGCAAGGAAGAACTCAGCAAAATTATGAATTACGCTGAAGATTATAAAATGTTTTTAAATAAAGGTAAAACTGAGCGTGAATCTTGCTTGATTGCAATAGAAATGGCTAAAAAACAAGGCTTTACTGAATACAAATTTGGTGATGAACTTAAAGCTGGTGACAAAAAATATTTTATCAATCGTGGCAAAAGCTTGGTTATTTTCAAGATTGGCACTAAAAATTTGGAAGAAAATGGTATAAGAATTATTGCCTCTCATATTGATGCACCAAGAATTGATTTAAAACAAGTTCCGCTATATGAACAAGACAATTTATGCTTTTTCAAAACCCATTACTATGGTGGCATTAAAAAATATCAATGGACTGCAATACCACTTGCACTTCATGGTTCAGTAATACTTCTTGATGGCAGGAAAGTTGATATAAGCATTGGTGAAAAACCAAATGACCCAGTATTTTGCATAACAGACCTTTTGCCCCATCTTGGCAGAGAGCAAATGAGTCAGCCAGTAAGCAAAATGATTGAGGCTGAACAACTTAATATTCTTGCTGGTGGAATGCCAGATAGTGATAAAGAAGTTAAAGATCGAGTAAAGTTAACAGTGCTTAAAATTTTGAATGAAAAGTATGGTATTGTTGAAGAGGACTTTTTGTCTAGTGAGCTATGCGTAGTGCCAGCATTTGAAGCTAAAGATGTTGGCTTTGACAGAGCCTTTATTGGTGCATATGGTCACGATGACAGAGTTTGTGCATACCCTGCACTCACTGCAATTCTTGATAGTGATAGTGAAGAAACTATTATGAGTATGCTTGTTGATAAAGAAGAGATTGGTAGTGAAGGCACAACCGGTATGCAATGCCGTATTTATTCAGACTTAATGGAAGAAATCTCTGAAACATTAGGGGCAAATTATCGCAAAGTGCGTGCCGCATCTAAATGCTTGTCTGCTGATGTAACTGCCGGCTATGACCCAACCTTTGCAAGTGTTTATGAAAAAATGAATGCAGCAATGATGTCATGCGGAACTTGTATGAATAAGTTTACTGGTTCAGGTGGCAAAAGCTCAGCCAATGATGCATCTGCTGAATTTGTCGGCGAAGTTAGAAAAGCCTTTGCTGAAAATAATGTTTACTGGCAACTTGCAGAACTTGGAAAAGTTGATATCGGTGGCGGCGGCACAATTGCAAAATATATTGCAAGGCTCAATATTGACACTGTTGATGTAGGCGTACCAGTGCTTTCAATGCACGCACCATATGAAATTATTTCAAAAGCTGATTTATACAGCAGTTATAAAGCTAATCTATCATTTTTTAAGTATTCTAAATAAAAAAATAATAAATAATAAAAAAAGATAGCCAAAATTAAGCTATCTTTTTATTATTTAAATTGTAATTTTTTAGTATATTATATTAATTTTTTACAATTAAATATATTTTTTAACTTTATCTAGCAATTCGTTAAAAGTCGCATATCCGCTGTCTGTGTTAAAATGTCCTGCATTTTCTTTTATTATGGTTTCACCTGCAAATGCGTCTGCAAATTTTTCAAGTAATTTTCTTGGAACATAAGGATCATTATATGAAATATAACAAACTCGGTTTTTAGCAACTACCCTAATGTCTTTCAAACTATCCAAAAAGAATGTTTTGTTAACTTTATCATAATCAGATTCACCAATAACGCCATTAAAACCGCTAATTGAAATCAATGTATTTACCTTCAAATTATTTTCAAGTAAATATTTGCAAATAAAAATTGGTGCTAAACTTCTGCCAACAAAAATAGTTTCACTGTTGATTTTGTCTTTATACTTTTTAAGTTCATTTTTCCACGCATCATAGCACTGCACACCAACACCTATTGGAAAGTCTGGAACAATGACATTATTTCCTAATTTTTCTAAATTTTCTTTAAGCCAAGGCAAATAATGTTCCTTGCTATCACCAAAACTGCCATGAATAATAAATATATTTTTCATAAATTACTCCTATATTTATTTTAACATTTTGATTTATTTTTGCAATTTATTTTTATATATTTTTATTTTTTGCGTAATTTTTAATTAATTTTGCGATTTTTTATATTGAGTTTGCAAAATCAAAATATCTAACTTTACCTATTCCCTTTACACTTTAAATTAAATTGACTATAATTAAATTAATAAAAATTAATTTTTTATTTATGCTCCACTAGCTCAGCTGGATAGAGTAGACGGCTTCGAACCGTAAGGTCGGGGGTTCGAATCCCTCGTGGAGCACCATAAACAAAATTTTTAAACTTGTTTGGAAATTTGGTTTAGCGAGCTATGCGAGCTCGGATTCGAACGGAGCGTTAAGAAAAATGTCCAGTGGACATTTTTTAGCGACCGACGTGATAGCGGCACTGCTACCTGCCCTGCTCCGTAGCGGAGCGAATCCCTCGTGGAGCACCATAATTTTAGGAGATAAATATGATTGATAACTACAAAGTTGTAACTTTGTGTGGAAGTGCAAAATTTAAAGATGAATTTTTAAAAGTACAACAAGATTTAACACTAAAAGGTAACATTGTACTTCTACCTGTTTTTTTTGACAAAGATAAAACATTGACTGATAACAAAATATCAATGCTAAAAGATATGCATATGAAAAAAATTAATATTGCAGACGAAATTTTTGTAATAAATAAAAATGGCTATCTTGGCGATAGCACAAAATTAGAAATTGAATATGCTAAAAATTTAAGTAAAAAGATAAATTATTTAGAAAAAATCTAATTGATAATTATTTCGAGGGATAAATGTTTAAAGATTTATTTAAATTTAGAAAAGCAAACTTTGAAAAACTAAAAGAATACGGTTTTAAAAAAGTTGATGGCAAATTTCAGTTTGAAACTCAAATTTTAAGCGAACAATTTAAATTGTTTGTGTTTGTGGCGGATAATGGTGAAATATCGACCAAAGTTATTGAAAACAGCTTACAAGAAGAGTATGTGCTTCATTTGGTTGATGACGCTGTTGGTGAATTTGTTGGAAAAGTTAGAGCAGAATTTGAAAGAGTGCTAACCGATATTCGAGATAAGTGTTTTGAAAAAGATGTCTTTAAAAGTCAACAAGCAAAACAAGTCATTGGGTATATCCGTAAAAAATACGGCGACGAACTTGAGTATCTTTGGGAAAAATTTTCAAACAATGCCATTTGGCGCAGAAAAGATAACAACAAATGGTATGCGCTATTACTCATTTTATCAAAACGCAAACTTGGAATCAACAGCGATGAAATTGTAGACATAATTGATTTAAGAATTGACCCCGATAAAATTGATAAGCTGGTTGATAATGAAAAATATTTTAAAGGCTATCATATGAATAAAAAAAGTTGGTTCACTATTTGCCTAAACGGCAGCGTAACTACCGAAACAATTTTTGAGTTTATAGACAAAAGCTACGAACTAGCAAAGAAATAAAGGAGCAAATATGATAACAGAAGATAGGCAAAAACACATTTTTGGAGTGGCTAACTTTTTAAAAAAATATGCCATAGCCCAAGATATGAAAAATGAAGATATCGAGGCTTTGTATACCTTGGGACTGCTTCACGATATTGGATATGAATTTTTAGAAGAAAAGGATTATATTAAACATAATGTAATTGGCGGAGAGATTCTTAAAAATCTAGGATACAAATACTGGAAAGAGGTATATTATCACGGAGTCGCAAATGCCGAGTATTCAAGTAAATTTTTAGATCTATTGAACTGGGCTGATATGAGAATTGATAGTGCAGGAAACGAGGTCTCATTAGATGAAAGATTAGAAGAAATTTCGGTTAGATATAAAGTACCTATTAAAAAACTTAATAGCTACCCTGTTGCCTGCGAATTAAGAGCAAAAGGTTTTAAATAACTTTATAATAATGTATACAAACAAATTTTTAAAAAATTGGATGAAATAATTTATAATTAATAGCGAGGTTAAATTTATGATTTACACAAAAAGTGGAACTGCCAGTGCAAGTGTTATAGATTCCACCTCTAACTTATCTATTGTAGGTACTTTTCAAATTGTTGAAGATACCTTGACTGAGCTTATGGGTAAATTAAAGATTGATGGCATCACTTCACAAAAACTTTATAACGCTATGTGGGTGTTCACCAAAAATAAAATTAAAATTTTAAAGCCTTTGGCGTGGGGTGATAATTATACTGTGGAAAGTTTTGTTTCATTAGTATCCATAGTTAAACTAAATATCGACACAGCAATAAAAAATGATAAAGGTGAAATTGTTGCGTATTCTAAAGTTGAGCTTTGTGCTTTGGATTTAAAATCTGGCAAAATTAGAAAAACATTAACCGTTGGAGTTGATGAAAATATTGCTACTTATAATTCACAAGTTCAAATAGACTTTACTAAATTTGAAGATACCAATTTGCCAAAAGTAGATAGTGTGGTTGTTTACTCAACAAACATAGATTTTTGCCATCACACAAATAATGTTGAATATGTAAGATTTTTGATGAACACTTATTCCGTTAAAGAACTTGCAAATAGTAAAGTTAAAGAAATTGAAGTTTGCTATGTTAATCAATCCTTTGAAGAAGATACACTCGACATCTACAAATCACATATTGAAAATAAAGACATTTTAAAAATCTGCAAAGATGACAAAACAATTATTAAATGCGAAATTGTACATTAAATAAAATATTTTATGGTGGAAATAGTATGATAAAAATTGAAAGTAAAAATAATTCTAAATTAAAAAATGAAATAGAAGTTAAATTAGGAAATTTTAATAAATCTCAGAGAGATTGGTTTAAAAATAAAGCTTATCAAGTCCAAAACAAAAATTTTTATGCATTTGATGATGATAAATTGATTGGCGGTGCTATCGGCTATATCAAATATAATTGGTATTACTTGGACTTGCTTTTTATTGAAGAGATTTATAGAAAAAATGGAATTGGCAGCAAATTATTAAAACAAATAGAAGACTTTGCAAAAAAAGAAAATTTAACAGGCGTAAGGCTTGAAACTTGGGATTTTCAAGCAAAAGGATTTTACGAAAAAAATGGATATAAAGTGTTTGGTGAAATTAAAAATTGCCCGCCTGAAATAACAGAATATCATTTAAAAAAAGAATTTTAATTTAACATAAAAAGTCAAGTTTCTAAACTTGGCTTTTTATTTTGTTATCATTTTATATTTAACTTTAGATTTCCTAGCGGCGAAAATGAATTGAGTGGCGAGGATAAAAAAATCTCAGCATAGTGTAGTAATTTTCCTAACGCCGAAAATTTGTTATATTGCGAGGCACTAAAAAATCTCCACGCAGGAGCGTACTAATTAGTACATGACTGTGTGGAGATTTTTTAAAGAACAAAGCAAGATGACTAATTTTCAGTGTTAGGTTCATAACGGCTAAAATTGAATGATAGACAAGGCACAAAAAAATTCTTACGCATGAGCGTACATAAGCGTACGTGATTGTGTGAGAATTTTTTTAGTAACCCAGTATATCGTTTAATTTTCGCCGTTAGGATTAATAATCTAAGCGATTAACCTTCACATCTGTCACATTTACTTGCAAGTCATCGATAAAATCTTCAACTGACGAGTAATGTTCCATAAGTTCGTTATACTTAAACTTTAATGCCCTTTCATAAGCATTAAATATATCAATTTTTAGCTCTTTAGACTTTTCAAAGCAAGCTGCAATACTACTAGCAACTTCATCTTGAATAGCTTTAACCACTATATCAAACTCTTCATTAGTAAGTTCTGGAACAATTTTAGTTGTTAAAATTTCGTTAATTATTGCATTATTTATTGTTATGCTAATATCGAGTCTTGGTTTGCCATTTTCAAACCTAATTTTTTTGCAAGTATTTTTGCTTTTCACTGCAATGGCAATTTTTGTATCTTTTAATGTTCCCTCTTTTATCGTTACATAAAAGTCATAAGAAATTGTTTTTTTGCGGGCAATCATAAGCCCTAAAATTTCATCATCTTCTTCTATCTTGCCTTTAAACATACCATTTGAAAAACACATTATTGGAGTGCGTGGTGTAAAGAATTGAGTTTCTGTTTCGCCACCGCCAGAGCTACCACTGCCGCTGTCAGTGCTGCCAGCACTTCCTCCGCCTCCACCGCCAGAGCCACTGGATTCGCCGCCACTGCCAGTACTGCCGCCGCCTGAACTGGCTTCTTCACCAGATGAACCACCACTTTTACCGCCAGAGCCACTTTCCTTTTGTTCTTGCTCTTGACTAGACATCAAGCTGAATACACTTGCCGTGGCAGTTTTTGAAAAAGTCTTATTTTGATTTAAAAAGTCAAGTACGGTCGCCATAATTCCGTCACCGTCACGCTCTTTAAATAGAAAAACCTTTTGAAGTCCAAGACCAACAGAAAGCTCAATATTTTTTGTCTTTTTTATTTCATCTTTGGCTGAATCTTCAGCAAACAACAATAAGGCAGAATTTTTGATAATTTTATCTCTTATAAAATAGTCAAGGCATTTTGTTACATCTTCATCAAGCAAAGTTTTGCCTAAAATTACAAAGTTTGTGTGCGAAAATGCAGCAACCTTACCTGCCTTATAAGACAACCTTGACACAGCACTTGCCAGTGTCTTATCTGTTTCTGTGATAAAGTCAATTGTTGCACTTGTTGCCGGCGACTCTGTGCCAGGAGTATTTTTTACTATTTGTGCAGTAACAGTGTAACCCTCTTCACTTTTATCAACAGCAATACCAGTAACAATTATTCGCATATTAAGTCTTGCCTGAAAACTTAAACTTGTTGGAAACACAAGTAATATGACTATAAAAATAATTGTACCTAAATGTTTTTTAAAAAATCTTTTCATACCTTGTCACCACCTTTGCTGCCTTTATTTGCCTTATCCTGAACTTTGCCAGCCAAACTTAATTTTAATTTTGGTTTTTCTGCAAAATTACCAGCACTTTTTTTATTACTACTTTTTAATGAATTTTTTGTTTGATTTGAGTTTTGATTTGGACTATTTTGTGCCAAACTGTTTTTAGACTTAAACCCAATAACGATGCAAGAAATCACAAAGATAACTTTGAGTGCAACAGAAATGTAACTAATATTGTCTACAAAAATGATTTCTTTTATATGAGTATCAACAAGCAATAGTACATCTAACAAATACAAAATAAGCATTAATACAATTATAATGATGTTGTGATTGACCTTTGTAAAAACTTTGCTAGCAAATTTTTTGGCATAGAACATACATAGTCCTGAACAAAGTATTGTACCTATTTCTGACATCAAAATTAAAAACCAATCGATACGCCCAATGTTTACACCAAGCATAGACTGCTCAGAAAGCACACTTATTAAATTTGCTTGCATAGGTGCATAACTTAAATAAATTCCTGCAAATTCAATATATATAAGTACAACAAACAAAGCACTTACTAAATAAGTCACAAATGTCCACTTAGCTTTAACTTTATGACTTTCAAGAGCAAGCAAGTAAACAATTATAAAATCACCAAACCAAAAATTGTAGTCAAAAAAACTTTTAAATACCATTTTAAAATTTATAGTATTAAGCGGAAGTACATTTGTAAAGTTGGTTTGAAGTCCACCAAATATTGCCACAACAAATAACGAAACAAAAATTATAACAGAGTAAAGCTCGAAGTTCAAAATTATGTTTTTGAAGCCACTGCTTGCGAGATAGAAAACCGCTGCAACAAGAAGTAAACTAAAAACCGTCCAAGGCAAATTATCAAAAAGTATATGCTCAAACAAATCTTGTATGGTTTCATAAAAAAGTATGCTTTGAAATAAAAAGTAAACTGAAGCTAAAATAAATACGCCTTTTGCAATCACTTTAAAAGTATTGCTTTGACCTTCAAGTTTGAAATCTTTAGTCTTTTTTGCGAGGTATAATGCAAGCATTACTATACCAATTTCAATAACAAAATATAGCATAGCCATTACCCAAATATCCTTACCTAATGCAGAACTAACCAGGCACGGCATTTTTTGAATTTTAAGCGAAATTAAAAATATTGAAAGAACTATATAAAATTGTCTAGAACTCATCGCCTTTACCTCCTTGTCTTACCTTATCTTTGCCAGCAAAAAGTGCAGGGCGTTTTTTCATACTTTGTATAGGCTTTTTAACAAACGCATCTTTTTTGTCCGTTGGCTGATTTGGAGCATAAGGTACCATATAAGGTACACCAAAGCTGCGGATAGATGTTAAATATGTTGTAAGCAGTATAAATGTTGTGAGTACACCATAAAGACCAGTTACACCACCAACAACTGTAAAAAGTAAACGAATGAATCTAGTTTCATTAATTTGATGAGGGATAATATAAATTGCTACACTTGAGATTGCAACAACTACTATACTAGGTGCAGAAATAAGCCCTGCATCAACTGCGGTGTTACCAAGAGCAAGTGCACCTATGATTGAAAGTGCCATACCTAGTGAACTTGGCATCTGCAAACTTGCCTCAGTAATAATTTCAAACAGCATAAGCACTATCAAAATTTCAGCTAGTGGCGGGATTGATAATCCCTCAATGCTCGACAGCAGTGTAATTAAAAAGTTTATCGGCAGAATTCTATAGTTAAAACTTTGAAGTGCCACATAAACACCCGGTATAAGCACCGCCATAATAAGTCCAAAGAAACGCATAATTCTTGAAAATGTTGCCATTGCAGGAATTGAATAATAATCCTCTGGGCTTTGCATATCTTCAAACAAAATGAATGGAACAGTTAATGCAATTGGCGAGCCGTTGACAAGAATACCAACCCTGCCCTCTAAAATTTTTGCACAAAAAATATCTGGCTTTTCAGTGTTGCCCACACGCCTAAAAAGTTTAAGTTTGTTGTCTTCCAAAAATGACTCTATATAGTAACTGTCAATAATTGCATCAATATTTATTTTTTTAATTTTTGCTTTTACTTCTTCAAGCACTTCTTTTTTTACTACATCTTCAACATATATAAGTGAAACCTGTGTATCGGTTTTTTTGCCAACAAACAAATCTTCAATTTTTAACTTTTCAGATTTAATACGTTTACGCACCAAACCAATATTAGTTGCGACGTCTTCAATAAAGCCTTCTCTTGGACCTTTGACAACTCTTGAAGTTGGAGGTTCTGCAATGCTTCGCTGTTCCACACCAAAAACTGGATAACAAAGTGCAGTATCCTCAGCAACTACAACAGCCTGACCAGAAAAAATATTTTTTAAACACTGCTCTACTTCAGTTTCTTCAACCATACCTGAAACTGCAACAATTTGTTCAGCTATCATATCAGCCAAGCTTTGATTAGAACTGCTTGCTTCAGTTTTTTTGTTTTTAGTTGAACTGCCACTATTATTTTTATCATCACTTGAGTTGCTACTTCTCGCAAGTTTGTTTAATGGTGCAATTAATCCAGATGACAAAATGGCCTTATTGACAAGGCTATCAATATAAAACACACTGACAGTTTGACCTTGAATGTCATAGTCAAGTTGTTCAACTTTGTTTCTGTCATCAAACTTTGCTGAAATTTGCTGAGCTAAACTCTGATTACCAGTGACTTTGCTAGCTTGCCCGCTCTGGTTATTCTGATTTGATTTACTATTCTTTTTTTCAGCTTTTTTAGTTTGAGTTTTAGACTTACTACTTTGATTTTTACTTTTCTTAACTTGCACCATAGAAAATCTCCTACGGTTATTATGAAGATAAGAAATAAAAATTATTTATTATTTTCAAAATAAAAAGCACCCATAAGGATGCTTTAAATTTTTTATTCTATTTAATAAATTAAAGTTTACTCAATACATCGTGAGTAACTTTTTCAAGAAATGCTACACTTTCAGAAATTTGTTTATGCTCAGCATCAGTCATTTCCAAAAAGTAAGTTTCCTCTGCACCATCACTGCCAACAACTGTAGGCATACTAAAGTAACAATCGTGGTCAGCGTTATAAGCAGAAACTGTCATAACCTCATTAGTGTCACCAAGTATTGCGTTTGTAATTTTCATAAGGCAAACACCAATACCATAACATGTGCTACCTTTTTTAGCAATAATGTCATAAGCACTATTTCTAACTTCATTTTCAATTTCTTGTTTTTCTTTTTCACTCAAATTATTTTGAATTTTATTTAAACCGATTGTTGCATTGCTCCAAGGCACCATTTCAGAGTCACCATGTTCACCAATAACATAGGCATGCACGCTCTTTGGATTAATATTAAATTTTTGAGCAAGTAAACTTCTAAGTCTTGCACTGTCAAGGGTGGTTCCACTGCCGATAACCTTTTTGTGATCAAAGCCAGAAAGTTTCCAAGTTATAGCAGTCATAACATCAAGTGGATTTGTAGCAATTAAATAAATACCATTAAAATTAGTTTTATTTACCTCACCAATTATTGACTTAAATACCGCAACGTTTTTATCAATTAAATCTTGTCTAGTTTCACCAATTTCTTGATTTCTACCTGCACAGATACAAACAATGCTAGCATCATCGCAGTCAGCATATGTTCCAGCTTTAATTTTTAAATGTGAATTGCTGTACGCTGATGCGTGGATTAAATCCAATGCCTCACCCTCTACTCTTTCTTGCCTAACATCAATAAGCACAAGCTCACTTACAGAATTTGAGGTAGTAACAATGTTATATGCATAGCTCATACCAACATTACCACAACCTATTAAAACAACTTTATTCATAAAATCTCCTTTATTTAAAATTCAACTACAATTATAAAAATTTATGGTTAAAAAGCAAACTTATTAAATATTATTTACATACTTTTTTAAATTAATTTACTTTTTGTTTAAAAATATTAAACTATGTGTTATAATCAATATAAGGAGAAACTATGAAGATTGCGATACTTGGTGCTGTGCACGGAACAAGCGAAAAAGAAAAATTGATTTTTAAAACTTACCAGTCAGCTGTTGAACTTAAATTTGAAAGTGCAGAAATTTTTACCCCAGACACCGTTTATAATTATAAAAATGATTACGCAACATCTCACAAAGATGCGAGTGAGACAGAAGTACTTAGTGAAATGGTCAAGTTTGACCTTTTGGAAGTTAAGTCTTGTGAATTGATACTTGCTGATATAAGTTTGCGTTCAACAGGGCTAGGTCTTGAACTTGCAGGATTACTTGGAATAAATAATGGTGCAAGTGTAAAAAGAAGAATAATATTTTTTGTAAAAGATGGCTCTAATTACAGCGATATGATTAAAGGAGCTTTTCCACTTATACCTGTTTACAAATATAAAGATTCTGGAGATTTGGCCGATATACTAAATAAAGTTTTATAATTAAAATAAAAACACCTATTATCTAGGTGCTTTTTTATTTGCTATTTTTTCAAAAGCTCAAGCAGATAATCTCTTCCAGAAGTGTTTTCTTGTGTCTCACTATCATTGCTTTCATCTGCCTTTTCTTCAACAATTTTATCTTCAGTGCTTGTTTCAGTTGGTCTTCTTTTAGTAATTTTTGAGTAATTTTCTTCACTACTTTCAATCTCACTATCGCCTTTAAAAGTATTGCCACTTGCAAAAGTAGGTTTGCCTGTAGGCTTTTGTACAAGGTTTGCTTCAACATTATTGTTAACATTTACATTTGAGTTGTTATAAGCAACTTTTACAGCACTTGTCATTGAATCATTTGGCATTAGTGGATTTGAAAAAGCTGTTTGTCCAATGTTTCCAAACGAATTTTGTGGAACATACAAAAGCAAATTTATCCCCTTTTCTTGCAAGGTTGAAGTTGCAAATGAAGTTATTTCATTTTCAAATTGCTTTGCCCTACTACTAACTTGTGTCAAAAACATATCTTGAGCAGGATAAGTTTGTAGACGAAACATAAATTCACGGTATGACTCCGTGACATTTAATAGTCCCCTTATTTCAGTCCCAATAGGACTGCTTAAAATAGCTTGCTGTGAAGCCATTAAATTTCTTAAACCTTGTTCTAATTCATTTATTGTCATAACTTCTCCTTGAACAGTTTATTAATAATTTCCGAGCAACCAAAACCCGTGACAATTTGACATAACTGCATTATCTTTTATAAGAAGTCTTGAATCATTAAAAAATTCTTTCAAATATTTTTCATATAGCAGTGCACCACCACCAGTTAAAATGATTTTAAAGAATTTATTAAATTCAAGCCCCAAATCCATAACTTCTTGATAAACTCTTTTTGCTTGATTTCTTTTATGTTTTTCAGCAAAAGATGATAAATCAAATGTGCCAAAAGGCGTTTCAACAACATCACTTTCAAGCAAACTTATGTCTAACTCGTGTGCAGATAATGAAAATATACTTGCCTCTGGCATATTGCTATTAACATCTTCTTGCAAATCAGAAATATAATCAGAAGTACCAATATCAAAACTGAAATTTGAGCGAACCCTTGCGTTTTCAAGCATTGCAATATCAGTGGTACCCCAACCAATATCAATAACAATGGCACGCTTGTCAAGTAGCTTTTCATTAAGTGATTCAGTTGTAGAGTCATAAATGTAGTCATACATAGTTCCGAGTGGCTGTGGAACAACAATAACTTCAGCTATTTCAAAAGTGATTGGATTAATGCTGTCCCAAGTAACCGACTTAATCTCGTGCTTGCCAATCAACTTTTCTTTGATTTCAGATATTATTTTTTGATTTTTAGAAAGTGAACTTGGCACACCAGTTACCACTCTCAAAACTTCTTTATCACTTACATTTTCAAGTTCTTTTAAGCAGGCAGTGATACCAATAAGTGCCTCAACCTTAAACTCTTCAGAACCATACCTTGCAGTGCCTCTGCCACCTGAACCAGATGCAGATGTTAAACCAACTTCATAAACAGTTTTATCATATACATACATTTGGTAATCAGTTCTAAAGGAATATACCAAGCCTGCATCATTAACTTCACGAATTGTGTTTACATATTTAATATTAATTTCATCTGTCCAAATTTTGAGAGTAGAGTTTGCAACATCTAAGCCAATTATTCTTGTGATTTCTGGTTTAGACTCTTTCTCACTTGTGGCTGAATCATTTGTAATTTCGCTCATAAAATTTCTTCCTATTAAAATTTTTTATTCACCAATTGGGGTCAAAAGTATTTCAGACACTGAAAGCTTTTTAACAACTGAACTGTCATCACGATAATAAATTAAAAGTGTATCCTCTTCAATACTACAAACAAGTTCTCTTTTTGCGTTTAATGTTTCTTCATAAAGTGTTCTCAAAAGTGAGCCGTCTTCTCTGTATACTGCAATTGTGTTTATATATTTTTTCTTAGTCACTACTGAAGTATCTTCTAAAACTTCCTCTGGCAAAACTTCAATATAGTTTAGCAAAAAGTATTGTTTTTCAAGAACTTTATATTGATTGAGCCTGTTAAAAGAAATTTTCATCTCATTTACAGAACCATCATTTTGCAGTGTACAAAAACTTGCTTGCCCCTTCATTTCGGCATCTTTATTTATGCCAAGCACCAAAAAGTTTTTTGGAGAGATTCTCTTTACGGAAATATCTAAATCTCTTGGCAAGCTTACTAAATTGTATCCAATTTTCTTTTCATCATTAAAAAGTATAATTTTTACATAATATTCATCAAACTGATTCTCCATAGCAAACAGTGCATTAAAATCGAGATAAGAATATATATCTGAAATATACTTTCTGTTAAGCTTGGTGTTTTCAACATAAGATCCATCAACAATATTAAAAGAAGTGTCCTCTATAGACTCTTGAACTTTAAATTTAATCTCTTGTTTTTCTATAAAAATTTTTGACATAGTCTCTCCTAAAAAATAATTATATTATATATAATTATAAACATAAATTAAGTATATAAAATAAAAAAAAGAGTGTCAATTAAAAATAACTCTCTTTTTTTGCACAATTTTTATGCATTTTTTTGCACATTTTTTATTAAATCTATTAATTAAACTACATTTTTTTGTAATTTTAAATACATTTTGCATTTTTTTATAAAATTTAATAAATAAAATTATTTTCCAGAATGTCCAAAACGGCCATCTGCACGAATAGATGCGATATTTTTTAATTCTTCATAAGAAATCTCTTTTTCATCAAAAACAGGAATTTCTTGGAATACAAGTTGGCAAATTGCTTTTGTAACTGGATAATATAATATCTCATTTTTATTATAGGTTTTGTCATCTACTTCAAATGCTTCTGGCATATCATCTTGTGATAACTTTGAAATAACAAAAGGAACTTTATTAGTATTATACAAAAGTATAAGATATTCGCCCCTATAACCACTATCAAAAACGCCTGCTGATTTTTTAATACCAATTTTACCTGTAGAACCACGCTCCTCTACTTGTGCATAAAACCTTTTTGAAAAAGCCATTGCAATACCAGTTGGAACAGGTCTAGTACAACCTGGCTCAATCACAAAATAATCTTCATCAAAACAAGCATAAAGGTCATAACCAGCATCCTCATCTTTTTTGCTTGGGATAACTGCACCTTCTCTCATTTTTGCAAAATATAAATCTTTATCTGTAACTTCAATCATAATAACTCCTTAAACTTTTAATTTACTATATTAGTTTAACATTTTTTAGCAAAAAACGCAAACAAAAAATAATATTAAACTTTTTTAGATAAAAATAGTTTAAAATGTAAAATTATAGCAAAAAATATAATTTATTAACATTATTATCGCAAAATTTATTTAATAAAATTTAAGTTGTTTTGATATGATTAAATAAAAAACAAGAAAATAAAATTTTTTAAGAAAAACGCTTGAAAAAAACTAATAACATATGCTATAATCAAAACGCTTGATAAATAATGTTGATATGATTTTCAAGCAAAAACTTAATATTATGGAGAGATACTCAAGAGGCCGAAGAGGATGCCCTGCTAAGGCGTTAGTACGGGTTAAACCGTAGCGCGGGTTCGAATCCCGCTCTCTCCGCCAAGCGAAACTGATAAGAACACCTTATCAGTTTTTTATTACTAATATCAAAATATTTTTTATAAAAAGTAATGTAAATTAAAAATTTTATGTTATACTTATAAAGTATTATATATTTGGAGAGTTTATATATGGAATATGGACCAGATAAAAATAGCATTTTCCCTAACGAAAAATTGAAAGAATTGTGTTTTATTAAAAATGCAATAACCAGAAAAAATATAATTGTTGGTGATTATACCTATTATGATGATAAAAATTGTGCTGATAAATTTGAAGAGCATGTTACTCATCATTATGAGTTTATTGGGGACAAATTGATTATTGGAAAGTTTTGTTCTATCGCAAGTGGTGTGGAATTTATAATGAATGGAGCTAATCATAATATGAATGGTTTTTCAACATATCCGTTCAATATTTTTTGTCATGGTTGGGAAAAAGTCACTCCTGCTTTAGATGACTTACCTATTAAAGGCGACACCATTATCGGTAACGATGTTTGGATTGGGCAAAATGTTACAGTTTTGCCTGGAGTTAAAATTGGAGATGGTGCAATTATCGGAGCAAATGCCGTTGTTGCAAGTGATATTCCAGCTTATTGTATTGCAGTTGGGAACCCTTGCAAAGTAGTCAAAAAAAGGTTTGATGACAATACCATAAAACTTTTAGAAAAGTTGCAATGGTGGAATTGGAATGAAAAGAAAATTTTTGACAACTTAGAAGCTATAATAGGTAGAGATATAAACAAGCTGATAAATATAAAGTAAAAGGTTTGATAAACATATTAAACCGTTTATTCCTAAAGCGTGGCAAATGCAAAAGCGTAATGAGCAAAGCAACTTTACAAAATAACATAGTAAGTAATTTAAAATAAATCTCGGAGTGCCTATACCATACGCTTGATTCAATCACAAAATTTTGTTATAATAATTGTACGATAAATATTAATTTATGGAGAAACTTATTATGAAAAAATTTGCAAAAGCAATCATTGCAGTGGTAACATTGGCATTGTGTTTTACATTATCTGCTTGCGGAAATAAATATACAAGCCAATATAGTGCTACGCTAATGGTAAGTACAAATACCTCAAATAAAGCGTCGGTGTCATTTGATAGTTTCAGCGGAACATATGTAATGAAATTGGAAAATAATGATGCAGACGAGGTTTTTATAACTTATAAAGCGACATTGGTAGAGGGAAATATAAAAGTTTACTATGACTTTAATGGTGAAAAACAGAACTTATTTGAAATTGAAACTAATGGTTCTGTGGATAGAAAAACTGAAAATTTTACAGGCAATAAAACAATTTACATAATAATTGAATCAGATGGTAAATGTAACGAGGGAAGTTTTTTGTTTGTTCTGGAAAAATCAGAGAAATAAATTTCAATTTAACGTAAAGTATTCGTTTTAAGTTTCTATTGATCCGCCAAATAAAAAACATCGGCATTGTCCGATGTTTTTATTTTTTATATTAATAATAATTTAAACCAATTATTAAAAAATGTTTATTCAGGTTCCCTTTCACTTGCACTTTCAAGAAAAATCTTTTTCTTAAAAGCTCCTCTTTTTTCAACCTTATTGTTTCTAATTTTTTCAAAATCGGCGTAAGAAACCTTTTTAAAATCAAGAATCGCTCTTAACACTTCTTCCAAATCAGCAAGCTCTTCAACCTCGCCACTTTCCAGATATTCTTTAAGTTCTTCTTGCATTTTTGAATTAAGGCTTTCTAAGTATTCATCATCTTCCATAATCCTTGTCACGCAACTACAATTATCACTTGTTATAATCTCTGGGATTCTATCCCTTACAAGTTTATTATAAATTTTCATAATCTTTCTCCACAAAAATATTATAACATATTTTTCAATAAATCAATCTTAATTTTATAATATTATTATTTATATTCCACAAAAAAACCTAATTCGATATGGATAAGGTTTTTTATAAAATAACTTTACAATATATAATGTTTTTGGTTGTCTTTGGTTTTTATTTTTATTTAAATTTTGTTCAGTTTATTATTATGTATTATTAGTTTTGATACTACCATTAGTTTTATATTAGTTTATATATTTTTAATTTTTAGATACAAATTTAAAATTTTATGTTATAATTATGTTAATTTATAAGATTGTGGAGGCTAAATGATTATTAATTATAATGAGCTCCAAGACATTCACAAGAAAAATAAAAACAAAACAATAATACTTGCGCTTGGAAGTTTTGATTTATTCCACTATGAACATTTGCAATTTCTTAAAGATGCAAAATCCTTATGTAAAAATTCGATTTTAGTTGTCGGCATTAAAGATGACTTATGCGTTAAAGCAAAAGGTCCAAACCGCCCAATTATTGAACAAGACCAAAGGCTCGCCATTATTAACGAATTAAAATGCGTAGACTATGTTGTGCTTGCTTCAAAAGATAGCACAGTACCATATCAAGATTTTGGCACAAATGAAGATGCCAAGTTTTACTGGCAAGCTTTTTATAATATATTCATTAATCTTAAGCCAGATATTTTGTATCACGAAAACACACAAAATCTCCAACCAGCACGAGATAAATTTGCAGAGCTATTGAATATTAAACTTATTGCAAGACCACGAACAGCAAGAATCACAACTTCAAATATTATTAAAAAAATCAAAAAATTAGATTAATTTTAAATTACATACATATTAACATTACTTTACTTTTACCTTTTATGGTAAAAGTTATTTTTTATATATTTTTACTTTTAATAAACTAATTTATTTCATCTGCATAAATTTCAACAAATCTATCTTCGGCCTCCCAAATTTTTATGAAACATAGTTTTGGCAATTCAAGTTTTTTAATTAATAAACTGCCAAATTTTCCATAGTTCCCCTACCAAGATTTTCTACATCTGGTAAGTGTTTATTTTGCAATGAATTTAAAAGTAAATCAATCTTGTCTGCTACCTCGTGAAAATCTATCCCAGAAACAAAATCGCCTTCAAGTTTACCTTCAAACACAAATTCTAACTTAATATTATGCTCGTGCATATTTTTGCCGTGTGTTGCTTTTAAAAATCTAACAATCCCAAGTTTTGCCATAATCCCTCCCATTTTACAATCTTATATGTTTTTCAAGTATACTGATATTATTGCCATTTAAAGTCACTTCAAAGTATACACCATCAGGAACTCCGTCATCGTTAATATTTTCAGATAGCGAACCTATAACATAATAGCTTATGCCATCTTCAATATGAAACTTTGTCCAATGTTGATGACCAGAAAATACTGCAATTAAATTTTTGTCAGTTTTCAAAATCTCTTTAATTTCTTTTCGATTACCAAGCAATCCGTGATCTGGATTTTTTTCAAACCACCAATTGCCTTTCATATCATCTTCTGCCAAACCAAAATGAGTTAAAACAACTACTGGTAAATTGTTATTTGCCAAATCATTTTTCAACCACTCAATATCCTCTTTCGAAATAAATTGAGTTTTAAAAATTCCTCCAAACTCGTGACCTATTTCATTATTAACATCTAACCCCAACATAACAAAATGATATCCCTTGATATCAACTGAATATGTTGAATGTTTGTATCCCATAATTTTCTCAACTTCTTCTCTACAATCCATTGACCTTAAATCGTGGTTACCAGCAGCTGAATAAAATGTAAAGTTTAAATCTTTTAATTTTTTCCAAATAAAATTTAAATTAATTATATCTTTTTCTTTGTCATTAAAATCTTCTACCAAATCGCCTAAATTAAATACTACATCTGGTTTTATTTTATTATTAATCTCTACCATTAATTTTTCAAGAATTGGCAAAGCCAAATCTGTTAATTTTCTATCAATTATAGAACCATTATTTACTGGTCTTTCAGGTGCATAATGCAAATCAGAAAATATGACAAGTTTACATTCCTTTGAATCCATACTACTATTCCTTTAAATTAAAAAATTTTACTTATTATTTTGCAAGATTTTTTATCGTTTTATAAATATCATACCAACTGTAACATCTGATAATGTTGTCATCCACTATATCCATATTATAAAGACAACTATAGCAAATTATTTTTACAATTGATGAAAGCTCAGTAATATTTATTGGTGAGTCCTCTATCATCACATCAATTTTATGCTCTATCATCTCTTGAGTTTTCTTTTCCTTTGCAGCCTTTGAAAATACAAGTTTGTCATAAACAATATCATTTTCCGCCAGCCAATCTTTAACTATTTTCCTCATTCTTGCACCATATTCAGTATCTTCATTTGTTCCCCACCTCGCAGTGATGATATAAATTTCGTGCCCATCTGCTTTTAATTTTTTTATAATCTCAGATGCAAATGGCCTTGCCTTTTCGTTTATTGAATATGGCTCTAGCCACTCATCCCAAAAAGCATCTTCTTGTGCTGGGGTTATACCAAATGCCTTGTAAACTCTGTAATTACTTTTGCCAATCTCATAAGGAATATTATTTAGCACACAGTACTTGCTTAAGTAATCCGTTGTAAAACGCTCCACATCAGTAAGCACACCATCAATATCGATACCTATTCTCATATACAATCTCCAATCATATTTTTAAAATTGCAATTTTATTGATTTTTAATTAATTTAACTTATTTTATGTGATTTTTTAAGTAATTTTCAATTTTACTGCAAAGCCAATCATTATATTTATGATGATGCACACAAAATTCGTCTGAATGAATGATTTTGACAAACTCATCAAAACTTAAATATTTAACCTCAGCAACTTCTTCTGGCTGAAGCACCATGTCTTCAATTTTTGCAGTGGTTTCAAGCAAATAAGTTTCAGCAAATTCCCAGCATTCACCAATAAACATTTCACCCCAAAACTTGTAGTCACTTTCCTTAGTGTCAAGACCAAGTTCTTCCTTAGTTTCACGAACACAAGCCTCAAGCAATTTTTCACCGGCATCAACGTGACCGGCAGATGGAGCGCCATATTTGTTTGGGTGATGCTTTTTGCACGCTGCCCTCTTTTGAATTAAAAGTTCACCTTTTTCATTTACAATCCAAATCCAAACTGCCTTGTGATAGCAACCCGGGTTTTCACTATGACAAAAACTTTTTGGCTTGACTCCCAAAAAATTTCCCTCTCTGTCATAAGTATCAAACATTTCTTCCATATTTCACCTATTATTAATTTATAAAATTATCTTCAATTACTTTATGCAACAATTCGTGTTTTCTAACATTTTCACTTATTGTACAATGCACACCATTTTTATCAAAATACTTTTTACTGCCAATTAAATTTGCGTAATCATCTAAATTTTTGGTTGTAAAGAAACAATCTTTGCCTCCATAAATAGAAAATTTAGGAAAATCCAAATTTTTAAATATATTAAACTGTTCTTGATTTGGCTTAAAACCATCAAGACATTTTAGTCTTTCAGTGACTTCTTTAGATACATCTTTATCTAATTCACTAGAAAATCCAGAAACTGAAATATAACCAGCCAAAGGACTTTTTTTATCTGAAAAATATTTCACAACAAAATTTGTTCCAACAGATTGCGCAATTATTAATGTGTCGCTTAAATCAATATTTTTGCAGACCTCTTCAAAAGAAATTTCATATTTTTTATATGTAATACCATCAACAAAGCCTGGCATGTGAGGTGCATAGAATTTCCAACCATTGCTTTTGCAAAACTTTTCAAGTTCACTAACGTATGTCATACCAGCATCACCGCCAGCCCCACAAACAAAAACGACATTTTTAACCATAATTAATTTTACCTCTACAAATTCATTATATCAAAATTTTTTAAAAATTGCATCTAAATTTATATAATAACAAATCTTTAAATCTATTTAAAATTATAGCATATTAAAAGATTATATGTTATAATGTGTCATATAACTGTTAAAACATCTTAAAACTTTAACTAGCAAAGGAGAAATAATTATGTGTCATAATTTAAACAAATTAAGTGATATTGAAAAAATTGCAAAGATTTGGCAAATTGAACTTAATATGGAATATTTAAAACCACAAAAAAATGTTAGACTATCTTTTAAAGATATCGGTCCATTTTGTGAATACCTTGCAACTTCATTCTTGCCTGGATATGTTGGTGGCGGATCTGGAGGTATGGGCTTTGACTTAATGAACAAGACAGAAGGTAAAGCCTTTGAAGTTAAATCGTGTTGCACAATTCAAAATGCAAAATGTAAAAAATGTGGTGCTAAATTTAATGACTTGTTTTATTCAGCTTGTCCTGATTGCAACAACTCCAAATACACTTCAGTTGGTGACAGCAGATTTAGCATTAATGCAAAAGAAACTTTAGATGAAATCAATGAAGGCATTTTTGCTGGTTTTATATTTTGCCATGTATCCAAAATTAATCACGATGAAAATATTACAACTTTGACTATAAAAGCAGATTGGTACAAATTGCAATTCAATTCAGACATAAAAGATATTCAATTAGAGTACTTTAAAAACCAAGCAAGTAATGGCAGAAAGCAAACCTGTAATCTTTTGCCAAATAATTTTGATTTTTATAAATTATGTCCGGTAAAATTTTATGAAGCTTCAATTACGATTAATTATGGCAATTTAAATGAAACACCAATAATTAGTTCTAAAGAATGCTCAGAATATCCAAGAGTTCCAATTGATATTTTAAACAAAACTGAGCAAGAAAAGTTTATTAAACTAAAAACATTTAATGAAAAAGATAAGACCGCTGATTGCAGAGAATTTACGACCGTTATTCCATACAGAAAAAAGAGTTTAGGCAAAGAACGCGGAGATACAAGAACAAATTTACACAACAGAATAAAAAGACAGGGCTAAACACCCTGCTTTTTTTAAAAATTATTTTTATCCTTTTCACTTTTATACCATTCAATAGCTTTTTTGTAAAACTTAGAATCAAGTTCAATACCAATAAATTTTCTTCCAAGTTGAAGGGCTGCTATGCCTGTTGAACCACTACCACACGCAAAGTCTAGAATATAGTCACCCTTGTTAGAAAAAATTTCAATCAATTCTTTGAGTAGTGCTATAGGTTTTTGTGTTGGATGAATATTATTATTATCTTTTTTATATTCAAATATATTTTTTACAATTTTTTGACCTTTAGGAATATTGAAAACCGTAGTATTTTCATCATCCCACATCTGCTTTAAATTTTCATATTGCATAAATCCCGGCATTCTATCAATATTATATTGCTCAATCAAAGCCTGATAATTTGTTTCGGTTGGCACATAAAAAGTTCTATTATTGAATCTAAAACAATGGTCAAGGCCTTGACCTAAAGTTTCCATAATCTTTTTCTTTGATTCACCAATATATTCTAATAAATTTTTGAAATATTTTCTAATTTCAACAGAATTGCTTTCATCAAGGCTTTTTCTTATCAAAAGCATTTCCTCATAATAATTTAATGGAGTCGTTTTTGCAGCAAAACCATTAGCATGATTGTTTTTTATCCAAATCATTTTATTAGATAAGGCATACTTTTGAAAAATATTTAGTTCATAATTCAATTTGAAAGTCATAGGTTCTTGCGAAAAAAGAATTAAATTTGCGTTTGCTTTAGACATATTAAAACAACAATCAAGCATTGAAGGTATATCAATTGGCGAATCCCAATTAGGCACACTGCCTTTGTTTTTCCAACCTTCGATTTCTAAACCTTGAACCGTTCCATAAGGAATATCAGTTATTATATGGTCAACATTTACACCTAAATCAGCCAAAGCATTCATTGTACTTATGCAATCCGCATTTATTAAAGTAAAATCATTATCAATATAAAAATCTTTAATTATTTTATTTTCTTTTAGTTTTTGTAATAAAGAATATGATAATTCACCGTGTTTCCTATTAAAATTTGTTTTAGCTTTTACTTGTTTGTTATGAGCCTTAATTTCATCCTTTAGCATAAAACCTCCATCAAGTTTTATTATAACATATAAATACTATTTAGTAAAATATTTAAAAAAAACTTTTGTCAAAAATGACAAAAGTGAAAATAAATGTGGTGACCCCACCAGGACTCGAACCTGGAACTAAAACTTAGGAGGTTTTTGTAATATCCCTTTTACTATGAGGTCATATTATTAAATTATTAGTTATTTTGTAATTTTTAATAATATTAATTAATAATTTTACATTTTAAGTATTTTTTCTATTATTTTTATCTATTACTTTAAATCATCATCAATATTATTTAACAAGCAAAAATATATCACATTAATTACTTAAAGTCAAGAAGAGTAAACTGCATAATTTGAAATCATTTATATCATTTAGTTTTGCATTCTACTCTTCTTTAACTTGAAGTAGATTTAATTTATTTTCAATTTTTTCAAGTTTTTCACTGAGTTCAAGCCACTCGTCTTCCATTTCTGAAACCCCATTTGAAAGAGTTTCCTTCTCTGCCTCAATTTCCATAAGCTTTTTAAAATCACTAGCAATTTCTGGGTTAACAAATTCTGCATCTAGCTCAGCAATTCTTTTTTCGGCATCTTGTGTTTTTTCAGAAATCTTATCTAATCTATTTTGAATTCTGCCCTTTTCCTTTGAAAGTTCATAATATGATTTGCCAGCAAATTCATCCTCTGGAACATTATTTTCATCAAAATCTACTGGGTACTCAATTTTTTCAGGTTTATTTTCAGTATTTTCTTGTATTTTTGCGGATTTTTTATTATTTAGTTTTAAATTTTCTTCAAACTCAAAAGGTGACTTGCCTATGCTATACAAATACTGATGATAAGTGCCGTCAAAAATTTCCGCACTTCCGTTTTTGAAAATTAAAAGTTTGGTTGCAAGCTTATTAATAAAATATCTATCGTGAGAAACAAAAATTACTGTGCCACCATAACCAAGTAGCAGATTTTCAAGAGTTTCTTTGCCTCTAATATCCATATGATTAGTTGGCTCATCAAGTAAAAGTACATTTGGGCGTTTTTCAAGCAAACTGCAAAGTTCAAACCTTACGATCTCACCACCCGAAAGTGAGCTGAGTGGTTTAATGACATCTTCGCCCGTAAACAAAAATGCACCAAGCGAACTACGAACCTCATTTCCACTAAGGTCAGGAAACTTTTTTTGGTAGCTTTCAAAAATACTATTATTATCATTAAACTTGCTAACAATTTGCTTAAAATATCCAACCTCTGTGTTATAACCAAATTTGAAGTTGCCAGATAGTGCTGCTATATTTTCTGCCAGCGTTTCAAGGAGGGTTGATTTGCCAAGTCCGTTGCCACCAAGAATTGCAAGTCTATCACCACGATGAACTTTAAAGTTTAAAGTTGCAAGCGGATTATCTTTACTATAACCAATTTTTAAATTTGTAACAGCAAGCGCCTCACTGCCCGACTGAATATTAGGTCTAAACTTACTTTTGAAAGCTTTGGTCTCTGGTTTTTCTGGCTTTGGGATAATATCTAATTTTTCTAGAAACTTAATCCTTGACTGCACCGCCGCAGCTTTGGTTGCCTTGTATCTGAATCTTTCAATAAACTCTTTTATATCAGCAATCTCGCGTTGTTGAGCCTCATAGGCTTTGAGCTGAGATTCATAGTTTTGCGTTTTGGTTTGCACAAACTTTGAATAATTGCCAACATATCTTGTGAGTTTACTATGCTCAATTTCATAAATAATATTTGCGGTGTTATCTAAAAACTCTCTATCGTGTGAAACCATTACCACAGCATTTTCATAAGACCTAATAAAATTTTCCAGCCAAGACACTGCATTTATATCAAGGTGGTTGGTTGGCTCATCCAAAAGCAAAACATCTGGACGGCTAAGCACCAGCTTTATAAATGCCAGTTTGGTTTTTTGACCGCCGGAAAACTCGCATAATTTTTTATGCTTGTCTGCATCGCTAAAACCAAAACTACTGATAGCTGACGCAAGCTCTGCACGGTAAGTGTAACCACCAAGCCTTTCAAAATCTGCAAGCAGTCTTGAATACTCTGCCACAAGCTTGTCACTGCTGTCGGTTTCAAGCTTTTTTTGAATCCCTCCAAGTTTGTTTTCAACAGCCGTCACCTTACCGTAAGACTTTAATAGCTCGGCTTCCATAGTTTCATTTTCATCTTCAAAAGCCATTTGTTTGAGCGAGCCAATTGTTGGACTACCAATTTTAACAAATACTAAAGGGGCATTGTCTGGCTGGTGAAGTTCAAGCTCACCACTAATTATTTTTAAAAGTGTGGTCTTTCCACTACCGTTTCTGCCGATTATTGCAATTTTATCTTTGTTATTAACTTCAAAAGAAAAATTATGCAAAAGTTCCCTTTCACCAAACCCAAAATCCGCATTAGTTATTTTTATTTGCATAATGTTTTCCTCACCTTGCTATTGTAAACAAAACCCATTACTTTTGCAACAAAATTTTTTTGCAAAGAAGTATAAAGTTCAAACATCTATTATTAAAATCATTTTGAAGTAAAATAAAAGTTTGATATAATTAAGAGGCAGTCAGAATATTAAAGTGATTTTCTGGCAATAAACACAAAAGGAAGATATTATGGAAATTTTTGAAGTACTAGCAAAAGAATTTAATATTAAAGAGGAATATTCTAAAAACCTTATCAATTTGCTTGATGAGGGTGCAACAATCCCTTTCATTGCAAGGTATAGAAAGGAAATGCACGGCAGTTTGGACGACCAAGTTATCAGACAATTTGCAGACAGACTGACCTATTTAAGAAACTTTGAAGATAGAAAAAAGACCATTGTTAAAACTATTGACGAACAAGGCAAACTTACTGACGAAA
Source organism: uncultured Lachnospiraceae bacterium (assembly GCA_964651835.1). Lineage (GTDB taxonomy): Bacteria > Bacillota > Clostridia > Christensenellales > UBA1242 > RGIG1681. The sequence continues at coordinate 39,954 of CAZYYI010000001.1, forward strand.
TTGTTAAAAAACTTGACGCAGCAAAAACACTTACTGAACTTGAAGATAT
>CAZYYI010000002.1:0-38862 GCA_964651835.1 uncultured Lachnospiraceae bacterium
CTTGAATCAAAATTTCTTCATAACTTCCGTCACCAGCATACTTCAAAAACTCAAGTGGTTCACCAGCAGAAATCTTTGCAGCAACTTCCCTAATAATTTTCATAGGCAAACATAGTACATCAAGTTTTGTGTTAATTATCGCAATATGCCTTTGCTTGTCCTCTACACTTTCGCCTCTAGCAAAAGATTTTAAATCTTTCACAAATTTGTTATAGTCGCTTTTGCTTTTAATTATAATTTTTTCCATAGCAATTTCCTACTTGACCTCATAAACTGCATTTAGCGACGATAACTTATTTTTGAGTTTTGTAAGTTCCTCTCTTCCCTTAACCATTACACCAAGTTTGATGACTAAGTCACCAAGCCTATTTGTAGATGTATTGAGCGAAGTAACTTTTACACCCATTTCACCAACAGAGTTTGTAATATCCATATAAATGGTAGGAGTGTTGCGTACAACTAGATCAAGACTTGAATTAAATTCAAAACCTTTTTCTTTGTTAATATTCCAATCAACATTAATCAGTCTTGACTCATTTAACTTTTCAAGACTTTCACAATCAGTTTTATGGATAATTATGCCTCTACCTCTTGAAACATAGCCCACAATTTTGTCACCAGGAATTGGACAGCAAAGCTTACAATATTTGGTAAGTGTACCTTCTGTTCCAATAATATCTGCCTTGTTTTCAATGTTGAGTGGCAATTTTCTGACATTTCCGCTCATCATTTGCGATTTTTTGTCATCACTTAATTTTAAATTAAGTAGTTTTGTTACAATGCCCTCAGCCTTAATTGAGCCATAACCAATTGAAGCATAAATATCATCAATACCCAAAAATGCACTCTTTTTAAGAATCTCATTTATATATTCATCTTTCATAATTGATGCAAGCTGAATATCATTACTTTTAGCATAATTTTCAATCATTGCTTTTCCAAGTTTGATATTTTCCTCTTTCATCTGTTTTTTGAAGAATGAGCCAATCTTATCTTTTGCCTGCTGAGTTCTTACTTTTTTTATCCAATCTCTTGATGGACCTTTTGAACTTTGTGAAGTTAAAATTTCAACAACATCACCGTTTTGAAGAGTGCTAAAAAGTGGAACCATACTGCCATTAACTTTTGCACCAACACACTTGTTTCCAACCTCTGAGTGAATCATATAAGCAAAGTCAATAGGTGTTGAGTTTTCAGGCATTTTTACAACTTTGCCCTTTGGTGAACAAACAAAAATTTCACCAAGGTACACATCAGTTTTAAGTTCTTTTAAAAGTTCAGAACCTGAAACCTCATCTTTGTTTTCAAGCATTTTACGAATCCAAATAAGTTTACTATCAATATTAGCAATGCTATTTTTATGCTCTTTATACAAAAAGTGAGCTGCGACACCATATTCAGCGAACTCATGCATTGCATAAGTTCTAATTTGAATTTCAAAAAATTCATGATTAAAGTAAACCGTTGTATGAAGTGACTGATAGCCATTTGGCTTTGGGCTTGCAATATAATCTTTAAACCTTCCATCAACTGGAGTAAGTGAACTATGCACAAGACCAAGAGCCGTATAACATTCTGCAACGCTATCAACCAAAATTCTGACAGCTGAAATATCATAAATATTTTTAAGTGTCAATTTCTTTTGATTAAGTTTGTTATATATACTAGACAAGTGTTTTACTCTGCCATAACAAGTGCATTTTATACCACTATCTGCAAGCATAGTTTTAAGTTTTTCAACAACACTTTCAATCATCAAATTGTTTGCACGAGTTTCGTTCTGCACATCTTCAAGAAGTTTTAAATACTCTTCTTTTTTATGGAAATAAAATGATAAATCTTGAAGTTCTGATTTTATTTCAGATAGACCAAGACGAGCTGCAATTGGTACAAAAATATCATCAATAGACTTAAACACTTCTTCTGATTTAACATTATGAAAATCCTTATTATGCCTTGCATATACAAGTACATCTGCAATTTTGATAATAATTACCCTAATATCTTTAGTGATAGCGATAAGCATTTCTTTAAGTCCGTCAGCATCAGTATAATTTTTAGCTAAGCTATTGCACTTTTCAAGCTTTTTTAAAAGACTAAGCACATCAGCATTATCAGTAAGTGGCTTGCCAAATTTAAATTCACTATTAGCTTGAATTAAGATATTTTTAACAGCGAAAATTAAAGCAGCACAAACACTTGAAGCGTCAAGCTTTAATCCAACAACCAAATTTGCAAGTTCATCAGCCTCAGCCAAAAGTTTTTCATTACCTGCAAGTTTTAAAAGTTGTTCTCTTGTTTCAAAAATTTGGCAATACTCTTTTTCTTCATATTTTTTTTCAAGAAACTTTTTATCTAACATTATTTTCCCCTTCTTTTCCAAGTTTTTCCTTAGCATTTGAAAGCATTAATTTAATGCGATTTTCTTGATTGATTTTAGATGCAGAAGCATCATAATCAATTGCAATGATATTTGCTTCTGGGTTTTTGTCCCTAACTGCCTTCATCATACCCTTGCCAACAATATGGTTTGGCAAACATCCAAATGGCTGAGTACAAATTATATTGTTTATGCCTCTATCAATAAGTTCAACCATTTCAGCGGTAAGTAGCCAGCCTTCACCCATCTTTACACCTTCACTTATATAACCTTCTCTAAATTTTACAGTTTTAGAAAAGCTGGTAGGTGCTCTGAAAGTTCCGTCATCTTCAATAATTTTTATTATCTCATCATTTTTCTTTAAAAAGGCTTTATAGATAAATTTAGATACAAAAGCTTTAAACTTTCTAACACCATATAATTTTGCATCGTCCATAAAGGTTGTTAAGAAGTAGAGCATAAAATCGACAAGTCCTGGAACATAAACTTCTGCACCCTCTTCCACCAAAAACCTTTCAAGATTATTATTGCCAAGTGGCGAATATTTAACAAATATTTCACCAACAATACCAACTTTTGGCTTTACCTCACTGGTACGTTTAATGCTGGCAAAACTCTTAACAATTTCTTTCAAATTTTCTCTTACGTGACTATATTTCATAAGTTTTTTGCTTAGCAGTTCACTTGAAATTTTATTGATCCAAAAATCAACCATTTTGTTTGTGTCGCCCTTATTTACTTCATATGGCTCACACTGATTTTTGAGAAGCATTAGTAAATCACCATAAATGCAACACTTAAACATATTATAATAATCACGAATTTTAAACCTAAAGCCTGGTTGCGACTTCATTTTGCTAAAGTTAAATGACAATATTGGCACATAGCCATAGCCAGCTTTTTTGAGAGCTTTAAGCAAAAGGTGCCAATAGTTTGAAGCTCTGCACCCACCACCAGTTTGTGCAACAACAAGCGCAATTTTGTGCGTGTCATAGTCACCCGAAAGCACAGCGTGCATAAGCTCACCAATAACCAAAGTAGACGGATAACAAATATCATTATGCACACACTTCAAGCCCGTTTCGATAACATCAGTGTTTGAATAGTCAAGCACCTCTGCATCATAGCCAAATTGCCTAAGCATATTTTTAAGCAAAGTAAAATGAATGGGGAGCATTGTAGGAATCAAAACTTTATAAGTTTTTTTCATCTCCTCAGTAAAAATTGCTGAACCATCTTCTGCGTTTACAAGTACGCCGTCAATCTCTTTTACTTTCTTCTTTTCTTTCATCTAAAACACCTTTTAAACTTCTCAGCCTGATTTTTACAGCACCAAGGTTAGTTATTTCATCAATTTTAATTTGTGTATAAAGTTTGTCTTGACTTTCCATAATGCTTCTGACTTCGTCTGAAGTGATTGCGTCAATGCCACAACCAAAAGATACAAGTTGCACAAGTTCAATATCGTCATTTTTAGCGGCAAATGTAGCGGCATTATACATTCTTGAATGGAATGACCATTGATTAAGCACACCTAAGGTTTGTGGTTTAATTAAATCAGAAATGCTGTCTTCTGAAAGCACAACAAAGCCAAGGCTGGTTGCAAGTTTATCAATACCGTGGCTAACTTCTGGGTCAATATGATATGGTCTGCCTGCAAGTACCAAAGCAAATCTGCCAGTATCCCTTGCAAAGTTAAGAGCTTTTTTGCCCTCTTGCTTAATATCAAATTTCCACTTTTCGTAAGCAATTTTTGCAGTTTTTACTGCTTTTGCCACTTTATTTTTGTCTATTTTGCAAAGTTTTGCAAGTTCTTTAGCAAGACCTTTTGCGAGTACTTTTTCATTATTTATATTTAAATATGGATACAAAAATTTAACATCTTTAAGTTTATCGAGGTTAGCATTAAGTAATTCTGAATAGTATGCAACCACAGGACAGTTGAAATGATTTTCACCATTCTTTTCATCAATATTGTAAGTTAAGCTTGGATAGAAAATTGCATCAACATGCTTTTCGATAAGTTCCAAAATATGCCCATGCATAACTTTTGCTGGATAGCAAACAGTGTCAGATGGAATGGTATATTGACCTTTTTGATAAGTCTTTTTTGTTGTGAATCCTGAAAGCACCACATTAAAACCAAGTTCCTCAAACAGAGTTTTGAAAAATGGTGCAAACTCATACATACCAAGACACATAGGCAGTCCAATTGTGAGTTTGTTTTCATCAATATTTGTTTTGAAAAGTTCTTCAAACTTTTCTCTTTTATATTTGAATAAATTTGGAATCTGGATCATATCAGCGTGGCTTTCACCAAGGTTTGCACCCTTTTCGCACTGATTACCAGAAATAAACCTGCCACCATCATTAAATAAATTTATTGTAAGGTTGCAATGATTACCACAACCATTACACTTAACCATTTTTGAGGTGTGTGTAAATTCTTTAAGTTCCTCTCTTGATTTTAGCGATGATTTGCCATTGCTAAGTGATTTTGCATAGAGGGCTGAACCGTATGCACCCATAAGCCCTGATATTACTGGGCGGATAACATCTCTGCCAATTTCTCTTTCAAAGGCACGTAGCACTGCGTTATTCAAAAATGTTCCGCCTTGCACAATTATATTTTTGCCAAGTGCTTGAGCAGATGCTTCACGAATAACTTTATAAATAGCATTTTTAACAACACTGATAGACAGTCCCGCAGAAATATCACCAACCTCTGCCCCATCTTTTTGTGCTTGCTTTACAGATGAGTTCATAAACACTGTACACCTTGAACCAAGGTCAACAGGATTTTTTGCAAAGATTGCAAGTTCTGCAAAATCTTTCACACTGTAGCCTAGTGATTTTGCAAAAGTTTCAATAAACGAACCACAACCAGATGAGCAAGCCTCATTCAAGTTTATGCTGTCTATTGAGTTTTTCCTAATCTTAAAACACTTGATATCTTGACCGCCGATGTCCAAAATATAGTCAACCTGCGGATTAAAGTGTTTTGCAGCAGTATAGTGAGCAAGAGTTTCAACAAGCCCAGCATCAACACCAAAAGCTTTTCTTATAAGCTCTTCACCATAACCAGTTACAACGCTTCCACAAATTGTTATTCTATTATCTATAAGTTCATAAATTTTTATAAGTTCAGCTTTAATAATTTCAACTGGGTCACCTTGATTTGAGTTATAATAACTATAAAGTAACTTGTTATCTTCAGAAATTAAAACAAGCTTTGTGGTTGTGCTTCCGCAATCAATACCAAGATATGCTTTACCGCTATATTCTTTTATATTAAGTTCTTCTACCGTTGCCTTTTGATGACGCTTTAAAAAATCTGCATACTCCTTTTCATCAGCAAAGAGTGGAGCAATTGTTTTTGTAAGTTTTTTTGTTGTTGTTTTGTTTTTTACTTTTGTGATAAGTTCATCAATTTCAAAAACCTCTTTCTGCTTAGATGCATAAATGCTTGCACCAATAGCAACCGAAATAGGCGCATATTCTGGAAATATTGCGGTTTCTTCTGTTAAATTTAATGTTTTTACAAACTGCCTTCTAAGCCCTTTGCAAAAATAAAGTGGACCACCCAAAAACATTACCTTACCCTCAATCTTTCTGCCTTGGGCAAGCCCTGAAATTGTTTGGCTAACAATACTTTGATATATACTTGCTGCAATGTCTTCTTTTCTAGCACCTTGATTTAAGAGTGGCTGAATATCTGATTTTGCAAACACACCGCATCTTGAAGCAATTGGATACAACTTTTCACTTTTAAGGCTAAGCTCATCAAGTTCACTGCTTGTCACATTCATAAGGGTTGCCATTTGGTCGATAAAAGCACCTGTGCCACCTGCACAAGTACCATTCATACGCTCATCAGTTCCGCCATCAAAAAAGATAACCTTGGCATCTTCACCGCCAAGTTCAATAACAACGCTTGTATCGCTTTGCAAAGTTTTGACAAGTTCGCTAGTTGCAAAAACTTCTTGAACAAAAGGAAGCCCAAGTTCATTAGCAACGCCCATACCAGATGACCCAGAAAATGCAATTTTTAAAGGTTTGCCGCTAATCAATGGCTCAATTTTTTTTAGCTGTTCAACAACCTTTTGCTTGATTAGTGACAAGTGCCTTTCATAGCAATTATAGATGAGTTTATTATCTTCAAAAAGTGCAAGTTTAATAGTGGTTGAACCAACATCAACCCCTAAAAAAACGCCCTCTTTTTTAAATATTTTAGTATAAAATTCCATCTTTCGTATAATTCTCCAATCGTACACCTTAAATTATACACAAAATAAGATTTTTTGGCAAACGATAATCATTGTATAAATTTAGTTGTTGATATGTAATTTTTAAGTTATAATTTAATTGTAAATTAGGAGGCTATATGTTGATAACCGTAAATTGTCATAGTTCAATAAAAATTGATGATATGTTTTTTGACCCATATAACATTGATGATAAAAACTATAATGCTTACAATACTGAAACTGGCAAAATTATGAGCCAAAAAGTTACAGATAAAACTGCAAAGTTTGTTTTTATCACCCACACACATTTTGACCATTTGAGTATTGATGATATCAAAAAAGTTGCAGATGAAAAAACAACTTTCGTTATCCCAAAAGATGCCGAAAATGAGATTATTAAAAATTTTAGTGTTAATAAAGTTATTGTGGTAAAACCCAACCAAACTTTAAAACTTGATGATATGAACATTGAAGTTTTGCCAGCCTATAACAAAATCAAAAAATTCCACCCAAAAGAAAATGGCTGGTTAGGATTTAAAGTTACTAAAAATAATACAAGTTTTGCAGTTTTGGGCGATACTGACTTAACACCAGAACTTGAAAAACTTAAAGTAGATATTTTAACACTCCCTATCGGTAGCACATTTACAATGAACTACTCAGAAGCTGCCGAACTCACAAACATTATTAAACCAAAAGTAGCAATTCCTGTTCACTATGGGCTTTTAGATGGAACTGGAGATAAAAACACAAGTCGTGATTTTAAAAACTTGGTTGATAATTCAATAAAAGTTGAAATTTTAATACAATAAAAAATCCATACAAAATATGGATTTTTATTTTAGAAAAAAGTATATAGCTGCTGCAACAAGAGCGGCGGCTGCAACACCAAGAAAGATTTTTACATATTTACCAATACTGCGTGGAACTTTGCCAATCGTTTTGCCGGTTGTTCCGCTAATATATGTTTTATATACTTTGCCTTTGTAGGTAAAGGTGTTAACATAAACTGGAACATATGCAAAGTTAAAAAATACATCTTCTGCCTTGGCTTCTACCATAATATCTCGAACTTCCTTAAATCTTGAAAGAACATTCTTTTTCATTTCATCTTCAAGTATTGATTCAGCCTCTTTAGTGATTTTGTTATAATATTCGTGGATATTTTTATCTATACTATCTACCCTATAACCATAAGTATACTCTGGAGAATATGGTATAAGTTCTGCATAATCGGTTTCATCAAAAAGTTCCAAAAAGCCATCGTCCTCTATGCCAGATGCTGCTTTATCAAGAGATTTTACCCTTTTAAATTTTTCACCAAACACAGGTTTTGCAACACTATAGTAACTGCCAGAAGCATCTTTTCTGAGTTCAGTTGCTGTTGCCCCGTAAGTTCCACTAACATTAAATGAAAAATTCCAAACAGGAACATACACACCCATCAAGTTATTGTTGATAGCAAATTTTTTAAGTTTTTTCTTTTCACCAAACTTGTGACTTATATGCTCTAAAAACTTTTTTGATGCTTCTTCTTTGGTTATTTTAAATGGAATAATTGCGTCTGCACAGTAACCATCACTTTCAACAAGTGTACAAGATGAACCACCGCAGTTTGGACATTTTTTTGATGTACCCTCATAACTCATAAAATAAGTTGATTTGCAATTGTTGCATCTGTAAGCTTCAAGCATGCGGTTAAGCTGATTAGGGTGAAAATCCTTACTATACTGACGAACAATAACTGCATCGTCCTTTTTTTTCGGCAAAAAATAATTTGACTCACAATACTTGCATGTCAAACATTTTTCTTTAGGATTATACCAAAGCTCACTTCCGCAATTTTGGCACTTCGACATTATACTAACTTCATCTTTCATAAAACTATTTTATATTTTTTTTAAATCTTTCGCAACCAAATATAATGTAAATTTAATTTTTACCCAAAATTTTATTAAAATATTAAATTTTACTTACAAAATAATTTATTTAAAAGGGCTTAAATTTTCCCCCTCTTCCCTGCACCTAACTCCCGCCCCTTCGTTCACACCTAGTATAACAAGAAATTTGCCAAAAGTCACAAACCCCTGACATGAATTTGAAAAAAAATTTTACTTTCCTAGCAATGTAAATTAAATGAGAGGCAAGGCACAAAAAAATTTATAGGCAGGAGTGTAGTAAATTCTACATGACTATCTATAAATTTTAGCAGTAACACAGCATATCGTTTAATTTTCGCTACTAGGATTTTCATTTGCAATATCTAACCCCATAAGCACACCAAACCTAAAACCCTCAAAAAAATGGTTGTCGCTATCTTCACATTGTGCTTCCATTAATGCATCTATGTTTTTGTTGTAAAGCTTTATAAGTTCTTCATCTCCATTTAATTTTTCTAAAAAATCTTCTTGAATTTTATTTGCAATATCAATAAGCCTAAAATATTCTTTACTTGTGGGCACATCTTCACATGTGCCTCTTTCCCTAAAATACATTTGCGCTATTGCTGATTTGTGTTTCATATATCATCTCCTAAATTATATTTTGCATATTATTGCATTTGTAATATTATTATAATATTGCAATTGCAATAAATCAAGCAAAATTATTGCATTTGAAATAAAATATAAATATGGAAAACATAAAATCAAAATTTAATGAAAGATTAAAAGAGTTACGCATCGAAAAAGGATTAACTCAAATAGAATTATCAAAAGCCACAGGATTAAGCCAAAGTGCAATAGCATTATGGGAATGTGGACAAAGATTGCCTAATGTAGAAGTAATTATTACCATTGCAACTTATTTTGGCGTTACTTCCGATTATTTAATAGGTCTTGAAGATTAAAAACGGCGTACTATTATTAAACGGCGAAAATTGACTGAGTAATCTTACAACTGTTAAACGGCGAAAATTGGGTATATTGCGAGGCACTAAAAAAATCTCACGCATGAGCGTACAAAATAGTACGTGATTGTGTGAGATTTTTTTAAAGAACAAAGCAAGATGCCTAATTTTCGCCGTTTAATTTTCGCCGTTTAGACCGTTGAGTGAGAATTGTGAGTTATATAACTCCGCATAAAATCCGCCTTGCTTGATGAGTGCTTTATGATTGCCACTTTCAATAACATCACCATCTTTAAGTACCAAAATCAGATCTGCATTTTTGATAGTTGAAAGACGATGTGCAATAACAAAACTTGTTCTGCCAGTGGTTAGTTTATCCATTGCTGACTGGATGAGTTCCTCAGTACGAGTATCAACATTGCTGGTTGCCTCGTCCAAAATTAGCATTGGAGTATTTTGAAGCATCGCACGAGCAATTGTAAGCAACTGCTTTTGACCAACAGAAACATTGGTTTCATCTGAAAGCACTGTGTCATAACCATTTGGAAGAGTTTTTATAAAGTGGTCAAGCCCGCAAGCCACACATACCCTATCCAAATCTTCATCTGTTATACCTGATTTATTGTAAATTAAGTTTTCACGAATTGTACCTTCAAACAGCCAAGTATCTTGAAGCACCATTGAAAAGATATTACGAAGCTGGCTTGCTTTCATATCTTTTATTGATACGCCATCAATCAAGATGTCACCAGAGTTCACCTCATAAAATCGCATTAAAAGGTTAACTATTGTTGTTTTACCAGCACCAGTTGGTCCAACTATTGCAACCTTTTGACCAGGTTTGATATTTGCAGAAAAGTCATGGATAATCTCTCTGCCCTCATCATAACCAAATTTTACATTTTTGATAGTAACTTCACCAGTGATTGTTTCTGGCAGTTCAACATTTTTATGTGATTCATCAGCAAGTTCATCTTGTTCCAAAAAGTTAAATACCCTTTCACTAGCAGCGGCTGCTGTTTGAATATTAGTCATTGCCTGTGCAATTTGTGAAAGTGGGTTTGTGAAATATCGAATATAAATCATAAATGACACAATAACACCAAAACTGATAGTGCCGTTTTTTGCAAGCACAGCACCAAGCACGCACACAACAACATAGCCAAAGTTGCCAATAAAGCTCATAAGCGGTTGCATTATACCTGATATAAATTGTGATTTCCACGATGCTTTGTAAAGCTTGTCGTTAACTTTGTCAAATTTTTCAGAAGTTTCTTCCAAAGCATTATAAGTTTTGACAATTGTTTGACCTGAATAAACTTCTTCAACAACGCCGTCTAATTCACCAAGTCTGTTTTGTTGCTGAATGAAATATTTTTGAGATTTTGATACAATTAAAAACATTAAAACAAAGCCAAGTATTGTTGAGCCGATTGCAGCAAGTGCCATTATCCAGTTTGTAACAAACATCATAATGAGCGAACCAATAAACAACACGATTGCACCAACAAGACCAGAAACACTTTGATGCAAAGTTTGACCAATGGTATCAATATCATTAGTCATAACAGAAAGCACATCACCATAAGGTGTTTTATCTAAACTTGAAAGTGGAATTTTGTTGATTTTATTTGAAAGCTCGCCTCTGAGATTTTGGCTCATTTTAAAACAAACTTTGCCCATCAACACATTAGCAATATAGGTGCTTGCAAAGCCCATAACATATAGCACAATTAAAACGATACCAATGTTTATAATTTGGCTCATTTCGTAGCTCACGCCAAGCGATACTGGAATAAGTGAACCCTCTTCAAACACTGGAAGTGCTTGTTGGATAATATCCGTCATCCTTGAAAGTTGGCTTGGACCAACAAGCCTGAACACTGTGCTAGCAATAATTAAAATTAAAGAAATAATAATAAGTGGTAAAAATCCATGTAAATATCTAAAAAGTTTTCCTATGGATTTTTTCATATTTTTTGGTCTTTCACCAGCTCTTTGATTCATTCTAGGCATTTTTCAGTTCCTCCTTGCTAAGCTGTGAAAGTGCGATTTCTTTATAGACACTACAATTTTTCATAAGTTCGTCGTGTGTTCCCTCACCAACAACTCTGCCACTGTCAAGCACAATAATTTTATCGGCATTTTTGATTGTACCAATACGTTGTGCAACAATTAAACATGTAGTATCTTTCGACTTTTCCTGAAGCGCTGTTCTGAGCAATTTGTCAGTTTTATAGTCAAGTGCAGAAAAGCTGTCATCAAAAATTAATATTTCAGGTTTTCTTGCAAGAGCCCTTGCAATTGCAAGCCTTTGCTTTTGTCCACCAGAAAAATTCTTTCCGCCTTGGTCAACAGGTGCATCTAATTTTTCTGGAAGCTTTTTAACAAATTTTGATTGTGCGATATCAAGTGCCAAGTCAATGTCACTATCCGTTGGTTTATTGCCATCTACATTTCCAAAAGTTAAATTTTCTTTGATAGTACCAGAAAATAGAATTGCTTTTTGAGCAATGTAACCAATTTTGTTATTAAGGTCTGCAATCTTGTAATCTTTTACATTGACACCGTCAACAATAACTTGACCCTCGGTTGCATCATACAGCCTTGGCACAAGATTGATAAGGGTACTTTTGCCACTGCCAGTTGAACCGATAAATGCAATAGTTTGACCTTTTTCAGCTTTAAAACTTACATCATGAAGCACATACTCTTCAGCATCTGGATATTTGAAGCCAACATTGACAAATTGAACTTCACCAGTTTTGATTGGTAAATCTTTACCCTCGCCAGAAATTATTGATGGTTTTGTTTCAAGCACTTCATTAATACGCTTTGCAGAAACCTCTGCTCTTGGAAGCATAATAAATATCATAACTAGAAATAGAAAACTCATTACAACTTGAATTGCATATGAACTGAATACTACCATATCACTGAACAAAAATAATTTGTCAATTATGCCAGCATTACTAATTAAATATGCGCCAATCATATAGATTGCAAGTGGAAGTCCACTCATTATCAAATTGATAACGGGGTCAATAAGAGCCATAAATTTGTTTGTAAAAAGATGATTTTTTGTGATATCTGTATTCACCTTTTCAAATTTATTCTCTTGGTAATTTTCTGCATTATAAGCTCTAACTACTCTGACACCAGTAAGGTTTTCTCTGGTAACTTTGTTAAGATTATCAGTTAAATCTTGAATTTTTTTGAATTTTGGCATTGCAACCAAAATAATAACAACCATAACTACAAGCATAAACACAACAGCTATTGCAGTTGCAGCCGTCCATTGCCAACCCTTGCCTACGATTTTGCAAATTGCCCAAACTGCCATAATTGGTGCTTTGATTAAAAGTTGAAGTCCCATTGCAACAATCATTTGAACTTGGCTAACATCATTGGTTGTTCTTGTAATCAAACTTGCAGTTGAAAAGCGTTTGATTTCGGCATCTGAAAAGTTGATAACTTTATTAAACACAAGCGCACGAAGTCTTTTTGCAAGCCTTGAAGCAAGCCTTGCGGCAAAGTAACCAACAATAACAGATGTCACAACACTCGCAGCTGCACAGGCAAGCATAAATCCGCCATTTTTGAGAATTTCACTCATACTACTGCCTTCTGTTTCAACAAGCCTTGTTATTGTGCTCATATATTCTGGAACTTTAAGTTCAAGCCAGACTTGAAGCACTATAAAGCCTACTGAAAGAAGTGCAATCAACCATTCCTTCTTTTTTAAATACTTTAAAAGCTTTAACATAAATACTCCTTTACATAATATAACATTATAATTCAAAATTTTTATTTATGCAAATTATATCGAAAAATAATGCAAATTTTTTATTATTTATTTTATTATATTTATAATATATGATATAATTAGCGCAAGGAATACAAAGGAAAAATTATGGATTTAAGACAAACTGTAACAAATGATAAAGTTGCGTCTACAACCAGAAAGCGTGATGAGATTAGAGCATCTGGCTATGTTAGAAGCGATAATTTTATAAAAGCAACTAAAAACTTAAAGGCAATAACTAGGTTAAAGTCAGCTGAAGAAAAATCAAGTGTTGAGCAATCTAAAACTGCAAGTTTAAAGAAACTGAAAGCAGATAGCAATGTTCATAAAAATCACAGAAGCAGACTTAAAGCCCAGTGTATTAAAAGTGGTATTGAAACACTTAGTGATGTTCAAATGATTGAGCTTTTGCTGTTTTATGGTATACCACAAAAAGATACCAACCCAATTGCACACGAACTTTTGAATAAATTTGGAAATATCAAAAATATACTTAATGCAAAAATGTCGGATCTTAAAAAAGTTAATGGCATCAAAGATAACACAGCTCTGCTTATTCATATAATAAACGGATTTATGCATTACACTAATTTACCAGAAGAAAAAGAAGTTTTAGATACAACAGACAAAACCAAAACATTTTGCAAGAGGCTTTTTGTTGGTGTCAATGTTGAACAATTTTATGTTATTTGTTTAGGCAAAGATAATAAAGTTATTAAATATAAATGTATAAATACTGGTTCAGCAGATGAAGTGCCAATACAAATCAGAAACATTACTGAATTTGCTATTGAACAGCATTGCAATCAAATAATAATCAGTCATAATCACCCTATTGGCCTTGGCGAAATGTCAGATGAAGATATTGCTTTTACCTACAAAGTTATGTGCAGTTGTTTGCTTAATGACATAACTATTGTTGACCACATAGTTGTTGGCACAGATTTTACAAGATCGATGAAAGATGACGGCATCATTAATGCTCTTGAAAACCGTGCTTTTGAAACCATTAAACTTCCATTAAGCACAAAAACTTTAGTTTCTGAAAACGCTGCAAAATACAAGGCTTCTAACCCAAGCAAGTTTAATAGTAAATCCTATAATGAAATATTAAATAACTATGATTATTAATAAATTGAATAGCCAAATTTAAAATTAAATGCAAAGTTTTTTGCATTTTTTTTATGGCTTAAACATATTTGTTTAATACATAGGAGTGCAAAAATTGGCTTATTATAATAAAGATTACAGAGATGTACTATCAGAATTTAAAAGTAGCAAAAATGGCATAAGTTCAACTAGCTGCGAAACAAGAACCCAAACTTATGGTATAAATGAACTAGACAAACAAAAAAAGAATGGCTTTTTTAAAAGGCTACTTTTACAATTCAAAAATATAATGATTATAATTTTGTTGCTTTCAGCAATAATTTCAGAGGCAAGCGCCATTTTGGAACAAAATTATGAAAATGTTTTTGAAGGATTACTTATTTTTGCTATCGTGCTTATAAACGCAATTGTTGGTGTTATTCAAGAGCAAAAAGCAGAAAATGCGCTTGCAGCACTCGCAAAATCAACCGAACCTTTTGCCAAAGTTATTAGAGACGGTCAGCTTGTTAAAGTTAAAGTACACGAAGTTGTTGTTGGTGATATTGTTGTGCTTAAAGCTGGTGACTCTGTGCCAGCAGACTTACGACTTATTGAAACAAACTCCCTCAAAGTTAATGAAAGTTCACTTACTGGTGAAAGCCAATCTGTATCAAAATCAGCAAGCACAATTTCAAAAAATAATGTGCCACTTGCCGAGCAAGAAAATATGTGCTTTTCAGGCACAACAATAACTTCTGGCTCAGCAAAAGGTGTGGTAGTTGCAGTTGGTAAAGCTACAGAACTTGGCAAAATTGCAAAGGTGCTCAGCACCTCAATCAAAGAAAAAACACCTCTTGAAAAGAATATTGACAAAATTGGCAAAGTCATCACTTTTGGTGTGCTTGGCATAACCTTTGTTGTATTTTTAGTTCAAATATTTATTGCTAAAAATGTAAGCGTGCTTCAAGCATTGCTTACCGCTGTTGCCCTAGCCGTTGCGGCAATACCTGAAAGTTTGCCAGCAGTAATAACCATTATTATGGCGCTTGGTGTTCAAAGGCTTGCTAGAAAAAATGCCATCATTAAAAAACTTAGTGCAGTTGAAACCCTTGGCTGTTGCAATGTAATTTGTAGTGACAAAACTGGAACTCTCACCAAAAATGAAATGACTGTAAAACATATTTACTTTGGCGACAAAGTCTATAAAGACAATGAAGTAAATGCAAATATAGTTAAACCAATTCTTGATGCAGGAGCAATTTGCAACACAGCAAATATTGATGACTCTGGCAAAATAATAGCCGATGCAACAGAAACCGCTATTATAAAATTTTTGAGTGATTTAAATATTGATACTAAAGCTATTAAATCAGAGAACAAACTTATTAGGCTTGATGAATTTAACTCAACCAAAAAGACAATGGGCACTGTTACAAGCAACGATGGCAAGTTAACATATTATGAAAAAGGTGCTATTGACTATATAACAAAAAGATGTACACATATTTTGATTGATGGTCAAGTTAAGCCAATGACAGAGGCTATGATTCATAAAATTATGCAAGCAAATGAAACTGTTTGCAGTAGTGGCGAACGTGTTATTGCTTTTGCCACAGGTTTTGAAAACTCAGTTAATGATAATAATGGATTAATTTTTATTGGATTTTTAGGAATAATTGACCCACCAAGACCTGAGGCTTTAAAGGCAATAAAAAAGTGTAAAAAAGCCGGGCTTAAAACCGTTATGATTACTGGTGACTACCCTACCACAGCTTTTGCTATAGCAAAGAGTTTAGGTATCACAGATAATAAAAAAGAAGTTATGACTGGCGGTGAGCTAGACAAACTTAAAGAAAATGAACTTACAAAAATTATTGACAAATACTCAGTTTTTGCAAGAGTAACACCTGACCATAAACTTAGAATTGTAAAAGCACTTAAAAAACGTGGAAACATTGTCGCTATGACTGGTGACGGCGTTAACGACGCACCAAGCATAAAGTCAGCAAACATTGGTGCTTGTATGGGCATAACCGGCACTGATGTAACTAAAGAAGTTTCTGATATGATTGTTGCAGATGACAACTTTGCAACCATTGCCGTTGCAATTGAAGAAGGTAGAACAATCTATCAAAACATTGCCAAAACCATACTATTTTTACTTTCAACAAACATAGTTGAAGTTTTGGGCATATTTGTAACAAGCCTTGTTGTGCCAGATGCAGTATTTTTGCTACCAGCACAGATACTGTTTATAAATTTGGTAACAGACAGCTTGCCAGCCTTTGCACTTGGAATTGAAGCTCCAGAAAAAAATATTATGGACCAGCCACCTCGTGATTCATCTAAATCTCTACTTTCTGGCGTGATTGGAACATCTATTATCTATCAAGGCTTTATTCAATCACTTATGGTACTTGTAATGTTTGTTTGTGCTAAAAACTTTTTCGGAAACGAAATCGCTAGCACTATGTCATTTATGACCATCTGTTTGATGCAAATTATTCACGCAATTAACTGCAAGAGTGAAAAAAGTATATTTAAAATTAATATCTTTAAAAACCATTTCTTCAACTTTAGTTTCTTGCTACTTCTTGCAATGATACTTGCGGTTTACTTTGTGCCAGCACTAGCTAGTATGTTTGGCTTGGTTGCACTTAATGGAACACAGTGGCTTATTGTTTCACTGAGCAGTTTATCAATTATTCCACTTGTTGAAATTGGCAAACTTTTTATAAAAGAAAAGAAAGCCTAATAAAAAAAAACCACTTAATTTATTTTAAGTGGTTTTTATTATGGTATTAATAATATTCCATTTTGAAGTCCTTTTTCACCAAGGCCATCAACAAATTTACAATCACCAAACACATCTATACCCTTAGACAATATATCAGATAATGCTTCAGTAAACTTGGTTGCATTCATTTTATCTTCTTCAGGGAAAATAAATTCAATAAGAAGATTGATTAAAATTTCACTCTGTTTTTCTGTTCTGCCATTGATTGCAATGGTTGCGTTTGAACGTGTTGTTTCATCAGTTAAATCAATATCATAGTTAACAGTAAAATACAAAGTATCTGGAATAATCATATTAAGCAAGAAGATTGGAGTATCCATTTGTTTTGCAATTTGTTCACGAATATCTACAGTATTAATTTTGATAATAAAGCCAATATTTGCACCAAGGTAACCCTCACCATCTTCAGCTGGTTTATCTAAATTTGGCTCAACGTCCATTTCAAGAAGCGTGATGTTAAGCACATTCAAATACTTAAGATTTGGCAGAGTATTTACCAAAATACCAGTAGAAATAAGTTTATTACAAAGTGCGGCGAACTGCCTATCAGTGAGTTCTACTGGGCTTGCATCCTTTTTAAACTCATTAAAGTCTTTTTCAATCATCTCACCATTTTTATCTAGCTTATATCCACTATCGATTAAAATATCAATTGAATCTCTAAGGTCTTTTTCAGTATATGGTTTTTTTACAATATCGGCTTCTTTTGGTGACTTGTAAAGTGAAGTAACAACGCCCACCAAATCGCCCATACCATTAATACCGTAAGATGAGAAATATTTAGGAACAATTAATTTATCAAGAAAAAAGTAACCGCCAGTAAAAATTGCAGCGATTATACATAAAGTGATTAGTATTTTTATTAAAATGTTAGTTCTTTTTTTCTTCATTAAATTATACTGCCTGTAATAGATGCTTTGAATAAAAGAAAAAGTACCACTGCAGTTACCAGCGCTAAACCAATAAGTTTAAATATTGATAATCTTTTTTTAAACATCTAAAACTCCTACACTTATATGCTTAATTATATTTTAAATATATATAACTTGTCAACTTGTTTATTACCTTTATAAAACTAAAATCTATATATCATTAAAAAATTCTAATTTAATAATGGTATCTGTTGTGCTGTCAACTTTAACAAGTTCACTTATGTCTTTACCCGCAATAACTAGCACCTTATTTCCACTTGCAAGCACTGGAAGATTATTTCTTAAATCGTACTCAGTTTTTTTGTCAGTATAATAATCGCTTAGCGACTTTGTGCCAGTGCCAAGCATTGTAAACTTATCACCGACATCTCTCTTTCTCCAAACAGCGTCGGTAGGAATTTTGCTTATATCAACATAAAGCGTACCATCGCCATAATTAACACTATAAGCATCAATCTTGGTTGCTTTTATTTTGCCATAGCCTTCAAAAACAATTTCCCCAACTGTAAAATTCAGCTCAGATATTTTATCAACTTTTTTACCTTTTTTGAAAATTTGAACTGTGGTATAACTTTTTCTTGCAGTAAGCTTATGTGGCAAATCAATAGTTGTATTAACCTTTTCGCCAGCAAGTTTTATAAGCATATTATAGTGCTTATCTTCAATATCAGAACATACACCAAGTTTACTAAAAGCCAACTTTAAATATTCACGAACAATAAAATTTTCATTATTAAATGCTTGAAGTTCAATCAAAACTTCATCTTTTTTTTGCAAAACAAGCTCATTTTTGACCTGTTTTTCGATAAATTTTTGCACTTCATTGCATTTTTTTGCGAAATCTGCAATAGAATCAACAACAGTTGGATAAACCTTTTCAATTTCTGGAATTATTTTATTACGCAAAAAATTGCGAGTAAACTTGTTATCACTATTGCTACTATCTGTAACAAATTTTATGCCATACTCTTTAGCTAGTTTATCAATCTCACTTCTTTTTAAATTAATAAGAGGTCTAAATATAATATCATTTTCACGAATACCGCAAGCACCAGACAAGCCTGCACCACGAAAGATATGCATAAGCACGGTTTCTGCTTGGTCGTTTTTATGATGAGCAAGAAACAATTTGTTTAGCCCGTCCTTTTTCATCTGACTAAAAATTGCATCAAATCTTGCATTTCTTGCAGCCTCTTCAAGAGTATAATTATTTTCTTCTTTTAGCTTATTTACATTGACACTCAAAATTTCACAAGGAACTTTTTTCTTATCACAAAAGTCACTAACAAACTTGCTGTCAGCGTCACTTTCGTCACCTCTTAAATTGTGATTTACATTGATTACTTTTAAATAAAAACCAACTTTTTTTTGTTTGTCAAGCAATGCCCAAAGAAGCAGCATACTATCTACGCCACCACTTACCCCAACAGCAATCTTATCATCACTTTGCACAAGGCTATCATCAATCAAATACTCTAACATAGTTACTCCTATAACTATGATAAACTATTTTTATTTATTTTTCAATAAATTTATGCCTATAATCGTCATATCATCACTATGTTTACTTTGAGCCTCTGCATCTGAGATAACATCTTCCAAAAATTTTTGAACATTGTAAATTTTGCTATCATTTATAAAACACTTATACTCTTCTATTGAAGAAAAACTGTCAACAACGCCATCACTTGCAATAAATATCATATCACCAGCTGTTATTGGTTTTCTTGTTATTGTTGGCTTGAGGTTTTGAACAATACCTATAGGCAAACTATCAGACACAACAAGTTCCGAAGTGCCTTGATGCTTTATGGCAGTTACGCTTGAACCAAGTTTTATAAATTCACAAATCATTTTATCAGCATCAATCACGCAGGCATCAAGGGTGGTAAAGTTATCAAGACCCGCTGGAAGCAAAAGCTTGTTCACTGATTCAAGTATAAGCTCATCTTTGAGCCCCACCATAAATAGCGACTGCAAAAGTTTAAGCACCATGCTTGAAATTCTGCTTGCGCCCTCACCGTGTCCCATTCCGTCAGCGATAGCTACAAAAAATTTATTTTCAGAAAGTTTAGTTACCACAACGTTGTCGCCATTTTGACCATCTTTTGCTTTTGTTGCTACCGAAAAGTCAACTTTGATTGCAGGAAGTGGAATAAACTTTGCAAGGCTTAGCCCAGCAAATTCTAGATGCTTAACTTTTTGCATTTTGAAATTAATTTTTGTTACTGACCTAATTGCATCAATAACTTCTTTTTTCATTATATGTTCATTGACAATTACGGCGAGTACCATGTCAATGCCAGATTCATTCTCGGAAATCAGCACTTCTTTTGCATCAATCATCAATGAATTCAATTTATCTTTTAATATAACAGCCAACCTGTCATTAAATTTTAAATCGCTTACAACCCCTCGTGAAAAATCTGCAAATATGTCAGAAAAATTACCAAGCTCGCCAGCAATAACAAGTTTGCTTACGTCCTCTGCCTTCATCGCGGTTTCATAGGACAAATACATTTTGGCTGTTTGGTTAATTTCACTTATCATCACACCTGACTTGGTGCAATAAGCTTGCATACCACTTGGCAAATCATCACTTGTAGCCCCACCGTTTTCAATAGCTTTTCTTAACACCGATTCAAGATGTGCTTTTTTATTTATATTTCCAAAAAAGCAATTTTTAAAATTTTCGCAGTTTGAACAACATTTATTAATTACATCAGTAGCAAGTTCTATGCAAGCTTTTTCACGACTAATGTTGCCAACTACCAAGTATTTAAATTCATTTTGCATATCTTTAAAAGTTTCAGACATTAAAAGTAATCTTGCCTTTATATTTCCACTACTTTCTGTTTGTAGTTCATTAACTGCCAAGTTTAAGGTATCCTTATCAAAGGCACTGGCAAGCTGAAATCTTAACTTTTCTGGAACAGCTATATATGCAACAACTGCAAGTGTTAATGAAATTATGTCAAAAACTGCATAAAAACTGAAAAGCCAAGCAAAAATTGTAAAAATTACAGAAGTAATTAGTGCATATATATACTTATTGAAATTTTTAAATTCAAGAATTAAAATTGTGGTGACCACTGCAAAAATAAATAAATTAACATTGCCACAAGCAACCAGTGCGCCAATGGCAAGTCCAAAACTTACTGTGAAATATTTTTCAGTTGGAAGCAGCCTGCAGAGCATAACCAAAGGAAATGCAATAATAAAAAGACCTATATAATCTGCTATAAAATTATAGCTGAATATACCTATAGACAGTAGCAAAATGGTAATAGAATAAATTAAATAATCGCTATGACTGAACTTAAAAAATATAAATTTGTTTTTGGAAACGGCAAAGAATTTTATAAAGTATAACAGCAGTAATATTTCACAAGCAAGCACTACTAAAAAATGCCAGAACTCAGTTAAACTTAAAAGGCTATAATAAAAATATAAAATATTGCTTGCAAAAATAAAACCTATACAAAGGAGTGTTTTTTTCTTAATTTTGAAATATCCGTTAGCAAAGTAAAATAGAGCCAAAAATACAATTTCATAAATACTTATAAGTAGTCCCTGCAAGGTCCAAAAAGTATAAATTTTTGAAACTGCATAAGCTCCAATAACAACAAAAATATTGCCACCAGAAAGCAGCCTAACAATAGCAAAAGGTAGTCCTGCAGGACTTAAAAAACCAAATAAATTGATTCTTGAAAAAGCCAACTGCATAACTACATAAATTGCTTCTATTAATATTTTTTTAATTAGGGATTTGTTCACAAATCTATCATACAAAAAGAAAGATAATTTACTCTATGATAAATTTGATGGTTTATAATTTTTATAGCCGAAATATCAAATATTTTAGTATTTTAATAATTTTTGCAAACTTATCTCAGCTTTGTTAATTGTTTTAAAATTTCTACTGCATTATAAGCAGCACCACGCCTTAAGTTGTCTGCAATAATTATAAAGGAAATTTCCTTACTACTTACTAGCCTCATTCTGCACACAAAAGTTAAATTGCTGTCAGCACAATATACCGGGTAAAAATTTTCAGTTGTACTATATTTTATATATGAAGTATTAAGCAAACTATTTAGCTCATTTAAATTTATATCTTTATCAAAATATACATAGACACTTTCTAAATGGCAGTAAGGCACAGGAACACGAACTGTTGTTGCCGACACATCAATATTGCTTTCAAGAATTTTATTTGTTTCAAACATAATCTTATCTTCTTCAACGCAATAGCCATTTTCTAAGGTTTCACCAATATATGGCACTAAGTTGTTTTTTATCCCTTCAGTAATTTGAAGTTTGCTACCATTTTTTAAATCTTCAAGTGCTTGTGTTCCTGCCCCACTAACTGACTGATAACTGCTAACAATAACCTTATTAATATCAGCAAGTTTTTTGAGCCTATCAAGAACCACAACAAGTTGAATAGTTGAGCAATTTGGATTAGCAATGATTCTGTCATCACTCTTTATTTTTTTGATATTTATTTCTGGCACTACTAAAGGAACATTACTTACCCTTCTAAACGCATTTGAATTATCTATAACCTTAGTTCCAGACTCTGCAAAAATATTTGCGTACTCCTTGCTTATGTCGTCACCGGCAGACATTATTACATAATCAAAATGTTTGCGAGCTTCACTTTTACTCAGTAATATATATCGATAATCCGTGCCAGCTATCGTCACTGTTTTACCCGCACTTTTATCAGAAACAAAAAGTGTTAAGTTAAACCTATTTAAAATATCTTCCTCTTGCAAAATCTTAATTACTGTTGACCCAACCAAACCACTTGCACCAACAATAGCCAAATTAAATTTTTTCATACCTATTCCCCCATATTTTATAATATTCACTTTGAATTTATAGGTCACAAAATTAAATAGACATCATAAAATATAACTATGAGAATATTAAAGTTTGGTGGAAAAAGTTTAAGCACGAAAGAAAAAATGCAAAAAATCTGCAAATATATCAAAAAAATATATAAAAATGATAAAAAAATAATTGTTGTGGTCAGTGCTATGGGAAATTCTACTGACAAACTTTTGGATTTGGCATCGGACTTTGTGGGAACTAAAACAACAAGCAGAGAGCTTGCTACATTACTTTCAACTGGCGAAACTGTTTCAAGCAGTATTTTTGCAATGATGTTAAATAGTATGGGCGTGCCTGCAAAAAGCATTCAAGGTTTTGAGCTTCAAATAACAACTTACGGTGAACATACAAATAGCAGAATCGCCTATTTAAATAAAACCATTCTTGAAAATGTAATGAGCAATGATACAGTTGCAGTGGTTTCAGGTTTTCAAGGTATAAACAGCAAAGGTGAAATCACCACTCTTGGCCGTGGCGGTTCAGACACAACTGCAGCAGCGATTGGCGCAGTGTTTAACCAAACTCCTGAAATCTATTCAGATTTTAATGGTGTGTTTACAGGTGACCCAAGAGAACTTGATTTTAAAAAGCTTAAAGAGGTTGGCTATGATGAAATGATTGCTATGGCAGAAGGCGGAGCAAAAGTTATTGATAGTAGAGCAAGTAGCATAGCAAAAGAATATGAAATTGATCTTATTTCAAAATCTTCAAGTCAGCCAGAAAAAAGTGGAACAACAATTTCTTCATTAGAACGAGATATAATTTCACTTGCAATCATTGACAAACTCACAAAGGTTACCATTGTTGTAACAAATCCTGAAAGATTTGAAAAAGTTGTTAAAAGCGTCATTTTATGCATAAACAAAAACAAATTTTATAACTTTTCAGCAAACTTAAATAAAATAAGTTTTTTGATTTATAGCAGTGACAAAACAAAAATATTAACTGAACTTGCAAATAAATTAAACTTAGTAAAAAAATAGCAGTGGCTAAAAACCACTGTTATTTTTTATTTTCTTTATTCTGCATTTGGTTGTTTTTCTGAACCATTTACAATAACATATATAATATTATTTAGTTTTTCTTCCCTAGCGCAAATTTCATCAAAACTCTTCCTTCGCCTTTTAGCTTCTAGAAAATCTTGCAATGCTAGTCCAAGTTTAGAGTAATTGTCAAACCCAATCTCACGTACAAACTCAAACGGAGTATTAGATATTTTTGCATCAATAATTTGGTCTTCAAATTTTTGGAAAAAAGGCTCCATAACTTTAAATGCATTTACATATATACAATAAAATTTATTAGAATTTTTAAGAAATTTTTGGTTATTTTTCTGAGCTCTATTTTCAGCTTTACAAGCAAGCCATTCTGTTACAACTTCATCAATATATTGATAACCTAACACATCAGCAGAAACATTAAAATTTTTCTCAATAAAATGCACTTTATCAGAATTTTGTTCTTGCCTAACCAAAGATGCCGCATCAAAATCATAATCAAGAAATTTTTGAGGATCAGGACATTTAAAATCTGTGTGGTCACTACCATAATCAAGACCATTCGTAAATACCACCAAAGAATGTTTTTTGCTTACACCAACAATATTTTTTCCTAAAGAATGGATACTTTCGTGAATCAAAACCGTATCATCAGCTGAGCCAATGTCAAGCATAACAAATGAACGAACACCCAAATTATTATCTATATTATTAATATAGACAGAACAAAAGTTTTTTGTAAAATCTATAGTTCCATCATTAACTCCACCTAAAAATATGTCTTCATATTTTTTGTCTTCTTTGCCAGCACCCTCCATAGTATTAATGACAGCATTTTTAACGCCGGAACTTTGCTTAGTTTCCCAATAGCTGTCTATTTTATCAAAAAGATTTTTACATTCTTCTCTGTATAATTCAAGTTCTTCTATTAGCTCATTTGTAATTTCCTCTACATTTTTATCATATTGATAGTGTTTAATTTCTAAAATCAGTTCTGCCAAATTAGAAGCATAATAACTAAAATCACCATAAATTGTAATCAACTTTTCAGGTGTTATCACTGACCATAAATCAGCCAGCAATGGTTTATCTTTTAAATAAAGACTTTTCTGATATTGTTTTTTTGCAACATCAAAACTTACATTATATTTCTTTTCTACACTTGCAATGAACTGGTTAAACATTTCTTCCCTAGTGGCTTTTTTCTCAATTTCATCACCACAAAGAGCTAATAAAATTTTTAAATATTTTTCTTTTTGAGATTTTGGCATTTTAAAAGTTTCTTGCAAGGTTTTTAATAATGATATATATTTCCCTGACCAGCTAGACAATTCATTCAAAACTTCTGTTAAATGTTTTCGTTGAAGGCCAAAATGTTCTCTTTCCAAATCTTCTACAAAAAAATAGTCGGAATTTGCATATAGCATTCCACGAGCTTGATTTTCTGCTCCTACCATATCAAGATTATCTTTTATACTTGTAAATAAATATTCAATAGTATTATGCTTAACTTTTGTTGCCTCTTGAACTGCTCTCTTCCATTCTGGAGTTCTGCAAATATCAACTGGTAGCCCAATCACCCAAGGATAATCAGCCGTTTCATCTAAAATTTTAACCATATCATCTACATTTTCTGGATTCAAGTTTGAAATGGCATCAACTTTTTCTAATAATATAGCAAGTTGTTTAAAACTTTTTTCAACAAAACAATAATAAATGTTATTAAAAAAATCATTATAACCTGAGTCATACATAAGTTTTTGAAAAAAATTATCTATTTGCTCATTGACATAATCAATATATTCATTTCTACTGCCCATAAAGAAAAATTCGGTCTGGTCTAACCTTTCTCTAATTTTATCTGCGTGTTTTTCACCAAAAGTTTTAATAAGCAAATTTGCTAGTTCACTCTTTTTGTCGTTATCAATTGGCCTAATCATTTTGGTTAAGTTTACACGCCTTGCTTCTTCATTCTTTACAACTTCCATATTATTTCCCTATAACAAAATTATAACATATTTTTGGTATATAGTCAATATTCAAATATTCTAGCAAACTTAATAAATAATTAAAAAAAATTTTTATTTTTTGCTTGACAATTGAGTAGTTATTCAACTATTATATTGGTGTTAATTGAATAAGCATTCAACTATTTTATTTAATTGCATATAATAAATAATAGGATAAAACAACCAATAAGGAGAAAGTTATGACAAAAAATTCTTACTACTGCGATTGCAACACTATTCACAGAGACACAGTTGCAAAAGTAGAAAACAAAATGTTAACTAGTGCAGAGTTTGATGCAATAACCAAATTTGCAAAGGCACTTGGTGATAAAACCAGAATCAAAATTGCGTGGGCATTATATAACAATGAGATGTGCGTTTGTGATATTGCAAACTTGCTTTCAATGACAAAGTCGGCAGTGTCACACCAGTTAAGAGAGCTTAGACTAGCAAACCTTGTAGATTGCAGACGTAATGGAAAAACTGTTTACTACTCACTTGCAGATGACCATGTATCAAACTTTTTGAAAAATGCCCAGGAGCATATTAAGGAGTAATGTATGGATAATAAAGAAAAACTTTTAATTGCTAGAATTGTTGTATCAGCAGTTTTGCTTATATTAACACTATTTTCATTTTTAAATGATTTAGCTAAACTTATTATGAATATAGTTGCATTTGTAATAATTAGCTACGATATTTTGATTGAGCTTGTGGTTGGTATTTTTAAAAAGGAATTTGAAAGCGAAAAATTTTTAATGCTGATTGCAAGTATTGGTGCGTTTTGCATTAATGAATATCACGAGGCTGTTGCAGTTATGCTACTTTACCAGCTTGGAGAATTTTTGCAAGACAAAGCAGTGGATAAAAGTAAAGACTCAATTGTTAAACTTATGGACATTAGACCAGACTATGCTAATGTTATTCGTGATGGAAATATTTTAAAAGTAAGCCCTCAAGATGTGAAAGTTGGCGAAACAATAATAATTTATGCCGGTGAAAAAATTTCACTTGATGGAAAAATTTTAGAAGGTTCAACCAGCCTAGACACCTCTGCCCTAACTGGCGAAAGTTTACCTGCTGATGTGACTGAAGGTGACAATGTGCTTTCTGGTTCAGTTAACTTAACCGGTACTATTAAGGTTGAAGTTACCACCACTTACGGCGAATCAACTGTTGCAAAAATAATTGAAATTGTCAGCAATAGTGAGAAAAACCAAGCAAAATCACAAAAATTTATATCAAAATTTGCAAAAATCTATACACCAGTGGTTGTTGGATTAGCAGTACTCATTGCAATTTTGCCACCAATAATTATTGGGGGCGAATGGTTTACCTGGCTTGAGCGTGCTTTGATGATGCTTGTTATATCTTGCCCTTGTGCCTTAGTTATATCTATTCCACTTACCTTTTTTGCAGGCATTGGCGGAGCGTCAAGAAACGGAATTTTGGTTAAAGGTGCAAACTTTATTGAAGCTCTTTCTAAATGTACTTGTATAGCATTTGACAAGACTGGAACTCTCACCAAAGGTAATTTTAAAGTTACTAAAGTTATAGCTAATGGAGTTAGTGAAGATGAACTACTAGAACTTGCAGCTGCCGCAGAAACTGAGTCATCACACCCAATAGCAATGGCAATTAAAAATGAAATAAAAACTTTATCTAAACTAAAACCAACATCAACCTCTACCCTTGCGGGTTTTGGTGTTAAAGCTATCATCAATAAAAAAACAATTTTGGTTGGTAGCTTTAAACTTATGCAAGAAAGTAGCATTGAAGCAGAACAAGTTGATGATACTGGCACTATTATCTATATTGCACGAGAACAGGATTATCTTGGTGCAATAGTTATTGAAGATGAAATAAAAGAAACCGCAATAGATGGCCTAGCAGCATTGAAAAATGTAAATGTTAATAAAACATTAATGCTAACTGGTGATAAAAAATCTGTAGCTTACTCAGTTGCTGAAAAACTTAAAATTGATGATTGTTACTATGAACTTTTGCCAGAGGACAAAGCCAAAATTTTGGCAGAAACAAAAAATAACAATAAAGGCAAAATTGCTTTTATTGGTGATGGCATAAACGATGCCCCTGCTTTTAAAACTGCTGACATAGGTATTGCGATGGGATTAAACGGCAGTGATGTTGCAGTTGAAGCCGCTGATGTTTTGGTTATGAATGATGACTTAAACAAACTCAGCACTATGATTAAACAATCTCAAAAGACAATGCGCATTGCAAAACAAAATATTATCTTTTCAATAGCATTCAAAGTTTTAATGCTTACACTTGGTGCTTTTGGATTAATCAATATGTGGCTTGCAGTGCTTGCAGATGTTGGCGTTGCACTGCTTGCTGTACTCAACGCCCTAAGAGCAATGAGAAAAATAAAATAAAAAGTATAATAAAAATCCAAGGCAGCCAAACTTGGATTTTTTATTTTATTATAAACAAAAGTTATTTGATTTCTGTAACTGTGTAGCCAGCCTCTTCAACTGCACTAATAATAGTTTTATCATCAACATCTTTTGTAAGTTTAATAATTGCTTGGTTTTGTTCCAAACTAACTAGAGCTTCGCTTACGCCATCAATTTTTTCAAGTGCTGACTTTGTATGACCCACGCAGTGCATACAAACCATACCTTCAATTTTAATTGTTTTAGTCATAACTTTATCCTCCTTTAACTTATTATATTCATTATTATTTTTGTCATCAACTATAATTTTATCATTATTTTTGATATTTTTTGCAGTTTTTTGTTTTGGTTTGAAAAAGTTTAATCTTAAAGCATTAAGTACCACACAAACTGAACTAAAGCTCATTGCAAGCGAACCTATCATTGGGCTTAATTGCCAGCCAAATACTGAATAGAATACTCCTGCCGCAAGAGGTATGCCAAGTATATTATAGAAAAACGCCCAAAATAAATTCATTTTAATATTATTAATAGTAGCCCTTGAAAGTTCAATAGCTGTGCTTATTCCACCAAGTGATGAACCAGTTAGCACTATATCTGCAGACTCAATTGCTATATCACTTCCGCTGCTAACAGCAATGCCCACATCTGCTTTAGAGAGTGCTGGAGAGTCATTTATGCCATCACCCACCATTGCAACCTTGTAGCCAAGCTCTTGATATTTTTTAACTACACTCAGTTTTTCATCTGGCAAAACATCTGACACAACTTCAGTTATACCAACCTCTTTCGCAATAGATGTTGCAATCAACTTGTTATCACCAGTAAGCATAACTACTTTTAAATTTTTGTCTAATAGCTTTTGTATTGCAATTTTGCTATCTTCTTTTATTTTATCTGAAATTGATACAATACCTTGCAATTTTTTGTTCTTTACAAATATGATTGAAGTTTTACCTTCACTGCCAAATTTATTGGTATGTTCATTTACCCAAGCCAAATCTATACTTTTTAACAAATCTTTAGTTTCTAAAAGTTTTAAATTTCCTGCATAGTACATTTCACCATCAATTTTTGCACACACGCCCTTGCCAGCAATTTCTTCAAAATTATTAGTTTTTACATTATCATTTTGCAAATCATTAATTTCAGAAACAATTGCTTTTGCAAGTGGATGACTGCTTAACGCTTCAAGTTTTGCTAGGTCTTGCAAAAATTTATTTTCATCTATACTTTTATCAAATATAGCAACATCTCTAACAGTAGGTTTGCCGATTGTTATTGTGCCAGTCTTATCCAATATGATTGTGTCTATGCTATGCAGTTTTTCCAAACTTTCGGCAGACTTGATTAGCAAACCAAGGCTGGCCGCTCTGCCAGTAGAAACCATAATAGCAACCGGGGTTGCAAGCCCAAGTGCACACGGACAAGATATAACAAGCACTGCTACCGCACAGGTTAGCGCAAAACCAAAAGTAGCACCAGCAATAAGCCAAACAACAAACGTGAGCAAAGCAATGCACATAACAATTGGAACAAACCAACCGCTAACTTTATCTGCTATTCTTGAAATAGGTGCTTTAGTGCTACTAGCTTCTTCAACCAGCCTAATGATTTTTGCAAGAGTAGTATTTTTGCCAACGCTTGTAGCACGCATTTTGAAACTACCATTTTCACAGACGCTTGCAGACATAACTGGCTCGCCCACTATCTTTTTTACTGAATTAGATTCGCCAGTAATTGCCGCTTGATTTAACCTGCCTTCACCCTCAACAACAACTCCATCAACAACAAGGGTGTCACCTGTTTTAATCACCAAAATGTCATCTGTTAAAATTTCATCAGCTTTTATAGTAACTTCTTTCCCGTCCCTTAGAACTATTGCAGTTTTTGGTGCTAAGTTCATAAGTTTTTGAATGGCAGATGTTGTTTTAATTTTAGATTTACTTTCAAAAAACTTACCAAGTGAAACCAGTGTGAGTATTGTGGCTGCAGATTCAAAATAAAGCGAATGAGCATATGACAAGGCTGAATCAAATTTTCCGTGCCCAATATCAAAAGCTAATATAAAAAGTATTACAATGCTATATATATAAGATGCTCCTGCTCCAACAGCAACCAAACTATCCATATTAGGTGAACGATGAATTATTGCTTTAAAGCCTGAAACAAAGAATTTTTTATTTATTATGATTATTGCTGTGCAAAGTATGAGCTGAGCAAGTGCCAAAATTAAAGCGTTTTCTTTACCTTCAAAAAACCAAAAATTAGGAGCACCTAGCATATGAGCCATAGCAATATAAAGCAATGGCACAAGTAATATAAATGAAATTATTACTCTTAATTTAAGTTTTTTACAAGCAAGCTTTTGGCTATCTATTGCTGTTTTAAAACTGCTACTTTCAGCTGGCTCAGCATCATTTTTATTATCATTATTTGTGCCAGCAACAGTTGCGCCATATCCAGCTGATTCAACAGCAGCAATTATCTTATCATTATCAGTTTTGCTTTCATCAAAAACTACTTCCATACTGCCAGTAAGCAAATTTACATTTGCTTCTTGCACTCCAGAAGTTTTATTAACAGCTTTAGTTACGCTACGCTCACAAGCTGAACACGTCATTCCAGTAACATAAAACTTTTGCTTTTTCATATTTTCTCCTTTAAATTATAAAAAAATTTTTGCCAAACTTTAGCAAAAACTTTTTCTTACGTAACAACTAAAAATATATAAAATTACAATAATTTTTTATACATATCAATAACTTCTGGCAAAAGTGATTTATCATTATTTTTAATTTTGTCAGTAACAGTTGTTTCAAGAAAATCTTGATAAACTAAAACCGCTACCATTTGAATATCTTTTTCACAAGCTTTAAGCTGTGTTAAAATATCAGTAGTGTATCTATTGTCATCAATCATCTTTTTTACGCCATTGATTTGACCAATAGCCTTGTTAAGTTTTGCTTGCAAGCTTTTGATAGCAGCTTCACTTCTCTGTTGATGTTTAACAACATAGCCATTTTCACGGCTTGCACCATTATAAACTTCACCAACTGCATATTCTGAATTTTGAACAGTTGTTGTTTTGCTTTTTGTATTTGCCATTTTAAATACCCCCATACCCGTACATCTATTTTAATAATACTTTAAATTAATAATCTTGTCAATAATAAAAAATTGATTTTACATAATAATTTTGATAAAATTACAAATAATATTAGAAAGGACAAATTATGTTATTAAAAATTGCAATGTGCTTTCTATTTTTGTTTGGAGGATTTATGACTGAAAAATCAGATTTTAACAGCTTAAATGATGCTTTTAAAAGTGCGACAAGTATAGTGGTTTATGATGATAACACAAGCACCACTTTGAGTAAGGGCGACGATAAATATGAAGAGATACTTTTATCACTTGAATCTATTATCAAAGGTGCTCATGAGATGCCAGCTTTTAGTGTGAGTTTAGATGAAGAGACCAGAAAAGAACTTAAAAAAGGTTTTTGGATTGAACTTGTTTTTGATACTGAAAAATTTTACGGAGGTATGAATTTTGATAAACTTTTAATCAGTATCAAACCTGAAAATTCTGGTTTTAACATAATAAGGCATAATAATGGCAAATACGACGGCAGATGTTTCTATTTGGATTTAGATGGAACAATGAAACCCGTTTTTGACAAAGTAATCGAAATTTCTAAAAATTAATTGCGAATTTATCGCAATTTTTTTTAATTAAATTTTTCAAAACCTCTTTACGAAACTTAACCTTTATGTTATAATCCATAGGTAAACAAAATTAGAGGTGACATATGGTTAAGAAAAACAATTTATCTGTTCTTAGTAAATTAGAAAAAGTGCATGAATACATAAAGCAATTGATAGCTGATGAAATTTTGCCTAACGATAAAAAATTGCTAAATCACTATATCATTGATATTAGATGTAATTTGACTAGTGCAGATATTATATATAGATATATGACAGAAGTTTTTGTTGAAGACAGCAAACCTAAAACTGCCAAGCAAAATGCTTATAAAAAATTAGCTAGCAAAGAATATTTTAAATGCTCAAACGACTATGATAATCTTGCAAGACTTTTAACTGAAGATAAACCATATTATGAAGGTGGTATATTTGCGAACGGCATTTATTGTTCTGAAAATCTTAATGCTGCTAATAAACGTTACAAAGATTATAATGATGATGGTAGCGAGCCTTGCCATTTAAAATTTAAATTAAATTCAAACCGAATTATCAGCAAAGATGAATTATATAATGAATTTGTATGTCTATCAAATGGTCAAACTTCTATGGACAGTTTCCTTCATGATAGAGAAAATGAACTTGCAATGTTTTTGGTAAAAATTACAGATGATGACATTTTTGATAGCAACTTGTTTATAAACTTATTAGAGAATGATGCCGGAAAACTTGGTCTTATTCTTGGTTTTGATGCAATTGATGTTGAAAATAATGGTGAAAATATTGCAATTTTAAACCCAGGCAAAATCGTTGTTAATAGCTCAGAATTTGACAGAGTTTGTGAAAGTTCAGATTCTTTCAGCGACTATGCTTCACAAAAACAATAGTAAAAAAATAAAAATATAAGCATTTCTGCTTATATTTTTATTTTGCTATTTTTTCATTTTCTTTTTTATCTTTATCTTCAATAACATCAAATACCGAACAATGTATACCAAAGCCAGTAAGTCCAATACCCACAATTGCAAAAATTAATGATACCGGAAGCAATATCCACGGTGTTCTTAAATCATCAAACACAATATCTGGGTTAGTTTTATCTATATATACTTTTATTGTATCACCTTGATTTGGGGCAAGCTCTGGGCTTTGACCATATGATATATGTTTTTCATAAGTCTCGCCGTTATACTCATAAGTATAATCATAAACTGCTAAAAGATTTCCCTTTTTGTTATAATAAGTTTCAACCCTTGTGACAGTTGCTGTTACCTCTTGCATATTTCTGGTTTTTGCTAAAGGAATAATACTTGTAGTTATTAATACAACAATACCTACACCAGCAAACAGTAATCCTGCAAACAGCATACCTAAGCTTTCCTTAGAAAAACTTATCCTCTTTTTGCATTTTTCTTTTTTCTTAGTTTTTTTTTCTGTTGGTTTTCCATCTACTAATGTATCATTTTGGCTAACTTCAATATTCTTAACTTTATTATTGCTATTTTGATTATCAATACTTTTCCTGCCAAACACCTCTTTATAAGTATTTTTATAATCTTTGCGCACATGAATTGCAGCAGAAATATTTACAAATAGTTCTTTTATTCCAAAGCCAAATAGTAATAATCCTACAGCAGCAAAACACAAACAAGCAGCAACAGATGTTCCACTACAAGCAAGAATATAAAATGGCAACCCACTTGCAAGTGCTGACGCAGTTATAAAACTTACACCAAACAGCATAAACAAAAAGCCCATAAACATTGCGGCAATTGATGATACTTTATCAACCACACCAAGACACGCCAAAGCAATAAATATTCCAAAAACTAAAAATAATGTTGCACCAAAGTAAGTCATTACACAGTCAGACGGACAATATATAATTTCTGGATTAGACCTATTAACATAAATTGTAGTTTTTGAGCCATCTTTGAACTGAATAGCTCCATAACTTGCACCGCTTTGTGAAATATAATATTCGCCATCTACCTCATAAACATATCTAGGCACACCTTCATTAATGTCTGTTTGAACAAACTTTACTGTTGCTTCAACTGGTATGTTTGATGAACTCTTGATCTTGCTACTTGAATTAGCCCCCAAAAGAAATAATGGAATATAACCAATTCCACATGCAATAAATAGTGCCAAAGCACCACAAATTCTCTTTAATTTTTCTGCATCAATTTTAAATTTTAATTTATTTTTTATAGAACTTTTTTTGTACTCTTTTTCATATTCTTTTATTTCTTGATCACTATATTTTTCTTCATAAAACTTAGCATAATTTTTTAGTTTTTCATAATATACAGGATTATTTTTAGAAACACTTTTTTTAGTTTTCTTATCTTGATTAAAACTTGCTTTAAGTATAAAACTAAAAATCATGCAAAATATTCCACAAACAACTAAAGTTAAAACAGCATTTACAATTGAAGTTACAGAAAAAGAATAAAAGGCGAAGTTACCTACTACGCCATATATTCCACAAATTGCAAAAAATATTATTAGTAATAAAACCACTAATTGATAAAATTTAAACTTTTTCATCTTAGTCCTATATCTATTTTATTGTAACCTTAACAAAACTCTTTTTGCCTTTTTTGAGAAGAAGTGAGCCATTTTCAAAGTCTTTTTCAAAAAGTTTCAAATTTGGGTCAGTTACCTTTTCGCCGCCAGCAGTTATACCGCCGTTTTGAATAAGTCTTCTGGTTTCACCATTGCTTGTGGCTAAATTTGTTTTGACAAGCAAAGTGAGTATGCCCATACCATCAGCAATTTCGGTTTTAGAAATCTCAACAACAGGTGCATCATCTCCACCATCAGTGAACAAGTTTTCACTCATATTTTTGGCAAGGATAGCATCTTCTTCGCCACGAACAAATTTTGTGATTTCATAGCAAAGACGCTTTTTTGCACTAACAATATCACTTGATATAAGTTTTTCAATTTCACTCATAGGCAAATCAGTGAAAAGTGCAAACATCATTTTTACACAAGCATCTGGAGTTTGATAAATACCTTGGTAAAAATCATAAGCAGAAATTTTATCCTTATCAATCCAAATAGCACCTCTTTCAGTTTTGCCCATCTTTTTGCCCTCTGGAGTCAAAAGCAATGGGTTTGTTGCACCGATTAAATTGATATTTGTGCCATTTACAAAATTAAGTTTTCTTGCAAGCTCTGTGCCAGCAGCAATGTTACCCCACTGGTCTGCACCGCCATACTGCAAAGTGCAGCCATATTCTTTATTTAAATGCACAAAGTCATAAGCTTGCATTGGCATATAACCAAGTTCAAAAAGTGAAAGCCCACCTTCACTAAGTCTGTTTGCATAAATTTCATTAGAAAGCATTTTGTTAATATTGAAATGTACACCAATATTACGCATAAATTCAATATAATTAAGATTTTTAAACCAGTCAGCATTATTAACAATTATTGCAGGGTTTTCACCTTCAAAATCCAAAAACACACTAAGAGTCTTTTTGATTTTTGAGATATTGGTTACAATCTGTTCAGCCGTCATCATTGGTCGCATTTCAGACTTGCCTGTTGGGTCACCAATACTTGCAGTTGCACCGCCCATTAAAACCAAAACTTTGTGTCCTGCTTTTTGAAAGCGTCTAAGAATAGTATATGGCACACAGTGACCAATATGCAAACTATCTGCAGTTGGGTCAGTACCTTCATATAGTGTTATAGGCTTGCCACTTTCAAGCATATTTTTAAGTGCTTGCTCATCAGTACATTGATAAAGCAGCCCTCTCTCTTTTAGCTCATTATATAAATTTGTATTAACTTTCATACCATTATCTCCTAGCACATATTAAATCAAATGCTTTGCATTTAATAAGATTTTAACACAAGTTTTAAAATATTCAAAATTTTTAAGTGTAAAAAACAAAAAAAGCATACAAATAGTATGCTTTTTAGTTATTTTTAATTATTCAGTTGTCTTTTCTTTTTTGCTATCACTTTCGCCATTTATAAGAAAATCAATTTTTTCTTCCAATTTCTTCTTCTTAGTATAGACAGTAGCTATCGCACAATCAACTTTTTTGCTAACTTCCTTTAAAGTTAAAGGATTGTAAGCAAGGATAATTTCAAATAATATAAATTTTTCATCTTCATCTAACGTATTTGCAAATTTTAAAACTTCCTCTTCTCCACCCATAGCTTCAATTAATTTTGTAACATTTGACTTTTGAGTTTCATAACCATTAAGTTTATCAATCACGCTTTTCTTTATATTATAAATTATATCACGACTAATACCCATTGTTTCAGCTGAATTATATAAATTTGTGTAATGATAATCCATTAAAAATGTAATTAACATTTGAAATTCTCTATCATTTAAAGTTGGCCCAAATTCATTAATTAAAAAGTCTTCACCATGGTTAGCCTCAATAAATTTCTCACATTCTTGCTTACGCTTAATTACATCAAAAACTATGTTCCTTGTTTTATTAATTATATTTAAAGCATCGCTGGAAACAATTTTATTTTCATCACAAAATTCTTCTATACTCTTTGGCTCATCTTCGATTATAAAACTATGAAAAACTTTTTTTTGCATATCATCCAAAAACAACTCAATATCTTGAATAGTATTGTCATCATATGTTATTTTTGAATAATTTTCATTATTATCTTGCAATAATGTTTTTACTTTTTCAAAATTGTTTTTGCAACTCTTTACATAATCATTAATAGTAACAAGCACCCTACAAATATGATCTCTACTTTGTTTGTCAGTGCCAAGCCCAGCAGCTTTTAATTTTTCTTCATTAACATCAATAATTAAATTTTCAAAAACAATTCGTTCTGTTCCTACAAGTTTTTCATTAACCGTTAAAACAAATTGCGGATTACTAGCAAGTTCACCCATCATTTTTTTGATATTGATAATTCTTGTAAAATTTGTATAATATTTAAATTCAGAATCACCAGTGTAAACATAATCTTCAATTTGCATAAAGCCATTTAAAATTTTATTAATTACACCAATTGAATCACTGGTTGCTTGTCTACTTATATTTCTTTGGTCACCAATTTCATAAAAAGTTTTGCCTTTGATATAGTACTCAACAAATAAAGGTATATAAAATTCGCTAAGCCCCATGGAAACTTTAAAAATAGAATCAAGGTTATCGCTACCTACTGCTTTCTTCAAACTTTTAATATGGTCAAGATTGTAGTAAATTTCTTTATCATCAATTTCTTTATAATATTTTTTTATAGAATTCACAAATTCTAGTTGCTCTTTATAATTAAATATTTTTCTAAGTTCAGCTTTTACTGAAGCATATTTATATCGCTTTATACCTTCAAGTTCCTCAGAAGTTTTATTAATTGTTGCATTTTTAAAATAATAATTTGTAAAAATATTGAACAGTTTTGAAGGCAAAATTTGCAAATCTTCAAGTAAATTTGGAATGGTTGTAAACTCTTGCACATAATCAAAAAATTCATTAATCTTTTCTTCATTATAAACTACATAATCAACCAGTCCATTATCTACAAAGCCCTTGGCAACATCAACAAATTCAGGATATTTGCCAGCAACCTCAAGCTGACTGTAAACTAATTGCATAGTTCTTGATGTCCAATTACGAGGTTTATTTAAATAATCTTCTACTTCAATACAAGATTTATTATTTAAATAATAAAGTTTAAATCCCTCAACCATTTCTTTTTCCATAGTAGAAAAAACCAATTCAAGTCTTTCAATAGTATCTATATTGAACTTTTTGGCAAAACGGGTTAATTTTTGTTTATTAGATTTATTCATATTCTCCATAAAACCATTATAACACGCAAAAAGGTCACAGTCAATAGTGAATTTTAAATGATATATAACAAAAATATTGAGTATAAATTTTATTGACAAGATTAAAAAAAAAGTCTATTATTTAATATGTTCAAGCAAGCTTAGCCACTTTAAAAGTGGTATCCCCTCCCTTTTTTATAGCTTTGCTGAACAAAACTTGCAACCGTAGCTCAGCTGGATAGAGTACTCGGCTACGAACCGAGCGGTCGGGAGTTCGAATCTCTCTGGACGCACCATATCAAAAGGAGTGGCCAAGTCCACTCCTTTTTCAATCCAGCGTCCTTCGAGATAACAACATCTGTGACGCTCGCTATTAAAGCAGGTCAGTCAATGTACACTCGCTATTCCGTCGCAAGCAATGCCTTGCTCCTTACGAATCTCTCTGGACGCACCAAAACGCCCATAAAATGAGCAAAAATGCGAGGATTCTATCCAACCTCGCTTTTTTTTTGTTTCCATTTTACTTTTTTCTATCGCACTCGTAAATGTCGTATTTTCTTCATTTGGGGGTTCGTTTTTAGGTCTTTCAAAATGTATAGAAATTTAGCCCATTTTTGCCTAAAAATGCCCTCCAGCTAAGATGAAACACATTTCTTATGCTTATTTGTTTGATTTACTTCATTAGGTGTTCTTTCACTTAAATCATATTATTATTTTCAAGCCAATTTTTTACAGTATTTTTACAAGTGTCCTTTCTAGCATTGCTGCCGCTAATAGAAAATCCGTTATTATTCAAAGTAAAGCCTTTTGAAGTTGCATAGCTGCCAATAGTCGTTCTACTACTACCAAAACCACTACCTTCGTGTGTGCAGAAAGGAATAATTGTTTTGCCACTTAAATCATAGCTTTCAATAAAAGTTTTAATAATCATAGGAACATCGCTCCACCAAAT
>CAZYYI010000003.1:0-22965 GCA_964651835.1 uncultured Lachnospiraceae bacterium
CGTGGTGGTCATCAAAAAGCTTTCCACCAACTTCCATATAAACTCTGCCAAATTTTTCTATACGCTCTTTAAGCTTGCTTATTTGTATTTCTTTATATTTTTGATTATCAAATGGTGTCATAATTTCTCCTATACTTAATAATTATAATCAAATAAATATTTCTTAGCAAATTTTTTAAAGTAAAATAAAAAAGAATTCTATATAAATGAATTCTTTTTTATCTTAAACTTCGTCTGTTTTAATTATTTGAAGGTAAATTAGGATCGTTAGTTGTTGAAAATTTAGTTATTAATGCCTGTGTTTCTTCTTTAGTTAATAGACCTTTACAAAATAGTTCATTAAAAATATAATCTCTTATTTTTGGATCAGCCATTTTTATAACATTTTCAAATGCTTTTTGTTTTTTATTTAGAAGATTATTGAAAAATTTATTTAAAACTTTTATTTGTTTTTCAACTTCTTCTTTACCTTTTAGAAATATATTTTTATTTTCACATTCAATTACATAATTTTTTGCTTTTTTATATAATTCAATTTCATAAGGATAGCCATAAAGTAAAGCTATTATATATTTGTTATAAATTTCTATAGTGTCTTTGGAATTTTTTAAATAATTTGCAATATCAATTCTATATTCATCATCTGTATAACTTGTTAAATAATCATTTTTAGTTATTTCGTCAAGAAGTCCAGTTCTATTTACAAAGTTATCATAATGAATTTGAAAATAAAAAGGGAGATAAGTGGTATAAAGACGTCTTTCGTGGCTATCATATTTAACTATTGCTTTTGTAGTATCAGATGTACCATCATAAACATTATAAATCATGCCTCTGCCGTTAATATAAATATGTTCAGGTTTAGTTTTTAATGATGAAAGTAAATTTTTAAATTGCTTTTTAAAAATTTGCTCAAAGAATTCTGCACCAAGTATTTTGATAATATTTTCGTCAATATCAAAAATTTTTTCATTATTTATTTTTTCATTATTCATTATAAGTTTTATATAATATACCAAATCATATACATTATCAAATGTTAATTTATTCATTTTTGCCTCACTTAATATAATAAGTATAACATATCAATCAATGTTTGTAAATAGTGATTTTTAATTTATTAAATAAAAAATCCCCAACTATATTAAGCGGGGGATTAATTTTATTTATTGTTAAGTTCTTGTTTTTTTCTGAAAGTTTCACGGCCACGAATTGTGTGATCAAGAATTTTCTTTCTAATTCTTAGGCTTTCTGGGGTAACTTCAAGTAATTCATCTTCGCCCAAAAATTCAAGGCTTTCTTCAAGGGTGAGTGGTTTAATTGGGGTAAGTCTAAGTGCTTCATCTGAAGCAGAAGAACGGATATTTGTAAGCTGTTTCTTTTTGCAAACGTTAACAACAATGTCTTCAGCCTTTGGGTTAATGCCAACAACCATACCGCCGTAAACTTTTACGCCAGGTCCAATCAAAAGACGTCCACGTTCTTGAGTGTTGAATAATCCATAAACAATTGATTCACCAGTTTCATAAGCGATAAGTGCACCGTAATTGCGGGTGGTAATGTTGCCTTTGTATGGCTCATAGTCGCAGAAGGTTGAACTCATAATACCTTCACCGTTAGTATCTGTTAAAAATTGAGTTTTATAACCAAAAAGTCCTCTTGATGGTATCTTAAATTCAAGTCTGATACGGCTGCCTTTTGGTGACATATTTTGAAGTTCACCTTTTCTTATACCCATTGTGCCCATAATTGTACTAACGCTAGATTCTGGAACATCAATTGTAAGGTTGTCGATAGGCTCAAGTGTTACGCCATTTTCTTCTTTGTAAATAACTTTTGGCATTGAAACTTGAAATTCATAGCCTTCACGGCGCATATTTTCAACCAAAATTGAAATATGCATTTCGCCTCTGCCAAGAACTCTAAATCTATCAGCAGATTCAGTTTCAAAAACTTTGAGTGAAAGGTCACGGACAGCTTCTTTCATAAGGCGGTCCCTGAGGTGTCTTGATGTAAAGAATTTGCCCTCAGTTCCAGCAAAAGGTGAGTTGTTTACTGAAAATTCCATTTCAATAGATGGCTCACTGATTTTAACAAAAGGAATAGGTGTCATATCAGTATTGTTTAAAACAGTATCACCGATAGTAACTTCTTCGCTGCCAGAAATACAAACAATGTCACCAGCAGTAGCCTCTGTTATAGGGGCTTTCTTTAAACCTTGAAATTCAAAGAGGTTAGTTACTTTAAATGTTTTGTTTCTACTTTCATCGTGAAAGTTTACAATATTAAGAGTTTCGTTAACTTTAATAGTGCCTTGTTCAACTTTACCAACTGCAAGTTTGCCAAGATAATCATTAGCTTCACAAGATGATACAAGCATTTTAAATGGTTTTGTTTTGTCACCAGTTGGAGCAGGGATATGCTTAATTATTGTATCAAGAAGTGGTTTCATATCAGTTCCTGGTGTTTCTGCATCAAGTGAACAGATGCCTTGACGAGCAGAGCAGAACACAAATGGAGAGTCAAGTTGATCTTCAGTTGCATTGAGGTCTAAAAGAAGGTCAAGCACTTCATCAATAACTTCTTTAACTCTGGCATCTTTTCTATCAATTTTATTAACAACAACAATAACTTTGTGGTTAAGGGCAAGTGCTTTTTCAAGTACAAATCTTGTTTGAGGCATAGTGCCTTCAAAAGCATCAACAACCAAAAGTACGCCGTCTACCATTTTTAAAATACGTTCAACTTCACCGCCAAAGTCAGCGTGTCCTGGGGTATCAACTACATTGATTTTTACATCATTATAAAAAAGTGATGCGTTTTTACTAAAAATTGTGATACCACGCTCACGCTCAAGTGCGTTAGAGTCCATAACTCTGTCTTGCACAGCTTGGTTTTCTCTAAATACGCCACCTTCTTTTAAAAGGGCGTTTACAAGTGTTGTTTTACCGTGGTCAACGTGGGCAATAACACCAATATTTCTAATCTTGTTTTCTTCCATAAGTTCTCCTAAATCTCAAATAAAAAATATTATTCATTATAAACTAACTTAGTATATCACTAAAAAAAATATTTGTAAACAAACTATAAAAATATTTTATAATTTTATAAAATTTTATTAACTCTATAATTTTGGTTGAAAAATTTTACTGATTTGTTGTAAACTTTATCTATGGAAAATGAAAAAATTGAATTGCCTAAAGAGTTTTGTGATAGCTTAAAAGAGCAACTTGGTGAGGATTTTGAAAAATATTTGCTTGAAATGAAAAAGCCAAGTGTTAGAGGGCTTAGAGTTAATACTGCAAAAGTGTCAGTTGGTGATTTTGTAAAAAATACTATACTTCCACTAAAAAAATTACATTTTTGTGATGATGGCTTTGTTTTACAAACTGATGAAAAGCTTGGCAATACACTAGAGCATATTGCGGGAGAAATTTATTTGCAAGAGCCATCTAGTATGCTTGCGGTTTCTTCAGTTAATCTTAAAAGTGGTGCTAAGGTGCTTGACCTTTGTGCTGCACCTGGTGGCAAAACAAGCCAAATTGCTTCAAGGGTTGCTGATGGACTTGTGGTATCAAATGAGATTATCAGCAGTAGGGCTAGTATTTTGTTTTCAAATATTGAAAGGCAAGGTTTTGATAATGTTATTGTGCTAAATGAAAAACCTGAAAATTTAAAAGTTTTTAAAAATTATTTTGACTATGTTTTTGTTGACGCTCCTTGCTCTGGTGAGGGAATGTTTCGAAAAAATCCTGAAACCATAAATGAGTGGTCACTTGGCAGTGTTAAACTTTGCGAGGCAAGACAGAAAGATATTTTAAATGTTGCAAAAGATTTAGTTAAACCTAATGGAATTCTGGTTTACTCTACTTGCACCTTTAATACAATAGAGGACGAGGGCATTGTAAAGTATTTAATTGAAGAACTGGGGTTTGAACTTCAAGATGTTTGTGATGAAATAAAAAAATATACACTGCCATCTAGCCTTAAAATTAAAAATGGCAAAATGGCTCGCAAGTTTTATCCATTTGTAGAAGCTGGTGAAGGTCAATTTATTGCTGTGCTAAAAAAGTCAGACTTTGAAGTTGAAAATTTTAAAGTTAAAAAGTATACTCAAAATATAAAAGAAATTGGCAGAAGCGAGAGAAAATTATTAGAAGAGTTTGTAAACAATAATATAGAAAGCAGTTTTGCAAAAACTTTATTAAATAAATCTTTGGTAAAAGTTGGTGATTTTATTTACGCTTTGCCAGATAAATTAAATAAACAAGAAATAGCTTTGTTTGATGAGCTTAAATTTGTAAGCCTGGGAGTAAAGCTTGGTAGCATTGTAAAAGGCAGATTTGAGCCACACCATATGCTTTTTATGACTTACGGAAAGTATTTTAAAAATCAAGCAATAATTAATGAGATTGAGTTTGCAAAATATATGCATGGTGAGGAATTATCTACAAATATCAATGAAAAATGTTTTGCTTCTGTCAGCTCAAATGGTAAAATTATTGGTGGCGGAAAGATTGTTAATGGCAAAGTTAAAAATATGATACCAAAAGGATTAAGAATATAAGTTAGAGGAAAGATTATGTCAAAAAAATATACACTTATTACTGGTGCTTGTGGTGGGCTTGGAAAAGCCTTTGTTTATGAATGTGCTAAAAATCACGAAAACTTAGTCTTAACAGGCACAAGCAGTGAAAAATTGAATGTATTATTAAATGAATTACAAGAGAAGTTTAAAGACATTGATATAAAGACATTTGTACTTAAACTTCAAAACTTGAATGATAGAGAATATTTAATTAAGTTTATTTTGGAAAATGAAATTGAGGTTAATAAACTTATCAATAATGCTGGTGTTATTATTGAAGGGGATTTAGAAAAATTTGCAGATAGTGAAATTATGACAGCAGTTGAAGTTAACTGCGTTGGCACACTTGATTTAACTAAAAAACTTTTAGCTATAAGAATTAAAGATGACGTATTTGAAGTTTTGACAGTTTCAAGTGCAGCATCTAGCTATCCAATGCCACATATGGCGGTTTATGCAGCAACAAAATCATTTCTCGCC
The DNA here is from genome assembly GCA_964651835.1 of uncultured Lachnospiraceae bacterium. Taxonomy (GTDB): domain Bacteria; phylum Bacillota; class Clostridia; order Christensenellales; family UBA1242; genus RGIG1681. The sequence continues at coordinate 5,069 of CAZYYI010000003.1, forward strand.
AGTGTGATGACGGCACTTGCTATTGAGTATAAGGGTAAAAAGGTATACTTTACCACAATCTGCCCAGGTGCTATCGCTACAAACAGTGCAATGATTGAGTCTATTGAAGCAATGGGCTTAGGTGGCAAATTATCTTCTGTGCCAGCTGAAAAGGTGGCAAAGATTGGTTTAAAGGCGTTAAAACATAGAAAAAAACTTGTTACAGTAGGCAAATTCAATAAACTTTTGAATGTTGTAAGTAAGCCGATTTCAAGACCTAAGCTTGCTAAAATTGTAGGTAAAATTTGGAAAAAGTCGCAAAAAAAGAGGGGAATGTTATAAACTAGTAATTTGATTAGATTTTTAAAGGATTGATATATAATTAAATTAAAATATTTTAGTCTATTTTAAAAAATTTTGGTATGTTTTCATAATTTTTTTTAAAAATAGGGTTGACAAAAAGTGTTATATAAGTATAATTAATGCTATGAAACAGACAAATACATTAGAAAACAATTTATTTTCAAAAAACATTATTGAATTAAAACTTATTTCTGACAGAATTGCAGAAGGTAAGGGAGAAACTGCTGGTATTTTTAGCAATACTTATCAAATTCTTTACATTTTGACCCGTAAGGAGCAGGTTACACCAAAAGAATTGATTGCTGAACTTAATATCGCAAAAAGCAACCTTGCAATACTTGCCAAAAAGATGATTAAAGATGGTCTTATTGAAAGCCATAAAGATAAGTTTAATAAGCGTGAAATTTTTTATAATATCACAGAGGCAGGCAGGACAATGCTTCAAGAAAAACTTGATAACATTGACACTGTTTTAGATGGTGATACTAAAAAGGTTACTTCAATTATTGTTCGTGCAGTAGAGGAACTTAAAAAACTTGAAAACAAGAATAGTAGCGGCAAAAGACGCAAAACAAACGCAAAATAACGGCGAAAATTACGCACATAACTACGTTACTAAAAAAAATTCTAGACAGTCATGTAGGTTTACTACACTCCTGCCTAGAATTTTTTTTGAGCCTCGTTCTGTACGCAATTTTCGCCGTTATTATATTTCTTTAAATTAATTATGTAAAAAAATAATTTAGATAACCATATAGTTTCTAACATATGGTTTTTTTATAATTTTTGGGTGTTATGACAAACATAATACTCGATATTTTGAGAATTTATGAGGATTTAGAATATTTTATGATTATAAATATTTTTACTTTAAATATTTAAAATTCTATAAAATTCTAACGGCAATTTTTTATAATATTTCAAAAACTTATGTATTTTGTTTGTAAAATAAAGTTTAAAGTTTATAATAAATACGAAATTAGTTTATGGGGGAAATTATGAAAAAAGTTATACCTATTACACTTTTAACTGGTTATCTTGGAGCAGGAAAAACCACACTTTTAAATCATGTTTTAAATAACAAACAAAACTATAAAGTTGCAGTTATTGTTAACGATATTGGTGAAGTTAATATTGATGCAGATTTGATTGGTGCAGAAAATGTTGTATCTCAAAAAGATGACAGCCTTGTGCCACTTCAAAACGGTTGCATTTGTTGCACACTCAAGCAAGACCTTATGGCTCAAATTGCAGAGCTTGTTGCTTCAAATAAATTTGATTACATTTTGATTGAGGCTTCTGGTATATGCGAGCCTATACCTATTGTTCAATCAATCACTGTTGTATCTGAGGCTAGTGAGCAATATAATTTGCCAAGCATTTGCAGACTTGACAATGTTGTGTCAGTTGTTGATACACTCAGGCTTGCTAAAGAGTTTGATTGTGGCGATGACCTCACAAAAGAGGAAATTGATGATGAAGATGTTGAAAACTTAATCATTCAACAAATTGAATTCTGTAACAAAATTATCCTTAACAAATTAGACCAAGTATCTGAAGATGAAAAGAAAAAGGTGCTTGCAGTTATAAAAAAGTTACAACCAGAGGCTGAAATTATAGAGGCTGAATTTGGCAAGGTAGATGTAAGCAAAATTCTTGGCACAAATGCTTTTGACTTTGACAAGGCTTGTATGTCTGCCGGTTGGATGAAAGAACTTGAAGCAGCTACCGAAGAAGATGATGAAGACGAGCATGAACATAACCACTATGATGACGATGATGAAGAAAATGAACACGAACATCACCATCACGATGATGAACATGAACATCACGGACATCATCACCACCATCACCATGAGTCTGAGACTGAAGAGTATGGCATTGGCTCATTTGTATATTATAGAAGAAAGCCACTTGTAAAAAGCAAATTCAGAACTTTTGTAAACAACTTGCCAAGAAATGTTATCAGGTCAAAGGGTATTGTTTGGTATTCAAATGATAATGACAATATGTATATCTTTGAGCAAGCTGGTGTTCAGAAAAATTCATTTCAAGCTGATGTTTGGATTGATACACTCCCAGAAGCTGAAAAGAATTTGTATATTAAAGAAAACCCAGATATCAAAAAGGATTGGAAAGAGGGTATTGGTGACCGTATGGTTAAAATCGTTTTTATCGGTCAGCATATGGATAAAGAAAAGATTATTGAAGACCTTGATAAATGTTTGGATGACTAATTTGAAACGAAATCTCACTGAATAGGTGAGATTTTTTGTTTGTATTTTTAAATCATTGTTGATATAATTGAGCTATGCGAATGTAGTTTAGTGGTAAAATGTGGGCTTCCCAAGCCTGAGTTGTGGGTTCAATTCCCATCATTCGCTCCAGCGTCAAAACAGGTCTATTATTGACTTGTTTTTATTTTAATCTTCATAAACCAAAAACGCATAGCATAAAAATTACTATGGCTAAATCAAAAAGGATTTTATGTATAATTTGTGCGTTTTTTTGTGTTGCAGTTATTTGTGTAACTAGCATTTTTGTTTTTTCTTCTTGCGGAAAAAGTGAGGTTGAAAAAGCCTCAAAAAATTTAACCAGTTATGCTATTTCAGCTAAGCTTGACTCAGAAAATATGACAGTTTCTGGCAGTGAAAAGGTTAATTTTATAAATAATACTGGTGTAGACTTAACATACTTATGTTTGCATCTTTATCCTCGTGCGTTTCGTGAAAATGCCAGTGTTAAACCTTACACAATACTTACTGCTGCAACGTGTTTTCCAAATGGCATAAGCTACGGCGATATTACAATTTTAAGCACTTCTGTAAATGGTAAAAGCAGTGAATTTGAACTTGTTGGTGAAGATGAGGATATTTTAAAAATAAACTTTGGATTTTCACTTTCAAGCAAAAAATCAGTAGAAATCAATATAGAGTTTTCGCTCAAAATTCCTAACAGCACTCACAGGCTTGGCTATTATTTATCTAACATTAACCTTGGCAATTTTTATCCAATAGTTTGTAAGTTTGCTAATGGCAAATTTGATGAAACCCCATATTATTCAACTGGTGACCCATTCTTTTCAGATATAGCAAATTATGAAGTGAATTTTACTTATCCAAAAACTTATACACTTTGCTCAACTGGAGAGATAACAACCTCTGAAACAGGTGAAAACAAGACTTCAAATATAAATGCAAAAGCCGTTCGTGATTTTGCTATGTGTTTGTCTGATAAAGCTGGGCTTGTGAGCACTAAAACTGGTAACACAACAATTTATTATATGGGTTACCGTGATGACAGCGAACTTAATAAATATTTAGAGTTGTCTAAAAAGGCTGTAGAATACTTTGGTAAAACTTTTGGTGAATATCCTTATAGTACAATTTCAGTTGTAAAAACCCCGTTTATTTATGGTGGTATGGAATATCCAAATATAGTTTATATTTCAGATGCAATTGATGATGAAGAAGAGTATATAAAAGTTGTTGTGCATGAAATAGCACACCAGTGGTGGTACTCAGCAGTTGGTAATGATGAGGCTAAAGAGGCTTGGCTTGATGAAAGTTTGGCAGAATATTCATCAGCACTGTTTTTCAAAAATAATACTGGCTATGGGGTTTCGTATGATGATTTGGTTGGTACAGCACTATCAAGTTATATGCTTTATGTAGATGTAATCTCTGCACTTAAAGGTGATGTAAATACCAAAATGAACCTTGCTGTAAGCGAGTATCAAAATGATTATGAATATTCATATATGGTTTATGTTAAAGGTGTGATTATGTTTGATGCGCTGAGCAAAGTTGTTGGTGAGAAAAAAGTGACTGCTGGGCTTAAAAATTATTATAGTGAAAACAAGTTTAAAATTGCTACAAAAGAAGACTTTTTTATGGCCTTTAAATCTGCGTGTCATCAAGACCTAGATGAATTTTTTAATGGTTATTTAAATGGCACTACAATAATAACTAATATTAATTAGCTTTAAACTTGAATTTGCTTTTGTTTTTTTACAAAATATGCTAAACTTATTTTGCTAGGAGAAAATTATGCGTATTGTAAATTTAGCATCGGGAAGCAAAGCTAATTCTACATTTGTAAGTTTTGAAAATACAAAACTGCTTATTGATGCGGGCCTTAGTGTACGGGATTTATCTGCAAGGCTAACTTCAATTGATGAAAAGATTGAAGAGATTGATGCAATTTTGATAACTCACGAACACTCAGATCATATTAAAGGCTTGGCTACCTTAGTTAAAAGATATGGTATGGATGTTTATGTTCATCAAAAGCTCGCAGATTCTGGCATATTTGGTGGTATAAATTTTAAGCAAGGTGAACTTAAAACTTTTAATGAAAATTTATTTTCAGTAAAACAAATTGAAGTTTTGCCATTCAAAATTTCGCATGACGCAATCTGCCCAGTAGGCTTTGTACTAAATGCAGTAAGCAGCAATTCAAAGGTTGGTTTTGTTACCGATACTGGTATGGTGACTGACGCAATGCTGCAAGCTTTAAGCGGTGTAAAAATGGCTTTTATTGAATCTAATTATGATGAAAATATGCTCCTCTCTGGATTTTATCCAGCAGAAGTTAAAAAGAGAATTCTTAGCAATGTTGGGCACTTGTCAAATTTGCAATCAGTAGAACTTGCTGAAAAACTTTACATAGCTGGTGCAAAATGTTTTATTTTGTCGCATATTTCAGAAAATAATAATAATAGGGAACTTGCCTATAAAAATTATAAATCATTTTTTGAAAATCAAGGTTTGGTGCTTGACAAGGATGTGTATATCAGATTATCATTTCAAGATAAATGCAGTAATAATTTTAACTTGAAAGAGGATTAATTATAAATTGGAGAGTAATTTATGAAATTAAGTTGTAAGTGCAATGAGTGTGGCGGAAGGCTTAAAGAAGTTGATGGAGAAAAAGATACTTATATTTGTGAGTACTGTGGCACAAAGCAAAAGATTGAATCAAATGCAAAAAAAGATGAAAAGTCTAAAAGTAAGTTAGAAATCAAAATTAATAATATTTTAAATTTTGGTGATTTAGAGGGTGGTTACAAAAAACCTTTTGACATTTATCACTCAGCTTTAGCTACTTTGCTTTTTATTATTTTTAACGTTGCTTTTATTTTTCTTTATGGATTACTTCCAGTCAGCGTTAGGGCAATTGAGCCAGTATACTATATTGCATCATTTTTAGTTGAGTTTTTATTTGCTGTTGCTGCTTTTGTTGTTAGTAAGGCTTACAAAATTAATTTAATTAAAGAAGCTGGTATGAATAAAAAAATCAGCTTAAAAATGGTAGGTTTAGCACTTTTAGTTGCCATTGTTTGTATGATGTTCTTTTCAGATTTAACATCAGTATTTATGCAATTATTGTACAATTGTGGTTATCAGTCAGTACTTTCTGATATGCAAATAAACACTTTCTGGAGATATCTTGTTTATGTGCTTATTACTTGCATTACTCCAGCCGTTTGTGAAGAACTTTTGTTTAGGGGTGTAATACTTTCAGGCTTTAAAAATTATGGTAAAAAAATTGCTGTTGTGATTTCAGCCCTTATCTTTATGCTTATGCACGGAAACGCTGAACAAACAGTTCATCAGTTTATTATAGGTCTTGTTCTTGGTTATATCTTTATTGAAACCGGCAACCTTTGGATTGGTGTGCTTATACACTTCTTTAACAACTTTATTGCAGTTACTGAGCTTTATATCTACTCAAAACTTCCAGTAGAAGAAATTGCTGATAGCGCATCAAGCGCTGCCACAGAAACTGTTACTAGCCCTTGGCTTTCACTATTTGTTAGTTTGATTATTGCAATAATCTTTGCTGCTATTGGATACTTTATTATTAAAAGACTTATTAAATCAATCAAAAGAGAAGATGAAAAAATCAATAGCAAACCAGTTGAAAACACTGAAACAATACTTGTTGATGGTGCCGAAACTGATGTTTCAATGACAGTTAATGGTGAAAAAATTGAAAATATTTCTTATGAAGACGGCAAGTCACAAACAGTGACTACTGGTGTAGATTCAAATGGAAAACCTCAGATTTCTTTTGTTACCATTGCATTATTTGCAGTTTCTGGATTGTATCTTTTGTTTGATTGGATAACATCACTTCTGAGTGGACTTGGCGTGTTTTAATGGATTATAATAGATTGCTTGAAAAAATTGAAATCTATAAACAAAATTATAATGTAAAAATTTTAGGTTATTCTCATTTTAATAGACCAATTTATGCAGTAGAAAGAGTGCTAAATCAGCATTTTTCTACTGCTCTTTTAGTTGCATCAACCCACGCAAGAGAACACATTACAACTGACATTGTTTGTGAAATGATTGATAGTGGCTTGTTTGATAATATAACTGATTTCAATATCAGTTTTATTTTAATGGCAAATCCAGATGGGGTGGAACTCTGCATTAATGGCATAGAATCTGCACCAGAAGATGAAAGGCAAAATCTAATTAAAATTAATGGTGGAAATTTAAATTTTTCTATGTGGAAAGCAAACGGCAAAGGCGTTGACATAAATAATAATTTTGATGCAAATTTTGGGCAAAATGTTCATAGTGAAGTTTTAAGTTCACAAGGGTTTATTGGCGAGTTTCCAGAAAGCGAGCCAGAAACAAAAATACTTGCAGATTATGCAAAAAATAATGATGTATTTTTGGCACTTACATATCATAGCAAGGGTGAAGAAATTTACTATAATTTTTTTCAAAGTGGAAAACAACTTGAAAGGGATAGCGTAATTGCAAAAAGATTTGCAGAGAGCACTGGCTACTTGATAAAAAATGTTGAAAGTAGCAGTTCAGGTGGGTTTAAGGATTATGTTGTTCAAAAGTTAAGGTTACCAGCAATCACTATTGAAGTGGGTAATGATAATTTGTCGCATCCAATTTCAAGAGAATTTTTGCCAGAAATTTTTGAGCGCCACAAAAATGTTGCAAATGATTTAATATTCGCTTATAATATTTTTATTAGTTATAAAGGGTGAGTTATGGCATACACAGAAGAATTTATGAAACTGGCAATAGAGCTTGCAAAAAAGGCGTATAAAAAAGATGAAGTACCTGTTGGTGCTGTTATTGTTAAAGATGGCAAAGTAATATCTAAAGCTTTTAATAAAAGGGAAAAGTCTAAAGATGCAACTGCTCACGCAGAAGTTATTGCAATAAAAAAAGCTTGCAAAAAACTTAAAGATTTTAGGCTTGTAGGCACCGAGATGTATGTGTCACTTGAGCCTTGTGTTATGTGCACTGGTGCAATACTTAATGCTAGGATAGAAAATGTTTATTTTGGGGCATACATAAAAAATAATTCAATTTCATCAAGTGAACTTGCTGAAAGGGCAGAACTTAACCATAAAACAAATTTCAGTGGTGGGCATTTAGAAGAAATTTCTTCCAAAATGTTAACGGATTATTTTAAAAGCAAACGAGTTAAATAAAAAAATTAAGCCAATCTTGGCTTTTTTTTATAATTGCAATTTTCACGCTTGACAACCTTTAAATAAAATAATAAACTTTAATTATGGAAATTGTAGAAACAGAAGTAGAAACAGAAAATGTGGTTGTTATAAACACACAACCAGAATTTATTACAGATTATAAAGACAAAGTGAATGTTAGATACTTTGTAATCTTAGAAAATAATGAGGAAAATGAGCTTTCAAAAAATGTTTTTGAGTGCAGCGTTGCTGGGCTTGATTTTGCGTCTTGGGTATCAAGAGCGTGTGAAAGTGAGCCTGTTGTTTTAAGAGTTAGTGAAAATCAAAATATTTTGCCACTAATTAAGCCATATATTGCAGGTGCTGAACTTTCTGTAGTGCTATATGCAAGCACTCCACTTGTCAGAAAGAGCCATATTAGAGATTTAATTGGTTTTGTTATAAATAAACACCTTAGTGTTTGCAGACTTAAAAAAGGTTTTGTTTTCAGAAATGATTATATCGCTAATGTTGATGAAATTTTTTCAATTGACACCTATGATTTTTCATCTGATGACTTTTTTGAAGTTAAAACTCAGCGTGACTTTGAATATGCAGAGCTTATGTTAAATAGAAGAGTGTTAGAGTTTCACCGCAAAAATAATGTTAATATTTCAAGTTCAAATGTGTATATAGATGCATCTGCTGAAATTGGTTACAACTCAAAGATATCTAGCGGGGTAGCTATTAAAAAAGGTTCAAAACTTGGCACTGATTGTGTTGTTGGTACGAGTGTAAGCGTGCTTGGTTCAATTATAGGTGATGATACTGAAATAAAGGATAATGTTGTTATTGAAAATTCAGTTATTAAAAATGGCGTAAAAATTGAAGCTGGTTCTGTTATAAAAAATTCAGTAATTGGTGAAAATACAATTGTTGGCACAAAGTCGCTTGTTATTCATTCTGGCTTAAAACAAAATGTTAATGTTGGTGACGGTGTTACACTTAACGGTGCAAGAATTTCAGAAAATGTTATAATTAAGTCAGCAGCAAAAGTTGTTATGGTTCAAGAGCCTACAATTGTGCTTGGCGGTGCAACTATTGATTGCGGTGCAGAGGTTTTTGATACAACAATCGCAGCAAACACAAAAGTTGAACCATTTAAAAAAGTTACAAATGTAGCAGGTGACAAATAATGAAACTTATTGTTGGTCTTGGCAATATTGGCGAAAAATATAAAAATACCAATCACAATGTTGGCTTTATGGTGCTTGATTTGCTTGCAGAAAAGTTAGGACTCAAATTTAACAAAACAGGTTGTGAAGCTGACTACGCTGAAAAAAATATAGAAGGTGAGCATTGCATTTTTGCAAAACCTAGAACCTATATGAATGAAAGCGGAAGAGCTGTAAAAAGCCTTGTTAAAAAATATAAAATTAGTTTGAATGATGTGTTAATTATAAGTGATGATATTGATTTAGAACCAGGCAGAATAAGAGTTAAACCAGATGGTTCTGCTGGCACACATAATGGTTTAAAAAGCATAATTGCTGAACTTAATTCAACTGATTTTGCAAGGGTTAGAGTAGGTATTGGCAAACAAGCAGAACATCAAGATTTGGCAGACTTTGTGCTTTCAAAAATGAAGCTGACTGATGTTCAAAAATCTGGGCTTCAAAAAGCTGCTGATGCAACATGCAAGTTTGTTTCTGGCAGTGATGTTGACAAAATTATGAACGAGTTTAATGGGTAGAATAGTGAAAGAAAATAATACTTTTAATTTTGAAAACTTAAGTGAAAATTTTAAAAGATTTTATGAGCGAGTAAGAGCAGGAAAATCCTGCTCTGTTTTTGGCGTTATTAATTCACTTAGACCTGCAATTGTATCAAATTTTAATAAAAAAGTATTGTATTTAACAGCGGATAGTATCTTGGCAAAAACAGCAGTTAGCGACTTCAAATCAATGGGTTTAAACTATCTTAGTTTTGATACTTCTGCCGATGAATTTTTGTTTAAAAAGGCACAATCCAATGAAATTTCACTTCAAAAAACTCAAACCCTTTTTAATATTTTAGAAGGAAATTTTGATGGAATTGTTGCTCCTATAACTTCACTATTTTCATTTTTGCCTGATGTAAATAAATTCCAAAATAGTATTATTTCATTAAAAATAGGGCAAAATATACAAATTAAGGAACTTGAACTTAAGCTTGTTTCTGCTGGTTATCATAAAGAGGATATAATCTTTGATGTTGGGCAATTTTCAAGGCACGGCGAGGTTTTAGACATTTTTACAGTAAATGGTGAAAATCCTTTTAGAATAGATTTTTTTGATACAGAAATTGAAAGTATTAAGGTGCTTGACATTGAATCTCAAAAAGGCACAAAAGCTGTTAATGAGATTAAAATTTGTCCTTGCAGTGATTTGCTACTTAGCGAAGATGAAAAAAATAATTTAACTAAAAAACTTGTAAGTTTTAAAAAATCAAATAGTGATGAAATCGCCATAAAAAAGAATACACTTATTGATGAATTGCTTGTTAGATTAAGTCTTGGTGAACAAGGTTATAACTTAAGTTTATTGTTGCCACTTTTAGATGAAAAACAGTCAAGTATTTTCGATTATTTAAAAGCAACAAATTTAGAGTTTGTTACTGTGATTGATGAATGCAAACAAGTTTTTGACAGTATGCAAAATTTTGCTAATGAGCAGTCACTCAGAATAAAAAATTTAAAAGATGATGGCTTGATTTTTGCTGAAAAATTGCCTTATGTTTTTAGCACTCAGCAAGTGGTTCAAAATTTTAAAAATAATACAAACGTTGCATTTTTAAAGATTACAAATAATAATAATTTTTTTATTTCAGATGAAGTTTTTAATTTTAAATCTTCTGCTGTTCCAAAATTTACGCACAACATAAGTGAACTTGGATTAGAAGTTAAAACTAGGCATAAAAGTGGTGTCAAAGTATTTCTTTTTGCAGGTAGCAGTGAACAAGCAACTTCACTTAATGGGCTGCTTTCAGCAAAAGGATTAAATCTTGATACCTACAATAGTTTAAGCCTTTCAGATAGTAAATCTAAGATTACTGAAAAATTTTATAATTCAGGTTTTTATCTTCCAGAAGAAAAGGTAATGGTTATCGGCACATATGATATCTTTACCAAAAAGCGTGAAAGACAAAAACTTTCTACTGGCAGAGAAAACGCATTTTCTATTCCAAGAGTGGGTGATTATGTTGTTCATCATTTTCACGGAATTGGAATCTGCGAGGGTGTAACAACACTTACTGGCAGTTTTGGTACAAAAGATTATGTGGTAATCCGTTACCGCGATGATGACAAACTTTATGTTCCAACAACTCAAATGGATATGCTGGATAGGTTTTCAGGCGCAGAAACTCCTAAAAAACTTAGCAAAATTGGTGGGCAAGACTTTGCTGCTGTTAAAAACAAAGTTAAAGAGTCCGTTAAAAAACTTGCCTTCAATTTGGTTGAACTTTACGCTAAGCGTGACAAAATCAAGGGCTTTGCATACTCAGAAGATACTGATTTGCAGAGAGAGTTTGAAAATTCCTTTCCATTCACAGAAACTGAGGATCAGTTAATATCTACTGAAGAAATTAAAAAAGATATGCAACAGCCAAAGGTTATGGATAGGTTGCTTTGCGGAGATGTTGGCTTTGGCAAAACTGAGGTTGCGCTTCGTGCTGCCTTTAAAGCAATTATGGATGGTAAGCAAGTTGCATTTGTTGCACCAACAACAATTCTTTCTGAACAACATTATAATACTGCTTGTAGCAGAATGTTGCAATTTGGTGTAAATATTGCTGTGCTTAACAGATTTAAAACTAAATCTGAAACTGAAAAGGTTTTAAATGATTTATCTAGCGGCAAAATTGATATGGTTTGTGGCACTCATAGGGTGCTTAGCAAAGATGTTGAATTTAAAAATTTAGGTCTTATCATTTTGGATGAAGAGCAAAAATTTGGCGTAGAGGACAAGGAAAAACTCAAACTCAAATACCCTAAAGTTGATGTGCTTACACTTTCTGCAACGCCTATTCCAAGGACACTTTCAATGTCGCTTTCTGGCATAAGGGATATCAGTATAATTTCAACTCCACCAAGTGAAAGATTACCTATTCAAACCTTTGTAACTGAGTATAATGAAGGGCTAATAAAGGATGCAATCAGCAGGGAGCTTTCAAGAGGCGGACAAGTTTTTGTGCTTTATAACAGCGTTGAACATATATATAGCTTTGCTGAAAAACTCAAAGCAATTGTGCCTGATGCAAAAATTATTGTTGCTCATGGACAGATGCCAGCTAGAGAACTTGAAAACAAAGTTTTTGATTTTTACAACAAAAGGGCTGATGTGCTTGTTTGCACCACGATTATTGAAAATGGTATTGATGTTGAAAATGCAAATACACTTATTGTTATTGACAGTGACAAACTTGGGCTTTCACAGCTTTATCAAATAAGGGGCAGAGTTGGTAGAAGCAACAGAATGGCATATGCATATCTCACTTATAACAAAAACAAGATTTTGACAGAAGAAGCATATAAAAGGCTTGATGCAATTAGTGAACTTTGTGAGTTTGGAAGTGGTTTTAAACTTGCTATGCGTGACCTTGAAATTAGAGGTGGCGGAAACATTCTTGGAGCAGAGCAGAGTGGTCATTTGCAAAAGATTGGCTATGATATGTATGCAAAACTGCTCAGCGATGCAATCAAACAGCTTAGGGGCGAAGCGGTTGAAAAGGAAAATGATGTGCTTGTCAAAGTTCAACTTGATGCTTATGTTCCAGACGATTATATACTGACCAGTGAAGAACGAATGCTGGCTTATAAAAGGATTTCTGGCATAAAGACTTTAGAGTCGGCAGAAAAACTTAAACTTGAAATTGATAGTGCTTATGGCAGGCATCCAGAAGTTGTTGAAAACTTAATTAAAATTTCACTTGCAAGACAGCTTGCTGCAAAAGTTAATGCTATTGAAATTTATAGCAGTGGCAATGAGATTCAACTTATTTTTGAAAGTGCTGAGCAAATTACCAAAGATTCTGAACTCGCTGAAGCGGTATTTAAATTCAGAAATGGCTGTTTTCTAGATTTGTCTAATAAACCTATGATTAAATTTAACAAGTCTGACAAGCTTATTAATAATTTTGATATACTTATCGAGTTTTTGATAGAATTTAATAATCAGAAAGAAAAAAAGTCTTAAAAATTAAAAATATTTAAAAAATCAACATCAAACTAACAAAAATTATGTTGATTTTTTATTTTAGTTTGGGTATAATTTTTTTGTATATGTAATTTGGAGGACTATATTTTGAAAAAGAAATTAATATCACTACTCACTTGCTGTTTATTATTTGTATTTTCAATTTTTACGCTTTGCAGTTGTGCACCTGTAAAAACTGATACAGAGAAAAAAAATGGTTCAGTAGCAGTTCAGATTGGTAATATATCCTTGACTAAGGCAGATGTTATTAATCAATTTTATAGCTATTATCAAGAGAGAAGTTATGTGCTTTCATACGGAATGCAAGATGAAGAAACTTTTATTAACAATTTTTATTCTTGGCTTGAAAAACGCCAGATAATTAAAGAAAAATCTGCTGCGGCACTATATAATGAAACAACTAATCCAAATGGCTATATTTACTATACCGAAGAGGATGAGGCTGATGTTTGGCATTCAGTTTATGAATACTTTTATTCTGAAGTAACTGATTATGAAAAATCAATATTTAGTGTTTCTAAATTTGAAGAAGATGAGTACCCAGTTTGGTTAAAGTCTGAAGAGGAAGAAGATAGCAAAACAACTTTTAAACCTTATGAATCAGCAAAACCAGTGGTTGATACTGAAAAAAGAAAAAATGAGTCTGTTACAAAAATGACAGAGGCTGAAGTTAAGTCAGCTGCAACAATCAAAAAAGTTAAAGATTATTTATTTGAATATGTTGTTGGTCAAGATTCAGATAAAGATATACGTGAAAAGATAAGCTATGAAAAATTTGAAAATGACGAACGCTATATTGAATTAAATTTTGTTCAAAGAGGTAGCAATCCAAGAAATGAAGCTTATGCAAAAATGATTGAATGGCTTGTTTCATCTGCAAAATCTAGTGGCAAAAATACCGATGCAAATGTAGTACTTGAAAATGAAATTTTAAGAGTATACAATGCTTATTATGATGCAAAAATTACCAGCATTTATCAAGATTATTTACTTAAAGAGTATTTGACTGGAATTGGCGAAAATACTGATAAAACCACATTAAGTGAAGAGGCTATTGCTAGTGCATTTATAAATAACTATTTAACAGATTTACAAAAATTTTCTAATGAAAATAGTTATATCACAACAATCACAAGCAGCGATAATAAATCTATAATACTTTACAATTATAACGGCAAAAATTTCTTCTTTACCGTTCAGCATATCTTGATTCAGTTTGATGATTTTATTAGTGAAGAAATCAAAAATTTAAAAGGTTATACTGATAGTAGTAGTTCAAATCTTGACGCAGCTGTTGCTGACCAATTTAAAGCTGATAGAGAAGAGTTAGTTAAAAAGTACAAGGGTATGCTTGCTACTGTAAATGAAGATAATTATAAAGAACTTTCATCACTTCAAGCTGAAATTGATAAAAATGTAAAATATTATTACTATGACGAAGCAAGCAATGATAAAACTGGTGCAGGCTATATTGAGGTAACAAAAGATAGTACAACTGGTAAGTATGTTAACAGCAGCAAGAATATTGAAGTTGAGGCTGAAGAAGTCAAAAAAATGGCTTCAAAAGAAGATATTATCAAAATTTATAACGGACTTTTAAAAGATTTTACTACCAAGTTTTTAAATTATTATGATGGTGTAACAGATGAAAATTTTAATAAAGAAAAGAATAAAGATTTAGAATATATCTTTAATATGGTTGATGATATTAAAGTAAATTATGGTACTGATACAGATGCTGCTAAAACTTTAATAAAAAATAAACTATCTTCAATGGTATTTATTGAACTTGAATTTATCTTTTCAACAGATGCTCTTGGTAATGAATATAAAAATAAACTTGGCTATGTAATGAGCAACTATCCAACAGAAACCAGTGGAATGGTTCCAGAATTTGCAGATGGCTCTAAAGATATCTTTAAAGAAATTGTAAAGCAAAGTAATGGCGGTACACTTGCCGAAGATTATGTTGTTGATGCTTCAGATATACAAACTATTAAAACTGGTATAAATTCAGCAATTGATAGCTTTTTAAATAGTAATGGTACTAGTGAACCTGCATTTATCAATACAATTATCTCTAGATATGGCTATCATATGATTAAGGTAGAGGATATCTTTGTTCCTGGTGAAAGTATGATAACAATTTCTGATTTTACTAATACCAGTGAAATAATTAAAGCTCTTAAAAAGACTTATGTTTGTGGCGGTTCAAATCAAACTTTATATAACTATTTCTATGATATGTTATATAATGGCAATGTTGGATCATCTAATAGTTCAAGAAATTATTACTCAAAACTTCAAGATAAATGGGTTGAAGAATATAAAAATTCAAACAAAATCACTTATACAAATAAGATGAATTATGATGACCTTATTGCTGAAATTTCTTAAAACACACCATCCAAACTAAATTTGGATGGTTTTTTTATGTGATTTTATAATGGTATCTAAATGCGGTTAATCTTTATGTTTTATAATTAAAATTATAAAAATGCTAAAAATTAAAGTTTTTTATTTGCAAATTACAATTAATTTTTTATAATGAAATTATGGTGAAAAAGGAACAGAATTTAAATACTGAAAAAGCTGAATTAAATTCAGTTGCTTTTTCTGATAAAAAAATCAAAGAATCTGAAAATACTGAGCTTGTACAAGCTCCAGTTAATCTAGATGAAGATGTAAAACTTGAAAATACTTCTAAACTAGATGCAACTGCAGATGCTGAAACTAATGTAGATAGCAATTTAAGTGTTGATAATGGCGAAAGCATTTCTCAGGAAAATATAGATGAAACAAAAGAAAATGATTCTGAAACTAATGAAGAATTAAGTATTAGTGTTTCAAAAGAAATTGTTGATGAAAAAATTAAAGAGGTTCTTGAAACACAAACTCCTAAAAAGAAAAGAAAAAGCACAATAATTAATCTTTGCTTATTACTTGTCAATATCATTTTTATGATTTTTATTGTTAAAAATTTTATGGGTGATGTTGATAAACTTGACTTTGGTTTATTAGTAAAAGAGCAGGGCAACAAACTTTGGTGGCTTGCTGGTGGAGTGCTTGTTTATGTAGTTTATATGTTTTCACAAACAGTGATGTATAAAGTGCTCATTAAAAATTTGACTGGCAAAAGACGTTGGGGCTTATCATATGATGTTGCAGTACTTGGCAAATATTATGACAATGTTACTCCTTTTGCGGTTGGTGGACAGCCAATGCAAATTGTAAGGCTTGTGTCTAATAAAATCTCTCCAGGCGTTTCAACAAGTATACCTATTATAAAGATGATAGTTAATAGTACTGTCAATATGTTTATAGCACTTGGCTTCTTTATCTTTGCTATTCCAAGAATACCAATATCTTCAGCACTAAATAACATCTTGTTACTTTTGTTTGAAATTTTGGGTGTTATTGGCCTTATAATTACAGTCATTGTAGTTGTATTTATGTATTTAATTTCTAGCGGAAGCCTTTTTACAAGGTCCTTTATAAGCGGACTTTTAAGGATAGGTTATAAACTTAAAATAGTTAAAAATTATCGTGCTGCTTACAAAAAGTTTATTAACCAAGTTGCTGAATATCGTTCATCTATGTCGTATCTTTGGAGGCATAGAAAACTGCTTTTAAAAATGATATTACTTAGCATAGTTGAATGTTTAACTTATGCAAGTTTGCCTTATTTTGTAGTTATGGGCTTAATGCCAGAAAGTGTAGTTGTTGAACTTTCGCCATTCTTATTCTTTGTTATTTGCATTGCTAGGTATTATATATGCTTTATGGCAAGTAGTTTTATTCCACTTCCTGGTGGTACTGGACTTATTGAAATATCATTTATCTTTTTGTTCTGGTCATCTGTGTCAACCAATATAGTTTGGACATTCCTTTTCTGGAGGTTCTTATCTTACTATCTAATTATTATCCACGGATTCATACATGAATTATCTAGAATATTTATCAATATAGCTAAAAACAATAAAAATAAACAAATTAAAGCTTAAATTAAACTTAAAAGTGATTTAAATTAAAAAAAATTAAAGAAAGTCGTAAAGATTTTCTTTTTTTTGTATAAAAAATTTTTTTCTGTTCATCATTTCGAGTATTAAAGGGGGATTGAAATGAGAACATTTTTTCTTAAAGTTAAACATTTTTTTAAACGCAATATCTATCCAATAACGGTTAGTTTTTGCACTGTGCTGGTGCTTGGTATAATAACTATTTCTGCATATACCGCAATAAAAAATAATAATGAAGTGGTAAGAACAAATAATCCGCAAAGTCCTGTAGTTGACACTGGTGATAAACCAAATGAGGATGAAAAGCCAACTGTTCCATCTGCATCTGATGAACCTATTATTTTTGAACTGCCATTTGAGGGTGCAACCATTCAAAAAAATTATACTGAAACTGAATTGCTTTATGATGGTACAAGCAAATATTGGCAAACACATCAAGCCATTGACTTTGGTTGTAAAGACAACACTGTTGCAAAAGCAGTTTATGATGGTAAGATTATAAAGGTTGAAAGTTCAATGATGAATAGCACAACAATCCATCTTCAAGTTTCAGACAATCTAGTTGTCGTTTATAAAGGTTTATCCAGTGAAATCAATGTAAAAGAAGGTGATACCGTTAAAAAAGGTGCAGCTCTTGGCAAGATTAGTGGATTTTTAACCGAAAAAGCAGATGGCGTACATTTGCATTTAGAAGTTTTAAAGAATAATAAGTTAATTGACCCAACTGATTATTTTTCATTTAATAAATAAAAGGTATTTTTACCTTTTATTTTTATTTGCATTTTATTCTAATTATTAATATAATATAGTTAGAAGATTATACTAGGA
>CAZYYI010000003.1:22975-33579 GCA_964651835.1 uncultured Lachnospiraceae bacterium
TGATGTGCAAATGTAAAAACTTTAAAAGATATGCTGCTTGCAGTTATGAATGTGGCAAGATTTAGTATGAGCCGCGGAACTCACGATAGCCATAGAGAACTAATTGATATGGTTAAACAAGCAAGAAATGAACTTGGGCTTCCAGTTGCAATTATGCTTGACACAAAGGGTCCAGAAATAAGAATTCGTCAGTTTAAAAATGGCAAAGTAATGTTAAAAAAAGGTCAAAATTTTGCACTTACTACTGAACTTGTTACTGGTGACAACACAATTGTTTCAGTATCATATAAAAAATTGCCATCAATTGTAAGAAAAGGTACTAGAATTTTGCTTAATGATGGCCTTATAGAACTTGAAGTTTTAAGCAAAACCAGCAATATTATTTACACTGAAGTTGTTGTTGGTGGTGAACTTTCAAACAATAAATCTATATGCGTTCCAAGTGTTGAACTTAATATGGATTACCTCAGCGACACTGATAAGGCAGATATAGCTTTTGGTGTTCAAGAAAATGTTGATGTTTATTCAATCTCTTTTGTCAATCATAAAGAAGATGTTATTGCTGTTAGAGAATATTTAAAATCTCTTGGAGTAAACAATGCCTTTATTATCTCTAAAATTGAGTCAGAAAAAGGCGTTGAAAATATGAATGAGATAATTAAAGTTTCTGATGGTGTTATGGTTGCAAGAGGTGATATGGGCGTTGAGATAGCTTTTGAAAAATTGCCTCATATCCAAAAAGAGATGATTGCTGAGGCAAATAACAATGGTAAATTCAGCATTACAGCAACTCAAATGCTTGAAAGTATGGTTAATAATATTAGACCTACAAGAGCAGAAATTTCTGACGTTGCAAACGCAATATATGATGGAACTTCTGCAATTATGTTATCTGGTGAAACTAGTGCGGGAAAACATCCGGTTGAAGCTGTTGCAACAATGAAAAAGATTGCTGAAGAAACAGAAGCAAATATCGATTATTCAAACTCGTTATCAAACTTTATTGATGCAGAAAGCGTAACTACTGGTATAGGTTATGCAGCTTGTGCGCTTGCTAGCAGTTTGAAGGCAAAAGCAATTTTGGTTACAACCAATAGCGGTGCATCTGCAGAAAGTATTTGCAGGTTTAAGCCAGCTTGCAAAATAATTGCACTTACACCAAATTTAAGTGTTTATTATAGGCTTGGTATGCTTTGGGGTGTTGAACCATTGCTTGATAAAATGTTTTATAATACTGATGAACTTTTAGCATCTGCAAGAAGCAAAGCAAAACAAAGCAAATTTGTTAAAAAGGGTGATACAGTCATTCAAACCGCAGGTGCTGTTACTGGCGGTCAAGGTTCTAATACACTTGTTGTTTCAGAAATTAACTAGAATTAAAATTTTTAGGAGCACATTATGAGAAAATTTGAATTTAAAAGTACCATATGTATATTAGCGCTTATATTAGTGCTTCCTTTTGCATTACTTTTTAGCGGATGTGGTCCAACACCAACAAATGAAGTCAATGCAGTACACTTTATAGGTGATACCACTGAAAATGACAAGGCAGTATTTGAAGTTGATGTTGGCAAACCTAAAACTTTAACTTACAAAGTTAATCCATCTTCGTGGTCTGGATATGCTGTAAATTTTGATGACTATGCTGACATAGATAATAAATATAATTTTACTTTAGATAATTCAAAAGGCATTATTACTGTAAATGATAAAAAATTTAAACCTGTTGAAGTTCGTATATCTATTAATAATAAAGTAGATTATTGTATAGTTAGATTAAAAGAATATCCTGCAAGTTTTGAACTAGAAAGCGATGAAATTTCACTTTCTTCGGGTTCAGTACATTATTTAAAACCAAAAGCTACAGGTTATGATTTGAATGAAACTAACTTTAATTTTAGAGTAACAAGTAGTGATGAAACTAAAGTTGAAGTACCAGATGAGTCTAGATTAAATTTTGTTGTGGTGGGTGAAACTGCATCTTCTGCAACTATTACAGTTGAAATGCTTAATATGGACAGAAGTGAAGTCATATCTAAGCAGACAATCAAGGTAAATATTGTAGAAGCAGCAGCTGACGCTGTTATCAAGCTTCAAGGGTTGCAATCATTTGTAAATGCAAATGAAACTGCCAAAATCAGACTTTCAACTCTTAGAGATAACGATTATCAAATAAAGTGCTTGGTAATACTTATGAGTAGTTCAAACACTATAATAGATTCAAATGAAAAATTTAATATTGAATTTAGTGATAATGAAAAAGTTAGTTTAGATGAAAATAATAACACAATTTTAGTAAATAATGGCGTGGAAGCAGGCTTTAAATTCAAAGTTACAGTAAGGGCAAAAACCTTGCTTGGTGAGAATGGTGAAAAGTTTACTTGTAGTTTTTATATTGAAATTGAATAAGCTTTGATAAAATAATACAAAATGACTCAAAATATGAGTCATTTTTTTATTTTTCAAATATTATATATTAGTATATTTAGGTTTTATAATTTATACTTATTATTAAATTAATATTAAATATTGTTAAAAGTGCCTTAAAATTCAAAATTTGGGCTTGACTAGGCGAAATAGTTATGATATAATATAAGTAAGGGTTACAAAAATAAAACTATTTTTTAACCTAAATGCTGAAATTTTGGGCATTTGTGAAAAAATTTAACATTTTTTTAAGAAGGGTATTGACTTTTTTATAAGAATGTTGTATAATGGTCTAAACTAAAAAAGGGAGATGGTAAAAATGAAAAAAAGAAATTTATTTTTATCTTTAGTTTCAAGCATAATCTTAACAGTAGCATTAGTAGTTGTTACTTGTGTTAGTGTATTTGCGACAAAACCAAACAACAATTCAAATGGGGATAGTTCTACAAACGTTAGTGACGTTGGTGTAACAACTCCAAATTATCCAAGCAATGAAGATCGTGATGGAACTGAAGAAAAACCTTACTATATTTATGATGCAGAATCATTCATCGAAATGATCAACGACTTCGGCAATGAAAACAAATACTTTGAACTTGATAGAGATATCGATTTCATCGGTATTGACTTTGTAACTCTTTGCCAAGACAAAGCTTTCAATGGTCACATTAATGGTAAAGGCTTTGCACTTAAAAACATTGCAATCAATGTAACAGAAAACAATATCAAATCATTCATTCATGAAACTAAAAAAGAACACTATGCAGCACATGTTGCAGTATTTGGTGAACTTGATGGTGCAGTTATCGAAGACTTAACTTTTGATAACCTCCAAATCACTGTTGATAGTTCAGTATACAGCTTCATTGAAAATGCTGGACTTGGTGTAACTGATGAAGGTGTATTTGACAGACTTACAGTTGGTGGTGTTGCAGCAACAGCTTTCGATTCAACAATCGATGCTAATGTTAATGCAACAATCGATGCTGGAGCATATGCAGTATATCAATTCACAGATTCAACACAAACAAAAGTTAAAGTTTTAGATACTAACGCAGTTGGTGGTGTAGTTGGTGTAGCAGATAACACAACAATCACTGGCACAGTTAATGTAAACCTTGTAGCAGTTGAAGGACATAATTACTACATTGGTGGTGTAGCTGGATACGCTTATGATTCAACAATCCTTACTAGCGAAGTAGTTACAACAGTTGCAATCAAAAACCACAGCCAAGTACTTTATGTAGCAGGTGTTGCAGGTTATGTAAGTGGCACAACAATTGGTGACGCTGAAAATGCTGTAAATGTTAAACTTAACTTAACTCAAGTTGAAAATAAAATTAATGACTACTCAATCGTTGATGCTGTAAATGATTACAAATTCACATCAGTAGCTGGTATTGTTAACACTATCAGAGCTAATGATGAAACACAAAAAACTGCAATTGAAAACGTTAAAGTTACTTCAAATGTTGATGCTGATGTAATCTTTGCTGGTGCTCTTGTTGAAGTTAGAAATGCAAGTGTTGAAAGCGGAAAAGTTCCATCAGAAAGATTTGTAACAATCAAAGATGTTATCGTTGACTCAACTGTTAACACATTAAAAGCATTCGGTTTTGCTAGAAACCTTTATGTAGCAAATGTTGACCTTGGTGCAACTGAAGTTGTAAACCACACAGAATACAATGTTAAACTTAGCGGAAACATCAACTTAAAAGCTAGCGATGATTCAATCGTAACTTCACTCTTTGTTAACAAACTTAACAGCAAAAACAATGGTTCATACAACACAATCGTTGGTGGCTTCAAATCAATCAAAGTTAATGTAACAAACAACATTAAAAATATGATTGATAAAAGCGAAGTTGACAGAGCATACATGGTTACAATTGCTGACTAATTTAATCTAAAATTTAAACTCATCGAGAAATCGATGAGTTTTTTATTTGCAAAAATTAATCCCATTAGTTTATTTGACATAACAAAAATTATATTATATTATTTTAATTGTAAATAATTAAAGGGGAAAGTATGAAAAAGTCACTAAAATTAGTAGCTATATTTATTTCAGTTATACTTGTTACAGTGATAGGTGGGTTGTCCATTTATTTTGTGTTGCAAAATAATAAAACCTATTATATTTATGACTTAAGACTTGTTGAACCTTTAAATAATGTTGATGGTTATATATATCATGATACAGAAGTTAATTACAATTCTGTTAAAAATAAAAATGTTTATCTGTTTTCAGAACAAAAAAATTCATTTCCTATTGGCGTGTATGTAAATACATCTGATAATAGTGCAAATATTACTTTTAAATCAACTAATCCAGAAGTTGCAAATGTTGTTGTTGAAGATAAGAGTTGCAAAGTAAATTATTACAAGCCAGGCACTGCAACAATTTCTGTTTCAATTGGCTCAGTAACTGATAGTTTCGATGTCAATGTTTATGAAGAAATACCAAATGAATTTAATGTGTTTGACGATAGATATTTTGGTGAATATTCAAGAGTATTTCCAAATGTACTCTATGCTTATTCTGATGACAATGAATATACTTATAGGTATACAGCAAAAACACTTGGCTTTGATGATGATGAAATTAATAACGACAATTTAAGACTTGCTCATGTCAACTCTAATTTAATTTCTAAAGCAGTACTTGAAGTTGTTGAAACCAGCCCAAATGTTTATGAAAAAGTTTTAAAAATCACTTGTAAAAGCGATATTAAGGTAGATACAAAAACTACTTTTGTTGTGCAATCTTATGTGGTTGATGATGGCGAAGTAAAAGTGCTTAGTGAAAAAGATGTAGAGGTTGAGCTAAACATTATTGCTTTAAATAGACCTAAGTTTATTCAGGCGGTAGTCTCTACAACTCCTGATTTTAATGAAAAGAGTGTTTTTGTTAGTACAATTAAAACTGATATATCTGACCTTAGTGATGAACAAATAAGACAGGGCTTAAATGTTGAGGGAAAAGTTAAGCAATATTTTGACAATAAACAAACTGAAACAATTTTAGCTAGCAAATCTGAAAATCCATTTTATAATGTATATTTCAAGAATAACGCTGATAAGATTTTGTATGTAAAATTTAGATTAGTTTATGCTAACGGTAAAGTTGAATATTTGAATGAAACAAATTTAACAATTGATAGTACAATAAATTATGAATCAAAAAATAAAGGTGACTATTATGAATTTACCTTTACTGGTACTAGCAATTTAAATTGCACTGTTACTTCAAATGAATATGATGATATAGGTCATACATTTAACTTTGAGTATGTAGTTCTTGATAGAATTGATAACTGGGATAAATTCTATAAACGTGAAAACGGAAAATTTATCTATACATATTTTGACCCAGCCTTCCATTTTAGTGAAATTTGTGATGCTAGCGGAAATGTTATTGGTTTTACAGAATTTGATGTAAATGGGTCAGGTAAGTAGGTAAGTTATGGTTCCTGATAAATTCATTGAGTATTACTACGGAAAATATAAAACTATTGATTTGCACCAAATGACAAAGGAAGAAGCTAGAGCAGCACTGGTTTATGAACTTGAAAGAGTAGATAATGACATAAAAAGTTTAGTTATAATTCATGGCTATCATGGTGGCACAGTTATTAAAAATTTGGTTAGACGGGAGTTTAACCATAATTTAATAGAGAAAAAGGTAGATTTAGATGCCGCAAGAACAATATTTTTATTAAAAAATTAAAAATATTTTTAAAAAACTATGGAAATTTTAAAAACTATGTGTTATAATTATATTACTAAATGAAAAGGAAGGGTATTATGGAAATTTCAAAAAAAGCTTTAATAGTTACTTTAATTATTGATTTGCTTTTGGTTGCCATTGGTGTTGCATGCACAGTAGTACTCAGTTTTAGCGTTGCTTCTCTTGGCATCTTTCTTGCTGTTGCAGTGCTTGTTATGCTTTCATCAATACTAATTTGGCGCTATGCTAAATCTAACTATTAAATTATAATTAATTTAAAAATTAGTCTCGCAATTTATTTGCGAGATTTTTTATTTTAAGTTAAATATTTTTGATATGAATATTTTAATAAAATAGGGCAATATTTATGTTGAGGTATTTTATGGAAAAGAAATCTGTTGCCGCAACATTAACTGTAATTTACGCCGCATTAATATTTGCTGTTATTGGGGCTTGTTTTAGTGCTTTTATTTATAAAAATACAAAGATAGAGATTAAAAATGTAAGTATTGTTTCATCAAGTAGTATTGAAATTTTTAGTGATGAAAAGTTGACTAAAAAGGTAAATGCTTTGGAACTTTCAGATATGGAACTTGGGCTTAAACCTGCAACTGGCAAACTTGACAGTGAGTCGCAAATCCCTTCAACAATAACAGATGAGGGAACAAGTGAGGGTTACTTTGCAAGTGTATATGTTAAAACCAATGTAGACTATAAAATTATTGTTAAAGATATAGCCATTGAAACCAAACACGATAAAATTGCTGCTAATGAGGAGCGAAAAAATATTTTTGTTTCAATTAAAGATGTAAAAAATACAACAAAATCACTTGAAAAGGATAACTTTGAACTTGTTAAGTTTGAAAATAACACTCAAACTCAAAAGCTTACTTTTTTGATTTGGCTTGGCAGTTTATCTGGTGAAGAGCTTGAAGGTGCAAAAATAAGTTTTACTCTTGAATTTGTACAAATCTAGTATTAATTTTAGTCATTTACGCATAATAAATTTATGAAGAATAAAGTGTTTTTTAAGGGTGCTGCTATCCTAATTATTTGCAATTTAATTGGAAAGGTTTTGGGTGCTGTATATCGAATTCCTCTAGCAAGGATTATCGGCGGTGTAGGTATGGGACAATATCAATTAGTCTTTCCGCTTTACTGCCTAATTTTGACAATTTCAACTTCAGGAATCCCAATTGCTATATCTAAACTTGTTTCAGAATATAATGCAGGTGGCAGATTTAAAGATTCAAAAAAATTGCTCAAAATTTCACTAATTTGGTTAACAGGTATATCGATACTTGGTGCAGCAGTTATAATATTTGGAGCAAAATTAATCTCAGGTTTGCAAGGCAATCCAGATGCCTATGTTTGTTATTACGGAATCGCTCCAGCTATTGTCTTTGTTGGGTTGCTTTCGGCTTTTAGAGGCTATTTTCAAGGCAATCTTTTAATGTTTCCAACAGCTATCTCAAGCTTAATAGAACAACTTGTAAAGATGGTGCTTGGGCTTTATTTTGCAACAAAGCTTTCAGTTTTTGGTGTGCAGTATGCAGTACTTGGTGCGCTGGCTGGTATTTCTATAAGCGAGTTTGTTTCTTGTTTATTCTTAATAATTTGCTATTTTGCAATTTCAAAAATAAGAAAGCGTCAATCAGTTGATGATTCTTATACTAATAAATTTTTAACAAAGAGATTGTTTAGTTTGTCGGTGCCAATAACACTTGGTGGGTTAATATCTCCAATAACATCAATAGTTGATAGTTTGTTAGTTGTAAATTTATTGATGTTTACGGGGCTGTCTAGTGTATCTGCAACAATGCTACTTGGCATTCAGGCTGGTGTTGTTGAACCTCTTATAAACCTTCCAGTTGTAATTGCTGTTTCAATATCTACTGTATTACTTCCAAATTTAAGTAGCCTATCGGCAAAAAGCAAGATTGAAGGTGAAAACGCTGATGACAAAATTAAAAATTTAATTGAAAAATCTTATCAAGTTACGCTCAGTATTTCACTTGCATTTGCAATATGTTTTATTATATTTGGCAATCAAATATTAAACTTCCTTTTTGGTGGAAGTTTTACTCCAGACGAACTTTTGATAGCTACAAAATTATTATTTATCGGTAGTATAAATGTTGTGCTTCTTTCACTTGTTCAAGTGACTGCAGGTGCACTTCAAGCCTTAAATCATCCAAAAGTTCCTGTAAAAGCTATGCTTATTGGTTGCGGGGTTAAAATAGCCTTAAATGCAGCATTAATCAGTATAAAAGGTATTGGCATTATGGGTGCAGTTATTGCCGGTGCAGTATGTTATTTTATTGTATTATGTATAAACTATGCAAAACTAAAAAAACTTACTGGTGCTAAACTATTTGGTAAATCTTATTTCTATATTTCTATTCAAGAGTGTTTTGTGTGTCTGTTTGCTTTCGCAGGCAACACATTGTTTAAGTCGCTTTTTAGTGAAACACTTTCAATGTTTGTTTCAGGACTGATTGTAGTTGCCATTTTTGCAATAACATATTATGTGTTTTTCATGTCAAATGCGTTCACTTCTAACTTAGATAATATATCAGATAAAAATAATAATCTGGCTAATTAACTTGAATAAATTTACTAGGTTTGTTAAAATATGCTTATGAAATACACTAAGCAGATAAAAATAAAAGATGTAGTGCTTCCGTCAAATTTGATTTTAGCTCCAATGGCTGGTTTTACGGATATGGCTTTTAGAAAGATGTGTAATGAGTTTGGAACAGGTTTGGTTTATACTGAAATGGTAAGTGCAAAAGCACTTTCATATAAAAACAAAAAGACAGAGGACTTGCTTGCAAATTATGAAAATTGCCATCCAGTTGCTGTGCAAATTTTTGGTCACGACCCAAAAGTTATGGCAGAAGTAATTGCTAGCGGCGTGCTCGATAAATTTGATATTATCGATATTAATATGGGTTGTCCTGCACCAAAAATTGTTAAAAATGGTGACGGCTCAGCTCTTCTTAAAAACTTAGCACTTGCAAGGGAAATAATTAGTAGCTGTGTGGCTGCAACAAATAAACCAATTACTGTTAAATTTAGAATAGGTTATAATGCTGATGAAAATATAGCGGTCAAGTTTGCCAAAATGTGTGAGGAGGCAGGAGCATCAGCTATCACCGTGCACGGACGAACAACAGAGCAGGGTTATTCTGGCGTTCCTAACTATGAAGCAATAAAGCAGGTGAAAGAGGCAGTTAACATTCCAGTATTTGCCAATGGAAATGTTGTGGATAAGGAAAGCTTTGAAAGGGTTATGGAATACACAAAAGCTGATGGTGTTATGATTGGTAGAGCAGCTCTTGGCAGTCCTGAAATTTTTGAAGAAATATTAACTAATAATAATGTAAAAGTTAACAAACTTGAGCAGATAAAATTTCATTATAATTCACTTTTAAATGTTTTGCCTGAGAGGGCAGTGGTGCTTTATATGCGTGCTCATCTCGCTCATTATCTTAAAGGAAAATTTAAAAATTCTAAGGTTCTTGTTGAGTTAATTAAGCAGGAAAAACATTCAGAAATTATGAGGATTTTAGAGGAATATTTTGTTTAAAGCTAGTAAAAAATAAGTTGTTATTATTTGACAACTTATTTTTTATAATCTATAATAATATTGTGTAATGACTATTACATAAACTTTATTGTGAGGATTTTATGAAAAAGAAAACTTTTAAAGATATTGAAGTTCGTGGAAAAAAAGTTTTAGTTCGTGTTGACTTTAACGTTCCACAGGACGAAAGTGGTAATATAACAGACGATACTAGAATTCGTGCAGCACTCCCAACAATCAATTATTTGGTTAAACAAAATGCAAAGGTTATTTTGGTTTCTCATCTTGGTAGACCAAAAGGCGTTTTTAATGATAAATATTCACTTAAACCAGTAGCAGAGCGTTTGTCTGAACTTTTAAATTCTAAAGTTAAAATGGCAGCTGATGTTATTGGACCTAGCGCAAAAGAGTTAACCAGCAGTTTAAATGAAGGCGAAATTGTCCTTCTTGAAAATGTAAGGTTCCATAAAGAAGAGGAACTTAATGATGATAAGTTTGCTAGAGAACTTGCAAGCCTAGCTGATGTTTTTGTTAATGATGCTTTTGGCGTTGCTCATAGAGCGCACGCATCAAATGCAGGCATTGCAAAATATATTCCTGCTGTTGCTGGATTTTTAATGGATAGTGAAATCTTGGCTCTTACCAATGCGGTAGAAAATGCTGAAAAACCACTTGTGGTTATTCTTGGTGGTGCTAAAGTTTCAGATAAAATTAATGTTATATCTTCTCTTATGACAAAAGCTAGCACACTTTTAATCGGCGGGGCAATGGCTAATACCTTCCTTGCTGCTAAAGGTTATAATATGGGCTTTTCAAAATTTGAAGAGGATAGAATTGATGTTGCAAAAAGCTTGATGG
>CAZYYI010000004.1:0-17970 GCA_964651835.1 uncultured Lachnospiraceae bacterium
TCGTATTTCCTCATAATATTTCCTCCTTTTGGACTCATTCGGTTCAAGAAAAAAAATCCTTGAACAAGGAATTGTAGTCAAATTATAACACCGTTTTTTTACTTTTGCAAGCATTTTTATGAAATTCCACAAAATACCAGAATATTCAGCAAATTAAACGCATGAAAACTGTTCTATTTATAATTTTAGTTAAAATGGCAAAAAATTATAATATAATTTAGTATGCGTTTGACATTTATATATTTTATATTATAATATATTTATATAATATCTTTTTTTATAGGTGACATATTGGCTCAAAGTAAATCTAAAGAATTAGAAAAAGCAAAGTCTAATACTGCTACAAACACTACCTCAAAGAAAAAATCATCTGAGGCTGTTTTTGCCATGGCAGAAAATTTGGAAACTGAAAGCAAAACTAAAAAAGCAAAATCTGCTACCACCCAAAAGGTAGAAGAAACCAAACAAACCAAAAATAATAAAGAAAAACAAATTGAGCCAGAAACCAAAAAAACTAAACAAGAAAAAGTTGAAAAAACTTTGACTGAAGATAAACCAAATATTGTTAAGAAAGAATCACCTGCCGAAACAGACACTCAAAGCGATGATGAAGAAGATTACCTTGACAAAGAAATTGAAGCTAGAGAAAAGGCACGTGAAGAAGCAAGACAGCAAAAAGAGTTAAAAAGACAAGAAAAAGAAAAAAAGAAAAATGAGCAAGCAGCAGCTAAAAAAGCAGCGGCAGCTAAAAAAGCAAAAGAGAAAAAAGCTAAAGAACAAGAGCTTGAAGACAATGGCGAAATTAGACTTAGAGATTTAGTTAAAAAATTATTAGAAAAGAGCAAACACAAAAAACAAGATGTTGTTGTTCAAAAACGTGTTAAGCGTGTTAAAGCGGATTACCAAGTTGGACTTACCGCTGACCAAGTGCAAGAGAGGCGTGAAAAAGGCCATACAAATGCATCACCAAACACCAATGTCAAAACAATTAAAAGTATTTTAATTGAAAACATATTTACCTTCTTTAATTTACTTTGCTTTGGCATTGCAATTGCGCTTATTGTTATAGACGTTATATACAGCCAACCTTGGAGCAATATACTATTTATGGTTATCATTATGATAAACATAATAATCGGTATTGTGCAAGAGATAAGGGCAAAAATCACGATTGAAAAATTGTCACTGCTAACTGCCCCAATGGTTAAAGTTATACGTGATAAAGTTGAAGAAAATATTTCAGTTGATGATATAGTTATTGATGATATAGTTGTTCTTTCAACCGGCAAACAGATTGTTGCAGACTGTATTATTGTTGAAGGCAATATTGAAGTCAATGAAAGTGTGCTGACTGGTGAAAGTGCAGCTATCAAGAAAAAAGTTGGTGACACAATACTTGCAGGTAGCTTTGTTGTGGCTGGTAAATGCCACGCAAGAGTTGATAAAGTTGGTGCAAATAACTACATTCAACAGCTTTCAAAAAGTGCTAAAAAATATCGCAAACCAAAATCAGAATTATTCAGTTCACTTAAACTCATAATCAAAGTTATCGGCATACTTATAGTTCCAATCACAATACTTATGTACGTTAACTCAATTATGCAACCAAACACAGAGGTTTGGGAGGCAATGCTGATAACGGCAGGCTCGACAATTGGTATGATACCAGCTGGTATGTTCCTGCTTTGCTCTGCAGCCCTGACCGTATCTGTAATTAAACTTGCTCAAAAGAAAGCACTTGTTCAAGATTTGTACTGCGTTGAAATGCTTGCTCGTGTAAATGTGCTGTGCCTTGATAAAACTGGTACAATCACAGACGGCACAATGAAAGTGTTTAACTGTGTGCAACTTGCAAACACTAAACAAACTATTAAAAGAATAATGGGTTCTATGTTATCAGCCTTAGCAGACAATAACCAAACCAGCCAAGCACTTATCAATTACTTTGGTTATAACAAAGAACTTACACCTATTACAACTATTCCGTTCAGTTCTGTTCGTAAATTATCAGCCGTTACCTTTGACGGCTTTGGCACTTACATTATGGGCGCACCTGAATTTGTAATGCCAAAACTTAAAGATGAAAAATTGCTCAGTATGTGTGAGCAATACAGCAAAGATGGTTACCGCATACTATTACTTGCCCACTCATCTAAAAATATTGAAAAAGACACTTTGCCAGAAAACCGTGTGCCAATTGCACTAATTATCTTGGAAGACCATATCCGTGAGAACGCAGCAAAAACAATTGCATGGTTCAAAAACAATGGTGTTAAAGTTAAGATTATTTCTGGTGACAACCCACTTACAGTTTCTGAAATTGCTAAGCGTGTTGGCGTTGAAGGCACAGATAGCTTTATCAGCCTTGACGGACTTAATGAAAAACAAGTTATGGCGGCTGCCAACAAATATACTGTTTTTGGTAGAGTAACACCTGAACAAAAAGCACTTTTAATTAAAGCAATAAAAAATGATGGCAATACCGTTGCAATGACTGGTGATGGTGTTAACGATATCTTAGCTCTTAAAGAAGCCGATTGCTCAATTGCAATGGCAAGCGGAAATGAAGCCGTTAGAAGTGTGTCACATATGGTGCTACTCAATTCAGACTTTGCAAGTATGCCAGACACCGTTGTTGAAGGTCGAAAGGTTATCAATAACGTTCAAAAAGCATCATCTCTGTTCTTTATGAAAACGCTGTTCTCAATTATATTCTCAATACTTGTTATTATAATTGGAACATCTTACCCATTCACCACTTCAAGAATGTTACTCTTTGAATGGTTTGTTGTAGGTATACCGTCGTTCTGCTTGGCGTTCTTGCCGAACGATAAACCAATATCCGGAAAGTTTATTTACAACCTTATTAAAAACGCACTGCCTGGTGCACTCACACTTGTTATCAATATTGGTGCAATTTACTTGTTTATATTCTTAACAAATGGTGATATTTCAAATTCTATGGACATAATTTCAACAATGGCAACCTTGGTGCTTACACTTACTGGTCTTGCAATGTTGTTTAGATTATGCAAACCATTTAACTTGTTCACCAGCCTGTTATTTATTGGTATGTGTGCTCTATGTACTTTGTTTATATTCTCTTGGCCAGAATTCTTCAGCATACTCACAGTATCAAGCCTTGGGCTTACAAACGTACTATTCATCGTAGTGCTTGCACTATTCTCACCAACACTAATAACTGTGCTCTATAAACTTATGGATAAGATTAAGTTATAATCAATTAAATTACACATTAAAAAAGATGTTCAATTTGAACATCTTTTTTTGTGCTATTAAATTATTTTGAAGTATGTATTAAAAAATTAATATACTATCCAATATTCGTAATAATTTATACCAATTGAATCATAGAAATCTTTAAAGTTATTACCTATTACCCACTCAACTCTTTCAAAAGTATAATATTCATCACCAAATTCAGTTGAGTCACCTTCATCTTCTATATATACATGTCCAGCTGTACAATGGTAAAATGCCATCTTTCCAATATACTTAACAGAAGTTGGAATTCTTATAGCTATTGCATAACCAAAATTTACACCACAAAATGCATAATCATTTATTCTTGTAATGCCTTCAGGAATATCAATCATTGACTCATAATAATTTCCATTATTATAATTATAAACCGAATCAAATATTAAGTTAGCAGTAGAATCATAATACAAATTATAATAATCAAAGCCTGCATATGTTGGGTTAGAATATTCATTTTCAAATTCAATGCCAAGCCAAGATCTAAGAGTGCTTACTCTGACGTTTCTAATGAAAGTGTCTGCAAAGGCATTTTCACCAATACGCTTAATTGTGCTAGGAATGTAGAATGTGTCAATTTCACCCATACTAGCAAACACATTTGGAGCAATTTCAACGACTGGAATATTATTAAAGTATGCTCTTATATAATGCTCATTATCATAGCCATTGTAGCCACCCCATTCAATCAATTTATAACCATCAGCAACTCTTATAAATTTATTTCCAAATTCATCAACTTCAGTTACATCAGTAATTTTTGAATCGTCATATAAACTATAAATTCCATTATCAACGATTTCAGTTCCATTTTCATTCATAACTATGGCATTTACTATACCATATAAAGGATAATTGTAGACATTACCAGAGGTTCTAAACAATCCCGCTCTTTCATAATCGTAGTTTCTACCAATATAAATCTTTGTTCTGTGTGTACTATTGTAGTCAATGTAAGGGTCTTCAGTATAGTCACCATCCATATTAGATATACCTGGATTATAATTATTATACTCATCCCCAAAGCCACTGAATACAAAACTGTTGATTTCTATAGATGACAGTGCCTCACCATTGATATAAAAACCTGAAACATAGTTAAGACTATTACCAATATAAAGATTATGTAATTCTTGAAAATCTACAGGTTGTTGATATTCCATAGCAAGTATTCCATCTGAAATAATAAGGTTGTTAATTAATCCATAATCATTACACATATCGTCATATACACCAAGAATTTCAATGCCTTTATAATAATGTGGTATATAAAGTGTACGTGAGTCATTTAAACGTGGGCCAAAAGTTATATTATAAAGTGTGTTAATATCATCGTGTATACTATTTTTGTCAATCTCATTTCCGTATTTATCATAAATCATTCTATCATAAGCATAACCCAGAGAGCTAAAGTATACTATCTCAGCAGAGAAATATTCATTCATCAAATCACTTGATGTATAAACAATATTTACATTTGGCATATCTGACGCTACATTATTCAAATACTCAAATTCCCACAGGTCTTTTAAAGTATCAATAAATATAGTAACTTCACCACCTTCATTGCAGTTGTAGAATGGTGAATAATCTTGCCCACCATAATCTCCATTTACATCTGTAAGTTCAAGGCTAATGTTTTCAGGTAACACAACTGTATTAATACCACGGTTTGCAAAGGCTCTAGGTCCAATGCTAACAACCGGCATACCATTAATCTCACTAGGTATAACAATAAAGCTACCAGTAGTACTATTTCGTAGACCAGTAATTTGATAACCGCTACCAAATTCATTAGAATAATCTTTATAATAGAAGTTTAAATCACCTTCAACAAATTCAGCAGTAAATGTTGTGTCTGAGTCAAGTTGATAACTGCTTAAATCATTAACGATTGTACCTTTATTGTCTTTCCAACCAACAAAGTCATAAACCTTATTTCCTTCTGGCGCTTTTGTTGGAAGAATACCACCAACGCTAAGGGTACCATCATTTGATGCTTTAAAGCTAGCAAATGTTGTGCCATCATCATTTAAGAATGTTACATTATGTTCTAATGCTATTGTGCCATCAGGATTTAATTTGCATCCCCATTGAACTTTAAGTTTGCCAGTATTTGAGTAATTATTCCAATATGAGCCCCAGTTATCATCACCCCAAAGATTACTTTTTTCACAGTAAATAACAAGATCTGATGAACAATAACAGAATGGTGAACTATTATAAGTGCTTGCACTAATTGTAATAACACTTTCCGGAATATAAACTGAAGCCAACTTGGTACAAAATTGGAATGCACTATTTCCAATGCTTTTTACACTATTTGGTATTATGACCGAAGTTAAATTGCTACATCTATAGAACATTTGATATGGAATACTTGTAATACCATTGCCTAATGTGACTGAGGTTAAACCGCTACAACCATAAAACAAACCATTTCCAATGCTCGTTACACTGTTTGGAATTGTGATTGAATTTAAACCGCTACAATCTTCAAATGCTTGTTTACCTATACTCTTTACACTGTTTGGAATTATGATTGAGGTTAAACCACTACACTCTTCAAATGCATAATCTCCTATACTTGTTACACTACTTGGAATTACGATTGAGGCTAAACTGTTACATCTAGCAAATGCAGAATTTCCTATACTTGTTACTTTGTTTGGTATTGTGATAGAAGTTAAACTGCTACATGCAGCAAATGCAGAATCTCCTATACTTGTTAAAGTATCAAACATTGTGACTGAAGTTAAATTGCTACATCCAGCAAATGAACCATTTATACTAGTCATATTATATGGTACTGTAACTGTTGTAAACTTACAACCAGCAAATGCATAATCTCCTATACTTGTTATAGTACCTGGCAATGAAATAGATGTTAAACTGCATCCTCGGAACGCTTCACTACCTATACTTGTTACACTATTTGGTATATTAATTGAAGTTAAATTACTACAATTATAGAATGCATTACTTGATATTTTTGTTATAGTATCTGGTAATGTTACTGAGGTTAAATTACAACCAGAAAATACAGAATCTTCTATGTTTGTTACGCCTTCTGGTATATAAATTGATGTTATACCGCTACATCCATTAAATGCGTGAGCTGCTATTCTTGTTATACCATCTGGTATTGTAACTGAGGTTAAATTACTACAATTTTCAAATGCCCAATCACCTATAATTGATACACCACTTTGTATTGTAACTGAGGTTAAAGTTTTATTATCTTTAAATGCTGCATATTTAATATATCTAACAGTCTTGCCGTTGAAGGTTGCTGGAATTTCAATAGCTGTAACTCCACTGTCAGACAAACCATCAACAGTATATGTATCAGAGTTACTATCAAGTGACAATGTAAGATAATTATGCACTTCCTCAAACTTCGCTTTAAGTACTGTTCCACTAGTAATTACAACATTATCAAGATTAACTATTTCACCAGTTTCACTATTTTGCCAACCAACAAAGTTAAAGGTTGAGTAAGATGTTGCCTCTTTTGTTGGGGT
Source organism: uncultured Lachnospiraceae bacterium (assembly GCA_964651835.1). Taxonomy (GTDB): domain Bacteria; phylum Bacillota; class Clostridia; order Christensenellales; family UBA1242; genus RGIG1681. The sequence goes on from CAZYYI010000004.1 coordinate 6,804, forward strand.
TTCATTATAATATGAACTTGCTAAACTGCCATGATCCGCCATTACAGTTGTAATAATTCTATTATTATCATCAAAGAAGGTTAAATTATATTTATCAATAGCGTATGTAAAGGTAATATCCAATGTGCCATCAAAAGTCAAACTGTAATTATTATACGCATTAGCGCCGTTAACTTTGAATGCAGTTTTGTGATGATTTGCTGGCAATTCATAACTTATTACAAGTGCATCACCTTCAAATACCAAACTTTCTGAATTTAATGTTTCAGCACCACGTTTAACAGTTACGCCCTCAGGAATGCTGATTTGCACACCATTAAGTGTTTCATCAAATTTAGCAGTTAAGGTTAAATTTTTGTTAGTAGAAACATAATTAGTTAAGTCAACAACATTGTTTGATGAATCAACCCAACCAGCAAAGGTATAAGTGTATCTGCCAGTGCTATCAACTCTGGTAGGTGCAACACTTGCAAAGGCAGTGCTATCAATGTTGGTTACACTGCTTGGAATGGTAAATGTTTCAAGATTATTGCAACCGTTAAATGCGTTGGCATCTATAAACTTGGTACCACTTAAGATATCAATACTTGTTATATCCTTTGAAACTGCACTTACCAAATGCAATTCATTGTTTTTATCAAGTTTATAATTTGCATTTTTATAAGCAAAACTAATTGTGCCATCTCCATTTTTAGTACAACCCCAAATAACTTGAAGTTTGCCAGCACTTGAATAATAATTATTAAAATATTCACTCCAACCTTCTGGTTTTTCAGTTGCCTCGCAGTAAATTTTAAGATCCGATGAACAATTATAGAATGGTGCATAACTAACTTTACGTAAATTAATTTTGGTAACACTAGCTGGAATATAAATATTAGTCAAACTTGTACAACCATAAAATGCTTCTTCTCCAATACTTGTTACGCTATCTGGAATATTTACTGAGGTTAAACTGCTACAACCATAAAATAAACGTTCTCCTATAGTTGTTACACCATTTGGAATATTTACTGAGGTTAAACTGCTACAGCCATAAAATACAACAACTCCAAATTTTGTTACGCTATCTGGAATTATGATTGAAGTTAAACTATTACAATTAGCAAACGCTTCAGTTCCAATACTTGTTACGCTATCTGGAATATTTACTGAAGTTAAACTGCTACAGTTATGAAATATATATTGTGCTATACTTTTTACACCATTTGGAATATTTACTGAAGTTAAACTGCTACAGTTTTCAAATGCATAATCTCCAATGTATGTTACACTATCTGGAATTGTTATTGTATTCAAATTGCTACAGTTTTTAAATGCATTATCTCCTATCGTTGTTACACCTTCAGGAATATTAATTGATGTTAGACCGTTACATCCATAAAATGCATATTGGAATATTCTTGTTACTTTACTTGGAATATTAATCGAGGTCAAACTGCTACAATTATAGAATACATAACTACTTATATCTGTTACACTTTCTGGAATATTTATTGAGGCTAAACTGCTACAGTTTTTAAATGCATCATTATCTATACTTGTTACACTATCTGGAATTGTTATTGAGGTCAAACTGCTACATCCAGAAAATGCATAACCACGTATTCTTTTTACATTATTTCCTATTATTACTGAGGTTAAATTACTACAACCTTTAAATGCTTCATAACTAATATTTGTGACAGCCTTGCCATTGAAGGTCGCTGGGATTTCAATATCTGTAACTTCACTATCCTCAACCAAACCATCAACAGTATATGTATCAGTTGTATTATTAAGCGACAATATAAGATAATTGTGCACTTCTTCAAACACTGCTTTGAGTGTTGTTTCTTTAGTAATTTCTACACTTTCAGCAGAAACTGTATCACTTGAACCATCAACTTGCCAGCCAACAAAGTTAAAGGTTGAATATGATGTTGCTTCTTTTGTTGGGGTTTCGCCATAAAGTGTGCTTGCCAAACTACCGTAGTCAACAGTACCTGTTGAAATAACCTCATCATTTTCACCAACAAAGGTTACTGTAAAGGTATCAATTGCCTCAGCAAAGTCAATAACAATGGCTCCGTTTACTGTGATGCTTGCACCATTTTCAGCATTTTCACCATTAATGGTAAATCTATCTAAATGATGACCTGTACTCAAGTTGTAACTTACTGTTATCTGCTTGCCATTTTCAGCTTCAAAGTTTTCTGTATATTCAGTTCCATCATAAGTAACAGTTACGCCTTCAGGAACAGTAACTGTAAATGCATTGCTAGCTTCAACAAATTCAATGCTGATGGCGTCAGTAACAGTGATTGACACGCCGTTTTCAGCATCTTCACCATTAATCATAAATTTTTCTAAATGGTGATTTTCACTGATTGTATAACTTACAGTTATGCTTGAGCCGTATTCAGCGTTAAAGGTTTCAGTTAATGACTGACCTTTATAGCTTACTGTTACACCTGCTGGAACAGTAACTGCAAATTCATCAATGGCTTCATCAAATTCAACATTAAACTCACCATTATAATTAAAGGTGTAGTTATTTTCAACTGCTACATTATTAACAGTGAACAAAGTTTTGTGGTAATGTTCTGTGGTAACAAAGCTTACTGTGAGTTCATCATCAATATGAACGTTGCTGTTTGCTGTTAATGTTTCATCACCGCGTTTAACGATTACACCAGTTGGAATACTCAACTGATAATCGTTTAATGTTTCAGAATATGAAGCATAAATTTTTATGCCTTGCTCGGTAACATTAATTTCAGACAAATTAACAGCATTACCATCTACGTCAACCCAGCCAGCAAAAGCATAGCTGAATTTTGCAGTATTAGCTTTAGTTGGCTCTGTGCCACCAAAGTTTGCTACATCATTATAGTGGAAGTTTGATGAGTAAAGCAATGTAGTTTTATTTTCATCATAAAATTCAACAGCATACTCAATATATTCACTTTCAAATCTTGCATAAAGTTTTACATCACTATTAACAACAAAGGTTTCAAGATTAACACTATTTCCATCAGCATCAACCCAGCCAGCAAAGTTGTAGGTATAAGTATTATCAGCAGCTTTTGTTGGTGTTTGACCAGCATAGCTGATTTTGCTACCTTCAAGCACTACACTTGGTTCAGTTAAACTTTCAGTGCCATTATAAAATTCAATGGTCCACTCTCTTGTATAGTTAACATAGATAGTAAAGTTGCCTGTAAGTGTTTCAGCATCACCATATTTGCCACTAAGTTCACCATCTACAAAAGATGAATAAACGCCATCAAACGCATAATGCTCTTTTTCAGTACTACCAACAATCTCTTGTATGCTTGTGCCATATGCGAACTCTTCACTCTTAATCAATGTTACACTGCCACCAACAATTTCATAAACATTAGCCATATAAAGATTGCTAGTTTTAAAGCTAATATCAATGCTTGAATCATCTAATGGAACAGCACCTAACATATCAAGTGTAAAGTTAATGCCATCTTTTTGGTCATACAAATTAAAGAAGTCTTCATCATTGATTTTGAATTCTTTAATGTACTCACCCTCTAAAAGATTGCATTTTACATTAAAGTTTGTATCAAATTTAATATTAATTTTGTTATCAGAAGAATATTCTTTACCTTCATAGGTTACAACCATTCCACTTGGAACAGTAAGCGAATACTCCTTTGCTATATAGGTTGGATTAATATTTATATCAGTTTCAACTGTATAAGTATAAGATTCACTTTCAAAAGAAGGGTTAAGACCTTCAGTTTCAATCATAGTAGTGTAACCTGGTTTACCTTCAATAACAATTTTAACTTTGTCACCTACTGAAAGTATTGCGCCACCTTCTTCACCAGTAACTGGTAATGAATGTGTCACACCTTCTTCATCAACAACAATTTTGTTAATTTTTATACCTTCAGGAATTTCTCCCACATTGCAAATAGCTTGTTGCATAAAGGTTACAGTTAAACCTTTTCCAGTAACTCTATAAAAACACTTGTAAGTGGTTTCACCATTAACAAGGCTATGCTCTGCATCAAATGTGTAGCCATTAATTTCATTGCCTGCCTCATCTACTGCAACTGCACCGTCAATAGTAAACATATCAAGTGCATAACCATTAAGCACATTAAACTCAATCTCAAGGGTTTCACCAATATGCACACTATCATTTACGCCAAGCTCAACCTCTTCACCATTTCTATGTGCTTTTACTTTTACTGAATTTAAATTTAAACTTTCTTTATTTGTGAATGTCAAATCATAATCAATTGGAGTAGCAGAAAAGTCAGCATACACTGTTATGTCGCTGGTTATTCTTTGATTTAAATTAACATCGTGGTTATTTTCGTCTACCCATTTATCAAAAGCATATGTGCAAGCATCATCAGCTACTTTGGTTGGTGTTTCACCTTCATACTCTACACCTGTGTTATCATAGTCGATATTTTCTGCTACATAAAGCACAGTTCCATCATAGTTTTTGAAGGTTACTGTATATTTGATTCTGGTATAGTTAATATAGATTTTGGTTTCTTCAGTGATAATATCACCATCATCAAATTTGTTATCTTCATCCATATTATCTGGGTCTTTATAACAGCCTTCAATTTGCCAGCCCTCTGGTGATTTAAGCAAAGATTTGAACTCGCCAAAAGTAATACCATTTGTGGTGGTAATATCATAACCCCCTAAACCTTCAATACCAGGAACAGTTATTGTAATTTCACTATTTGCTGGATGATGTGGATTATTAATGATATTATCATTTTTTCCACCAGCAATTATCGCTGTTGGTATTGTAACACCTGCTACAACAAGCACACCAGCTACACTTGCAATAACTCCTTTTGCAGTTCTAGAAAGTCCCTTGTTCTTTTCTTTCTTCATCTTTATCTCCTCTTCTTTATTTTTCTCGAGTAAGTTTATTTTTATTTGTTTGTTAATGCACAATTTATTAATTTTTTACATTAACTTTATATAAAGTGTTATACGAAATCATTATGTTTTAATATCAATAGCTTATAATATTGCACCTTATATGCATATTATACCATACCCCTCCCCTATTTACAAGTATATTTTCTAAATTTCTACATTTTTTTTATAATTTATTTTATTATATAATAATAAAATAAAAATACCTCTTGGACGACCAAGAGATATTATTTTTAAGAAAATTTTATTACATTTTTAATAATTTACTTGCTCTTTTTATTCATTTTACCGCTTATTACAAGCACTAAACTAATTACAAATAATGTAGCAACCATAACTAAAATGATTAGTGATACAACAAACATAATAAGCATTAAATTTTTTGAAACATTAATGCTAGCTGAATTTTGCCATACTCCAAGAGCAACTGAAACCACAATCCAAAGTGCAGTAAGCAAGCCAAATTGCACAAGCACATCAGTGCGTTTGCATAGCTTAAACAACCTTTCTTTGATAGTAGTTGGTGTTTTTGAATCTGCATTATTCTTATTTGGCTCAGTTTCATTATTTTGAATAGCTGAGTTATTTTCTGCGTTATTTGTATCAGATTTTTCTAAATCAACGTTTTCATTTAGTTCTTCCATAAATTCTCCTTTATAATTCACGCCTGTCACTGAGTGCTCTAGTTAATGTAACTTCATCAGCATACTCAATATCACTGCCCATAGAAATACCTTGTGCAATTCTTGAAACTTTTACCCCAAGAGGTTTGATTAGTTTTGCAATGTAAAGGGCAGTTGCCTCACCCTCAACATCTGGGTTTGTTGCAATAATGATTTCTTCTACTTTGCCACTTTCAATTCTTGACAAAAGTTCTTTAATCCTAATATCATTTGGACCAACACCAGCTAGCGGATTTATTGTTCCATTAAGCACATGATACTGACCTTTGAAACCACCAGTGCGCTCTATTGCTATCAAATCTTTTGCATCTTTAACAACACAAATAGTTTTGTCTGACCTTTCACGACAAATTTTGCAAGGGTTACTTTCAGTAAAGTTACCACAGATTTCACAAAATTTAACTTTATCTTTTACATTTAAAATACTGCTTGCAAAACCTTCAGCGGCTTCTTTTGGCATTTTAACAACATAGTATGCATAGCGCTCCGCAGTCTTTTTACCAACACCTGGAAGTTTTGAAAATTCATTAGCCAGCCTCATTATTGATTGAATTTGATTGTCAGCCACTAAATAAGTCCCCCAAAAGCTCCAAGCTTGCTATTTTTTGCATCTTCTGCTTTTGCGTGTGCATCGTTGTAGCTTGCAACAATCAAGTCTTCAAGCATTTCAACATCTTCGCTATCTACAACTGCTTTATCAATGGTTAAACTCACCATTTCAAATTTTCCGTTGATTTCAACTTTAACAAGACCACCACTTGCAGTGCCTTCAAAAACAGTATTATCAAGTTCTTCTTTAGCACGCATTGCGTCCTGTTGCATTTTTTGTGCTTGACGCATCATAGCTTGCATATTTGCTCCGCCACCGCCAAAGCCACCAAATCTATTTCCCATAATTGTCTCCTTTAACTATAAAAATCATACTTTAATTATAAAAATATTTGGTAGTAAATACAACAAAAAATAAATATATTTTCAATTTTAATTTATTTTTAAATTGCCACCAACAAGCTCATTTAGTTTATTTATTGCATCAGCAATCTCATCATCTTGAAGTTTAAGTCTTAAACCACGCTTTTTTAAAAAGTTATTTAAATAAGTTTTTGCCTCATCATCTTCAAGCATATCCAAAATTTTACTATCTGCAACCACTGAAACAAAGCCATTATCAAGCTTTAAATTTTGTATTTCTCTAAATATAACAAGCAGTTTATTATTCTTGTTTATTCTCAATTCTTTAAGCATTTCACCTAGCAAAATTTCACCATTTAATACCAAATTTTGTTCAGTTTTTACTGATAAATTGTTTGCATTTTCTGATACCAAATCTGCATTTTTATCTATTTTTTCGCTATTTTTTGAGAATTTTTCATTATTATTTTCTATTTTTTGCATTTTTTGCGCAGCCACTTTAAGTGCCTCAACTCCCTGCGCCAAGGAAGTTATGTCTTCTCTATGAGTTGGGCTTGTCGCTGGGAAAACTTAAACTTTTAAGTTTTTCTTCTAATATTTCTAATCGTTCTTCAAAACTTAAACTATTTGCTGTTTTTATAATCGCACTCTCAAGTACCAACCTTGGCTGAACGCTATATCTAAGTTCTTGCTCAACGCTGCTAAGCTCTTCAATAGCTTTAACAATTTTATTATAATTTTCTGAAATCGCTTGTGCTGACATTTTTTCATAAATATCATCTTTAACTATAACAATTTTGCGTGACTTTTCTTTAAGTGAATTTATTAAAAGCAAATCTCTATAATACATTATTAAATCACTTGCAAGCATAAGTGGACTTTTGCCAGTGGCAAGCAATTTATCAATATAAATTAATGCACCACCAACATCATTATTAAATATAAGTTCAGAAACTTTAATAATAGTTTCTCTTTCAGCAACACCAAGCACTGATATTACTTTTTCACTTGTAAGTTCACTGCCCGCAAATGATACACAGCGGTCAGCAATAGATAGCGTATCACGAACACTACCCTCACCAGCACGGGCAATCATATTAACAGATTCTTCATCATACTTAATATTTTCAGTATCAAGCACTTTTTTAAGCAAACCTGTTAAATCATCTAAAGGCACAAGTCTAAAATCAAATCTTATACATCTTGAAAGTATGGTTGCAGGAAGTTTATGCACTTCAGTTGTAGCAAGCACAAACACAGTGTGTGAAGGTGGCTCTTCCAAAGTTTTTAGCAGAGCGTTAAACGCACTGGTTGAAAGCATATGGACTTCGTCAATAATATAAACTTTATATTTGCCAACAACAGGAGGATATTTAACCTTTTCTCTAAGGTCTCTGATTTCATCTACACCGTTATTAGAAGCGGCATCGATTTCAAGAACATCAATATTAGTTTTTTCAAGAGACTTACAAACTTCACACTCACCACAAGGCGAACCATTTTTTGTATTTACACAATTTATTGCTCTAGCAAAAATTTTAGCAGTACTTGTTTTACCTGTTCCTCTGCTACCAGTAAAAAGATATGCGTGTGAAATTTTGTTCATTTTTATTTGATTCACAAGTGTTTGAATTATGTGTTCTTGTCCAACGACATCTTCAAAAACTTGTGGTCTATATTTTCTATAAAGTGCAAGATACATACTATTCTCCTATTTAATTAATTTTTTTGCATTTTTTACATATTTTTAATTGAATTTTGCTTATTATTTAAGTTTTGCCTTTATTCTTTGAATTGAGTTATCAATAGCTTTAACATCTTTATTTAAGTTTTTTGCAATTTCACTTTGCTTTTCACCACTTAAATAATGCTTTAAAACTTCCTTTTCAAAATCGCTAAGTTTATTTTCACAGATTGAAAGTTTATTGTCAATAATCTCTTTATCAAGTATTGCATCGAGTGGATCATTAGAATTATTTGGATCAAACAAACTTTCAAGCAAAGATTGTTCATCACCATTATCATCAATTTTAGCAAAACTGATATATTCATTAAGTACTTTATTTTTGTTTGTATTGCTTGATTTAATAGCATCAAAAATCTGTCTTTTAATGCAAACTTTTGCAAATGGTGCAAACTTATTATCTAAAAGGCTTTCACCATTATAAGCTTTGCACGCTTCAATAAGCCCAATTACGCCTTCTTCATACAAATCTTCGTGAGTGCCACCAGCAATGTAATATCTGCGGCACAAACTATTTATAAAACTTGAATACTTTTGAAGGGCCAATACAATTTCACCGGCATCTAAGTTTTTCAATATTCTTCTCCTTAGCCAATACTATATTTATTTTTTAAGACTGCGTTGTCTTAAAACCTCATAAACCACAATGCCTGCACTAACGCTAGCATTAAGCGAGTTAACTTTGCCGTGCATTTCAATTGAAACCACACCGTCACAAAGTTTTTTTGTAAGTGCATGCACGCCTGTTCCCTCACCGCCAATAACCAAAGCTACATCACCTGTCAAATTTGTTCTAGTCATAGGCTCGCCGTCCATATCAGCAGCATAAACCCAAATGTTTTGCTCTTTAAGTTCCTCAATCGTTTGATTAATATTGTTAACTTTAACTACTGGCATATAAGCAGTTGCACCTGCACTGGCTCTGATTACCGTTTCATTAACAGTGGCACTTCTTCTATTAGGAATGATTACTGCTGTTGCACCTGCACACTCTGCAACTCTAATAACTGAGCCTAAGTTGTGTGGGTCAAGCACTTCATCTAAAATGATAAGCAAAATTTGTTCATCATTAGACTTTGCGGCTGAAATAACTTCATTTAATTCTGAATACTTGAATTCAGTTGTTTCTGCAATTACCCCTTGATGATGCCCTGTTTCACTAACCTTATCTAAAGCACGCTTGTCAGCAAACTCAACCTTTATACCTTTATCTTTCGCAAGTTTTACAATATAGCGAACTTCTTTATCGCTAGTTCCGTCTTGCACCATAAGTTTTTCAATAGTGGTGCTACTTGCAAGTATTTCTTTTACTGGATTTTTACCTTCAACTTTCATATTTTCACCTAAATTAATATTTTTCTGTTTTTAATTTATCCTCTGCAATTTCTATTGATTTTTGTATTATTTCTTCAAATCTTTCATTCTTACCTATTAAATATAGATAACCAAGCAATGCTTCTAGCGCTGTGGCATAGATATACTCAGTTATCGAAAAGTTTTTTGCGTGACTGTGGATATGAGTGTTTCTTGCACGGTTTGCTATATCCAACTCATCAGCCGTCAAAGTTTGCTCAATCGCTTTAAAAGTCAAAAACTGATTGCCAGCACAAACAACCTTAGACACAAGTTTGCTAAGTTTGTTAACTTTAACTTTATATTTAAGTGCAAACTCACGTCTTGCAAAAAGCTGATGTACACTATCTCCAATTTGAGCAAGCACCAATGGTTGCATCAATTTTGCTTCTGATTCTTCAATAATTTCATTAAGCATAATATTTTCCTTTCCTATTTATTATAGCACCAACTCTAGCCTTTTAGCAAGAAATTAAAAGACACTAAATAATTAACTTGCAAAACAAAAAGCATATCAGTTGATATGCTTTTAATTTGTTAAATTATAAATGGGTCATCCTTTAACGCTTCTTCAACATCTCCATCTATCTCAGAAAGTTTTTGTGCTAAATACTCGGTTTCATTACAAAGAAAACCAGGATTAACACAAATCAAACTATCAATGTCTTCTTCTGGATAGCCGGCTGCAACAACGGCTTCAATATTTGCAAACGCCCTTTCGTGTGAAATAATTTCAAGCCCCGGTGCTAAATCACATAAGCCTTTAATGTCATCAACAGTTAAATCTAAACTTAACAAATATTTATATAATATCTCATCCATAATTTGCTCCTAAAAACCTAAGGCTGATAGTTCACTTTCATCCAAAGTCAACTTATGTCCAGTTTTTTGCATATAAGTTTCTTCAATAAATTTAATTGCTTCTTTATCAAGTGGGTATTTTTCAACTAAATAATCGGTGTCAGCTCCATATATCCTTTTAAATACTTTTTTACTTACAAACACATTATAATATTTATCTATCCCATTTTCATTTAAAAAACAGAATCGTGCCCATACTGTTGCCTCTCCAGTTATAAGTTTACAATTGTTAAAAATATCTGAAAAATTTAAATCAGTCGCCAGCATATATCGTATTTTAAATTTCTGTGCAGGAACACATAAAAAATTTGGATCATTTTTTATTAATTCAATAAGCCTATTAGGTTCAATAAACGTTTTCAGCTTGTTTAATTTTGTTTTTACTGATTTTGGACCATCTGTATTTGTATCAAGTCCTAATAATGATGGTGATTTTATAATCATATTTTTAATTTCATTGTCGCTTAACTTTAAATATGTTCTATAAAATTCAACTTTGCCTTTTATTGATGTTGGACCGTCTGAGTTTGTATCATAACCTAATAATGATGGTAATTTTATAATCATACTTTTAATCTTATTATTATCTATTTTAAAATAAGACTTATAAAATTCTACCTTGCTTTTTACAAAAGTTGGTTCATCTGTGTTTGTGTCATAAGTTAATAATGATGGTAATTTTATA
>CAZYYI010000004.1:18070-32613 GCA_964651835.1 uncultured Lachnospiraceae bacterium
ATCATACTTTTAATTTCATTATCATCTAACTGTAAATATGTTTTATAAAATTCTATCTTGCTCTTTACAGAGGTTGAACTATCTGTATTAATGTCATAACATAAAAAGGCTGGTGTTTTTATAATCATACTTTTAATTTCATTATCATCTAACTGTAAATATGTTTTATAAAATTCTACCTTGCTTTTTACAGAGGTTGGATTGTCTGTATTTGTATCATAACATAACATATTTGGATATCTTAAAATCATTTTTAAAACTTGGTCGCTTTTTATGTTAAAAAATGATTTATAGAACTCCACCTTACTTTTCACAGATGTTGGACTGTCTGAGTTTGTGTCATAACCTAATAGATTTGGTAATTTTATAATCATACTTTTAATCTTATTAATATCTGACTTTAAGTATGATTTATAAAATTCTACCTTGCCTTTTACTGAGGTTGGACTATCTGAGTTTATGTCATAACTTAATAAACTTGGACTTGTTAAAATCATTTTTATAACTTGATCGTTGTTAATATTAAAATATGACTTGTAAAATTCTACTTTACTTTTTACCGAGGTTGGTTCATCTGTGTTTGTATCAAAACCTAATAGACTTGGTAATTTTATAATCATTTTTCTAATTACACTATCATTTAATTTAAAATATGATTTATAAAATTCTACTTTGCTTTTTACGGAGGTTGGTTCGTCTGTGTTTGTATCAAAGCATAATAAATTTGGAAACCTTACTATCATACTTTTTATTTCATTTTCATTAAGCTCTAAGTATGATTTGTAAAACTCCACCTTGCTTTTAAACGATGTAGGACTGTCTGTGTTTGTGTCATAACCTAATAAGTTTGGTAATTTTATAATCATACTTTTAATCTTATTATTATCTATTTTTAAATAAGACTTATAAAATTCTACCTTGCTTTTAATTAAATCAAGATCTCTTATAGTGATCTTTTTTAAAACTTTTTCAACTTCATCATCTGCTAAACCAAGTGAAGATAAGTACTTTTTTAACTCGTCGTGCATAATTGCTCCTAAAAACCTAAGGCTGATAGTTCACTTTCATCCAAAGTCAACTTATGTCCAGTTTTTTGCATATAAGTTTCTTCAATAAATTTAATCGCTTCTTTATCAAGTGGGTATTTTTCAACTAAATAATCGGTATCAGCTCCATACATTTTTTTAAATTGATTTTTATTATAAAACACCGTTTTAAAATTATTTATTTTATTTTCATTCAAAAAACAAAATCTTGACCATATAGTTGATTCTCCAGTTATAAGTTTACCTCCAATAAAACCATCTGAAATCTCTAAATTATTTAGTAACATAAATCTTATTTTAAATTTTTGAGCAGGAATAGATAAAATTTGTGGATCATTTTTTATTAATTCAACAAGTTTATCAAAGTCAATAAATGTTTTCAATTTGTTTAATTTTGTTTTTACTGATTTTGGACCATCTGTATTTGTATCAAGTCCTAATATATTTGGTGATTTTATAATCATATTTTTAATTTCATTGTCATTAAGCTTTAAGTATGATTTATAAAAGCCTACTTTGCCTTTTGCTGAGGTTGGATCATCTGTGCTTGTATCAAGTCCTAATAATGTTGGTAATTTTATAATAATATTTTTAATTTCATTGTCATTAAGCTTTAAGTATGATTTATAAAACTCTACTTTACCTTTTACTGATGTAGGGCTGTCTGTGTATGTATCATAACTTAATAATGCAGGAAATTTTACTATAATTCCTTTTACTTCATCTTCATTTAATTTTAAATATGACTTATAAAAGTCTACTTTGTTTTTTAATGATGTTGAACCATCTATGTTTATATCACGACCTAATATAGCAGGAAATTTTACTATAAATTTTTTAACTTCATTATCGTTTAAGTTTAAATATGATTTATAAAACTCAACCTTACTTTTAAATGATGTAGGACTATCTGTATTTGTATCTAAACCTAATATGACCGGAAATTTTACTATAAGTTTTTTAACTTCATTATCGTTTAAGTTTAAAAATGACTTGTAAAATTCAACCTTACTCTTTACTGAAGTTGAATTATCTGTGTTTGTGTCTAAACCTAATATAGCAGGAAATTTTACTATAAGTTTTTTAACTTCATTATCATTTAAGTTAAAAAATGATTTGTAAAACTCAACCCTACCTTTTATCGATGTTGGACTATCTGTGTATGTATCATGACATAAAAAGGTTGGATATCTTAAAATCATTTTTGAAATTTGTTCGCCTTTTATATTAAAATATGATTTGTAAAACTCAACCTTTCTTTTAATTAAATTAATATCTCTTACATTAATTTTTTTTAAAACTTTTTCTACTTCATCATCTGCTAAACCAAGTGAAGATAAGTACTTTTTTAACTCGTCGTGCATAATTACTCCTTACACCTATAATTTATCACACATATAATTCAATGTCAAGATAGCACATTTTTAATGTTAAATAAAAACACTTACATTTTTAAAAAGCAAAATAAAAAGCATATCAACTGATATGCTTTTTCGTTTTATATTTTATTATTCTTCAGAACCTGGTTGTGATGAATTAATTGAATGTTCTTTTTTATATTTTTCAATAACATAATCACAAAATTCGGCAACAGTCTTAAACTCCTTTCCTCCTTCCTTGTCAGTAGAAATATGTTTGTTACCATCTTTATCAACTTCAACAGTTAATGAACCAAATTTTAAATACTCGGCAACAGCCGCAGTAAGCATTTTTGCTTGTTCATATATTTTGTTACCAGCTTCTGGATCAGATAATATTTTATCAATACTCTTTTGGGTAATAACTCCTTCCTCTTTTTCAAATGGAATACAATACCACTCACCAATTAAGTTAAATTTACTAAAAAATTGATAAAAACCTACTTCATTAATAGTTGAATAAATAACTAAATCATTAATTCCTCCATTACCAACTAATGACATAACACAATTATATTTATCTGTAATTTTATCTCCAGTCTCTTTTATCTTTCCGATTGTATAAAAAGCTATTTTATCTCCTTCACTTAATTTCATAATTATCTCCTTTTCAATTTATTTAATTTAAATATAACACTAAAAATACAAAAAGTCAATATCTTAAAAAAATGTCAATACTATAAAAATGCATAATAACTAAAATTTTTCACAACCTAACATTAAATAATGTTTAAAGGACTTTGTATGAAAAAATTTATTACATTTTTATTTATTTTATTTGCATTTTGTGGGGCTGGGTTTATGCTTGCGTTCCCTGAGGCAAAGATGTGCCATGCAGTCAGCGAAACCACACCAGCCGATACTGTGCCTAGCAGAAACTACACCGTTGTAATTGACCCAGGCCATGGTGGTACAGACCCAGGCTCAATAGGTTACAAAACCAAGGTGAAAGAAGCTGAGCTAAATTTGAAGTTATCTAAAATGCTTCAAAAAAAGTTAGAGGGTGCTGGCATTAATGTTGTTATGACCAGAGAAAATGAAAAGAGCTTAGCAGAGGGTGCTGGCAAAGGTTATAAAAAACGCGATATGGAACTGAGAAAAGAACTTATTAAAAAAATCAGACCAAATATGGTGCTCAGTATTCATATGAACAGTTACACCAAACACAACCTTCGTGGTGCGCAAGTTTTTTACGACAAAACTAGCGACATCTCTAAACAGATTGCAGAAAGCATACAAGAGGAATTTTTGAAGTCTCTTGACCACAGCAACAAATGCACCAGCCCTGGTGATTACTATATGCTTAAATGCTCGGCAGCCCCATCTGTAATTGTTGAATGCGGATTTTTGTCTAACGAAGAGGAAGAAAAATTGCTTTTAAATGAAGCTTACCAAGAAAAAATTGTTGATGCTATTTATTTAGGAATAGTAAAATTTCTGCAAATTAAATAAAATTTAATGCAAAATTAAATGTTTTTATAATAAAATGCGTAATTTTTTTAATTTAATGCAGTAATAAAAGTAATGGCTAATTAAAGTCATTATTTTTATTTATATGTAAAAATTTAAACAAAATGTTTAAAATTTTGCACATCAATTAAAATTTTAAATTATTTAATAAAATTGTTTTAACTTGTTTGGCTTGTCCATTTTAATGGACAATTATTTTTTAAAGTGCTATATTATTTTTATGGAAGAAAATGAAATAATTTCAAATAAAGAAGAATTTTTAAAAATCGCTCGTGAGCATATTAAAAGAGAAGGCATTGAAGAATTATTAAATTACCTTGCTACTACCGACTTTTTTGAATGTCCAGCAAGCACAAAATATCACTCAGCAGAAGCTGGCGGACTTTGCATTCATTCAATCAATGTTTTTAATCGTTTGAAAAAACTTGCAGAAGATGAATTTGGCGAAAAAGTCAACTTGGAAAGCGTGGCAATTATAGGGCTTTTTCACGATGTATGCAAAGCAAACTATTACAAAACTGAATACCGCAATGTTAAAGTTGATGGTGAATGGGTGCAAAAACCATACTTTGCTGTTGATGAACAGTTGCCATACGGGCACGGTGAAAAGTCAGTTTACATAATCAATGGTTATATGAGGCTTACCCGTGAAGAAGCACTTGCAATCAACTGGCATATGGGTGGTTTTGACAAGCGAGTTATGGCTGGTGACTACTCAATGGCAAAGGCTTACTACAAATATCCACTTTGCACGCTCACCCACATTGCAGATATAATGGCGACTTATCTTGATGAAACTGCACCTGAGTAAATATCAAAAATATCGCACTATGCTTTGTTTCTTAAAAATTTTTTAATTAATTTTGATTTGGAGAAGAATATGGATTATAACAAACTAGCAAATTTACTATATAAAAATGTTACACTAACACCTGAATACTACTTTGCAAAATTCCCTAAACGCAATTTACCACCAAAGGCAGATGTTACAAGAATTGCACCTAGCCCAACTGGATTTTTTCACACTGGTTCACTTTTTGGTGCTATGATTGATAAATTTGTAGCAAAAAAGAACAATGGTGTATTCTATTTAAGAATTGAGGATACTGACCAAAAGCGTAAAGTTGAAAGTGCAGCTGATATCGCATATAATATGCTCTGTAAATTTGACACCAAGCCAGACGAAGGTTTTATGGGAAGCGGTAAAACTCAAATCGGCGATTATGGTAGCTATGTTCAATCTGAAAGATTAGATATATACAGAGCTTTTGCAAAAAGACTTGTTGAAAAAGGAAGAGCTTTCCCTTGTTTTTGTAAACAAACTGAAGGCAAAGATGATGTAAAAGAACGCCGCAAACAACAACTTGAAGAAAATGGTGCAATTATTGATCACGACCCTTGCAGAAAGCTTGAATATGCTGACATTGAAATGAAAATTAAAATGGGACAACCTTGGGCATTAAAACTTTTATCTGAGGGCGACCCTGAAAAAACTTTTGAATTTACTGACCTAATCAAAGGCAAACGTATACTCCATGAAAACTGCAAAGATTTGGTGCTTATGAAGAGCAACGGCATACCTCCATACGCATTTGCCCATGTAGTTGATGACACGCTTATGCACACCACAATTGTTGTGCGTGGTGAAGAATGGTGGTCATCGGTTTCAGCACATCTTGAAATCTTTGATGCACTGGGACTGCCACCAGTAAAATATGCTCACACACCAGTTGTCAGCAAAATAGATGAAAAAACTGGCAACAAACGCAAACTTAGCAAACGTTATGACCCAGAAGCAGACACAAGATATTTTATTGTAGAGGGTTACCCTACACTTGCAGTTAATGAATATTTGCTAAATCTTTTAAACAGCGATTTTGAAAATTGGAGAAAAGCAAATCCTGACTTGCCATACACAGATTTTCCATTCTCACTTAACAAAATATCTTCAAGTAACCCAATGTTTGACCTTGTTAAGATTAATGATATTGCTAAAAATATCATTGCTAAAATTCCAGCAAATCAGCTTACAAGAAACATTATTGACTGGGCAAATGAATATGACACAGAGTTTGCAAAGGTGCTTTTAAATAATCAGCATATGACTGAGCAATTGCTTGCTGTTGACAGAGAAAATGATAGACCAAGAAAAGATATCGCACATTATAGCGAAGTTAAAAATATATACTCATATATGTTTGATGAATATTTTGATCAAAAGACTACTTTAAACTTTGATAGCAAAATTAAAAATGCTGACATTAAAAAATTCTTAACTGAGTATCTTAAAGCATATTCTGCTGAGGACACAAAAGAAGAATGGTTTGCAAGGCTTAAAGTTGTTGCAGAAAATTGCAATTTTGGCAGTACCAAAGAATATAAACAAAACCCTGAAAAGTTTGTAGGTAGCATTGCTGATGCCAGCAATATTTTGAGAATAGCTGTTACTGGCAGAAGTGCAACCCCTGACCTTTATGAAATTTTGAAACTGCTTGGCACTAACAAAATTAACTCAAGAATTAATTATGTGTTATCAAATCTTAAATAACAAATAAAAATTTAAGCATAAAAAAAATCTAGGTATTAACCTAGATTTTTATTTTGCATTAAAATCTTTCTTGAATAGTTTTTTCATTAAGTGAAAAATAATTTTCATTATCTATATTCTTAAAATCGCTAGAACTTACTGTATATTCAGAAAGAGTGATAATTGTACTTGCACCGCCACGGCGAACTTTAACTTTAATTTTGTCACCAGCTTTAATGCTAAGCATAAGTTCAGGAAACTCATAGCTTGCATCAATGGTATATTGCGTGCCGTTAACAAATACTGCTTCAATTATATCATTTTTCAGTATTCCCATTTTATTAGCTATACTGCCATTTGCAACATCTGCAACATACATCGTTTCATAAATTTTTGCATAGCCATTAACTTCATCACGGTGTGCATAAGATGATGCAATGCCAGTTTGAACACCAATATAAACCTTTTCGATTGTTTGGCTGTTATCACCACATTCATCAATTATACGGTCTGCTAAAGTGGCTGCTGTTGATACAGGGATTGCATAATTGATTGACTGGTACTTTTCATTACCACTGCTTGTTATACCTATTAAATTGCCATCGATATCAAAAAGTCCACCACCACTGTTACCCGCACATATAAACGCACTAAATCTTATTAATCTTTGTTCGATAACAACACTATTTGTTGTGCCAAAATATCCAGAAGTTTCTTCAAGTGTAACAGCAACAACATCATTAGTTTTACTTACCACACCAGTAGTTGCCTCTATTCCAAAACCTGCAGAGTTGCCAATTGCAATTACATTTTCTGCAAGGTTAACTTCATCTTCTCTAATATCTGCAGCCAAATACCCGTTATTAACTAAAGTTTTAACTTTTTCACTCTCACCAAGTGTTGTTCTGAGCACTGCAATATCATACCTTTTTGAACCGCCCACATAAACTGCTGATATTGAATTAGACATTCCATAAAAAGTAACAGCATAATCTTTAAACATATTATCGCCAGTATCTGCACAGTTGACTACTTCAGCTAAAGCAAACTTTCCATTTTGGCGGTAACATACGTGATAGTTAGTTATGATATAAGCAATCATAGCGCCATTTCTATTTTCAAATTTATAAATTACTCCACTACCAGTTTGAGTGGTATTTGTTCTTGTTTCTGCATCAATTTCACAAACACTCATAACTGCTTTGTTTGTTGCAGCTGTGATGTTGTCAAGTGCCATAAAGTCAGTGAAATTTTCAGATAAAAATTGTGTGTAATCACCTGTATAGCCATTGTTTTTTGCATCTAACCAAAGTTGATAGCTATTAATTTTATAGTTTTCACCATTTTTGCCATCGCTACCATTTGATCCGTTAGAACCGTCCTTGCCTTTTAAACTTGCAAGCCATTGTTGTTCAGTACCTACAAATCCATTTTTAACAGCAATATCGTATGCCGATTCAGCTTTACCAAAGCAAGCAGAAAACAGGAACATACAAGGAACAATTATTATTATCATTGCTAAGCACATAATTATCTTTTTTAAATTTCTTTTGTTCATAGCACCTCCAAAATTAATAATGCTCAATACTATTATATAAAATTTTTTTTAAATTGTAAATACACTTTAATTATATTTTACTCAGTATTAAACTTTTTTATTTCAATTATCATTAATTATCTAACTTTATTTTTCCTCCACCAGCTCTTTCGTGTTACAAAAAGATAGATTACGAGTAAAAGGATAACTGCCGAGCCAACACCCACTATCCAAGCATAACTGTTAATGCTTACTGTAATGTATAAATCTTTTCCTGTATACTCAAGTGGCAAGTTATATGAAAAAGTAGACATAGCAGGTTTTTTGTAAATATCATTTGTTATGCCTTTAGGATTTTGGTTATCCTCAACAATCTCCTCATAAATCTCACCATTTGGAAGTGTATAGAAAACCTTGTAAGTTCCAACAAGCACATAGCTAGCACTGTTTGCAATTACCTCATAATTTTTATTATCATAGCTAAAATGTATAGGGTAATTTCCACTCACATTGGCCGAGAGGCCATCACTAAAAACTGAAAGGTTAATTTTTGATTCGTCAAAATTTCTGCCATTTTCTTCAGTTAATTTATAAGTAATATTTTTGCGATAAAAATTTCCAGTTTGCAATCTATCTCTTATGTTATCAATATTTAAGTAAAGTTTTTTTCTTGAAATTGTAAATGTGCTTTCATTACCAGACACAACCTCAAAATTTGAACTGCTTAAACTTGCTATTTTTACATTATAATTTCCAGAATCAACTGGAAAGACTCCTGTTTCCTGATATTTTCCGTTAATTTGCATCTGAAGATATACATAAACAATTTCATTAAGGGTGCTACCATCAGACATTTTTGTTAAAACAACATCAGGTGATTTTGAACTTCCGCTATAAACGACATTAGTATTTTTCCAGTTAGCCTTTAATTTGCAAGTGGTAATATTATATTTAAAACTACTTTTGCCAGTAAGTAAATAATTGCTATCATCAGGCAAACTTACATTAAATATATATTCCCCAACAATTTTTGCTTCAACATCTTCATCAAAATAATATGCAAAACTACTTAAATCTTCTGCAAACACACCGCTATAAATTGGGTTTAATGGATAATGGTTAGCACCATCATATTCGCTTTCACTGTTTGCAAAATTAATAGTTATTTGCTTTTTTGAAACATTAAATTCAAGTGACTTCTGGATAGTAACTTTAAAACTCCTATCAATTGTCACCTCAACCACTATTTTCACATTAACATCACCAGAAGTAAGTTTAGGAAAGTTTATGTCTAAACTCAAATCTTGACTACCTTTGCTGTCCACATATTTTTCTAAAACTGCCAAGTCATTAAAAAAGTAAGTATACTTTATATCATAATCTAGCATTTCAAGTTCATCTGGCTGAATAAAATTATAACTTATTTTAACACTATCGCCGTAAGTAATAATATCAGTATTTTTAATTGAACCATCATAGTCTACAATTTCTGCAATTTCAATATCACCTAAAAATGAAATTTCTTTATAATCCCATTTAGCATATAAAATTAAATTGCCAGCAATGTCATTTAAATTTCCGTCAAAGCGTTCAGAAAGTTCTACATCAGTATACCAACCTTTAAATTCAAACCCAGACCTAACAGCATCAAATAGTTCAATTTCCGTCATCTCATTTTCATTAGCATAATTTGGAATTCTAGTTAAATTTAATTCACTATTTTGACCACCATTAAGAGCATATAGAATATAATTAGTATAATTTTCACTAACAGAAGATTTAGGGTTTCCTAAAATAACTGAAATATAAAATTCATTTGTTTTATCTTCGCCAGATAACACCAGTTTAAACCTTAGCAGTTTTCCCAAATTATCAGTATTACTTAAATCAATTGTTAGCAAAATCTCACTGCTACTTAAACTACATTCAATTAAGTTGCTATCAAAACTTTCTTTAGTAGTTGTGCCGCCATTAGTAAATTCTAAACTACAATCAGAAACATTAACCGAAATATCATTATCAGTTAAATCATTCAATAAAATTTGCAAATTATAAACCAAATAGTCTGGTTCTGCATAAAAAGTTGCAGTATTCTTGTTTGTTAAATAACTTTGGCTAAGTGTGGTATCAGTCTTACTACTACCCTCGCCATAAAATTTGAATTCAGCAACTTCAAGCCCGCTTTTTACAAATAGCTCTTCAATGTGAATTACATTTGAATTTCTGTCGTAAAATTTAATCAAATAATCTCCGGCCTCTGCACCTGAATTGCTAATTAAAAATTTAGAATTTTCTGATTTAAAATTTTTATTAAATCTGCCAGTGACATCAGTTTGACCTTTATATATTGAAAGATAAATATTATCGCAATTTACTAAATTTGAAACGGAAAACTCAAGGTTTATTTCATCATTTAACAAAAAGGTATTCTTTAAAACATTACCACCATTAACCATCGATTTATTAGCAGAACTCTCAGTTAAAACAATATCTTCATTGCCGTAGCATTTAAAACCGACCAGTGAATTAAAAAACCTTCTTTCTGCAACATCATCTCCGTCAAAAGAAATGTAAAACTTTTCAAGTGAAGAATTGCTGACGCCCCAACTATTTACTGCAATAAAACAATTATTATCACGGCTATAACCAATAAGGCATACTGCGTGGTTTTCTGTAATAAATCTGCCACCAACATTTGTAGATGTTTTATTACCCACCACATATTTTCCGTAGCCACTATTACTTGGTATATATGTGCCAGGTTCAAGACCAGCAAAAACACCGCCATAGGTCTTTATATATTTTTTAATTAAAATCTGTTTTTCTCTTGAAGTCATGCCGTTAAAATTATTGCTACGGCTGAACATAACTGGCAAAACATTTGAAGGGTTTAACTCTACTTTATTTTTCAATAAATAATCAAAATCCTCACCTGCATTTGTTAAATCCCCTAAAACATTTTCAAATAAATCATTTGGAAAATCATTTTCATAAAGCACACCAAATTCTTGAGTGATTCTATAAAAATCTTCAAACTCGATAGCAGTATTGAAGTTTGGCATTCTTTCATATCCACCACTTATGGCAAGTAATGCTGTTCCAACTTCAGAATAATTTTTATACTCGCCAGTTTGTTTCATATAAGATGTTTCAAGAGCTTTAAACCCAGCATAAAATGTGCAAAGACTTGATGTGTCTTGATTTTCTGCAATAACTGGATAAATTTTGCTTAAATCAAAACTAGAACTTGTTACATCAATATTAGATTCAGAAATTTTGTCAATAATGCCATCAACATCTGCATAATTAAGTGAAACAATTGAGTTTGCTTCATTTTTTACCCTTAAATTTTTTAAATTAAAACTCAACAAGCCAAAGCAAAAAGACACTGCAGTAAATGCAGAAATTGCTAATAAAATTATGTTTTTTAACTTAAATTTAAATTTATTCATTGTATATATTTAAAGTTTACATTTAATTAAATTTGTTGTCAATTAATTAATGCTTTGGCATAAACTTAGTTTGCTTAAAAAACTATCTAAAAATTCATTAAATACGCTCAAAAAAATTTACTTTTTTCTCAAAATTTTTTATCATTAATATATCTAAGGAGAAATTTATGTCATATATAAAAATTAAGTGTAACAGTTGTGGCAATGAAATAAATATAGATACTTCAGAAAAATTTGTAAACTGCAGTCATTGTGGTAGCACTTTTTCTATGCAAGAACTTTTAGATGAAAGTGATTTAGAGTTTATTGAAAAATTAAAACCTGAAAATGTGCAAAAAAAGATTGAAGTTGTATCTTTGATTAAAAAAGCTGATGCCTTAATCTTTGCTGCAAGGTATGAAGAGGCTGAAGCCGAATATTTAAAAGCCTTAGAACTTGATGATGAAAACTACCATATCTATTATGGTTTGGTAAAAGTTTATACAAAAAATTTAAGTCAAGCACCAAAAAATAGCAATTACAAAAATTATATAAAACTTGCACTCAAGTTTGTTCCATCTGATGAATATGAATATGTTAAAAGCGAGCTAGATAAAGTTAAATTACTTGAAAAGGAAGAAGAAAAACTTAAAAAACAAAAACTTCAACAAAACAAACGAAATAGTAAAAATGAAAAACTCAATCAAAAGATTTGGGGCATTGCAACTACAATAATTTGTATCGCGGTTATCGCAGTTGCAGTGCTTGCAATAGTAATCATTGTTTTAAAAAATAATGATGATGAATCAAAGCGTGCAGCTGGCAATAGCACTATTGAAATTACTACCGCTGCTGAGCTTAAAACAACATTAGAAAATAAAGATTATTATTCTGCCACCATAATTTTAAAAGCTGACATAGACTTTGCTGGCGAAAGTTGGACACCAGTTGGTTCAGCCTCAAAAGCTTTTAGCGGAAAATTTTATGGCAATAACCACACCATTAAAAAATTGAAAATCACAGACCCTGCAAGTACTGGTGAAAATTATATTGGCTTTTTTGGTTATACAAAAGGAGCTGAAATAATGGGTGTTAAATTTGAGGATATTATAATTACGTCTGTAAGTGACACGAGCTCTGCTACTAACTATATTGGCTTTGTATCTGGCAGGGCTGATGACACAACTATTCGCCAATGCGAAGTTGCAAAAAACTGTGCCATAAATGTTTCAAACAAAACCAAGGGTGCCTCAAACATTGGTGGTATTGTTGGCTATGCAAAAAATGGAACAATTAGTAACTGTTTATGTAAGGCTTCCCTATTAGTTTCAGCATCAAATGTGCAAATTTTAAATAGTAGCCCTTACGCTAAAAACTTTAGTATAGGTGGTATTGTTGGAAGAGCTGAAAATTTAGGTCTATCAAATTCTTATTCATCTTCAGACATATCAGCAGATATCAAGGATACTGAAAACAACACACTATCATTATACGCCAGCGGAATTGTTGGCTATGCAGTGGGTCAGTCAACCGCTAATACATATATCAACAATTGCTTTTTCACAGGCAGTTTAACAGCTTATAAAGATGATGATAATGTAAAAATTGGTGCAATAGTTTCAGATGGTATAGGTCAAAACCAAATAAGCAAATGTGCATTTCTTGCACTTGATGAAAGTTTCAAATACAATGACACAAGCATATCCGCAAACGAACTCAGTGATAACGAACTTTCTGAAATAAAACCTTATGATAATTCTACTACATTTATTGAAGATGTAACCTCAAACCTTAATGATGAAATTTGGGACAACATAAGCACCCTAGAACCAACACTTAAAAATCCTAATACTGAAGACTTAAGTGACATTGACACCCAATCACTTTCACTCAAAGATGTTGCATAATTTTGGAGTAAAAGAACTTTAAAGTAAAAATTTATAATAAATAAATTTGAAATCTGAAAATAAAAAAGCCACCATAACTGGTGGCTTTCTTTTTCGCTAAATTTAAAATTTATGAGGGTTGCTCAACATCAAGCGAAACTCTTTTCTCTTTTATTTTTTTTGTTATCAATATAATTAAATATTTTATACCGATAAGGGCAACTGTTAGTGCGACAATGCAAATTAAAGATAAACATATATTTATTGCATTAAATCTTGTTATTGAAAGCAAAGATAACGGACCTAATATAAAAATTTGATGGGTCAAATATACATCATAAGAATATTTATCTGCAAAATCAAGGAATTTAATTTTATCTTTATATTTTATAAAACTAAATAAGAAATATAAAGTTATAAATAAAACTATTGCAGTTAATGTTTTTATAAAGTCATTTATGTTTATATATTGGTTTATTCTCGACATATTATCGAATATGTTTGTAAAACATCTTAAACCATGAATTAAGGCAACAAGAACAATTCCAATAATATTATATCTAACAAAATATTTTTTAATATCTTTTATTTCTTCTGCAAATAGGTAAGCATAATTGAAACATAACACCCAGGCTGCATTGAAATAACTAAAAATTAATGAATTTATTATAACAACAATAATTAAAAATATAATTTTATAGAGATTTTTTAATTTGTTTTTTTGAATTTTGCTTTTAAAAAATGATAAAAATGGTATTTCTAGATAGCAAAAAAGTATGAGTGGAACATACCAAAGATGTTCAACACCTTTAATATTCCCTGCGAAGAAAAACATTAAGATTATTCTTTTAAAGTCAATTCCACTAATATTAAAAACTAAATTTAATATTATTGCTAAAATAATAAAAATATAATAATCAAAAAATATCTTTTTAAAATTTTTCCAAACTGTTCCAGCATTTGCATTTTTAAATTTCAATCCATACAAAAAACCAGATATAATTAAAAATAACTGAACACCAATATTAAAATTCCAAGCAAGTGAAATATTATAATATTGAAAAATATGACAAACCACAATTGATATAAGACTAATTAGTCTTATTATGCTTATACTATAATCTTTTTTGGTTCAAATAATATTTTTTTGCGACTCGATATTTAACTTTTCATTTGTAAGAATTTCCATGAAATTATCATACCCTCTCTACAATCGAAAAGTCAACTA
>CAZYYI010000005.1:0-31401 GCA_964651835.1 uncultured Lachnospiraceae bacterium
ATATTTTGTTTGATATTTTTGACAATATGAAATATGCAAATGGATTTTTGCTTTTGTACCATATTGGTCAAGACAAAGCTCTTGAAAAATATTTTGAATATGTAAATGCCCGTGACGCTCACAACCTGTGGTTAAGGAATGATGAGATTGAATTTATATCTTACTATGACCAAAATGATAATAGATTTGAAGTTTCAGGTAATATGCGAAATGATGAAGATTGGAAATATATTAAAGATAATATTGCTAGCCTACTCTATCAAAAATTAACAGAAGAGTCTTACTTTGATATAGAAGTACATAAACTTGATTTTGATGGCAATTTTTATGCAGATACAATATTTCCTAAAATATTTAACGGCGATATCAATGCAATAATTAAAGACCTTTATTCTAGGGGATACACAAACATTATTTGCAATTATCTACTTGAACACTTGCTTAATGAATTAAATGCAGGCAAATTACACGAAGCAAGAGTTTGGCAAGAAAAAGGTATAAGTAATCCATTTAATCATATAAAATTAAACACCAATCCTTATTGTGATGAACAAAAGATTTTGTTATGTTTAGATAAAGAAATTAATATTAAACTTTTTGGCAAGGAATCTATTAATGATATGTCTTATAATGAAATTCGAAATTTGCTTGTCACGAATTTAAACTATAATATAGTTGAAATTTACAAAAATACTCCACTAAGAAAAGATTACCTTGAATTAGTAAAATCATATGAAAGTAGCAAAGATAGTGGATACAATCCTGGTATTGGTTTTGCTCCAGGCTACGACTAAAGTGTAGTTTCTTAAAAATAAACATAATAAAAAGAGGGCGTACCCTCTTTTTTACTTTATTCTTCACCACTTCCCGGTTGTATTTGCGGTGTAGGTTTTTTAAAATTTTTATTTTTTTCATTTTCTATTTCGCCAAATTCGCGTACAAACATTTCACAAAGTCCAGTTTTAACAATTTCATCTTCAAGAAGTATTGTTTTTTGAAATTCTTTAAATTTATCATCAAAAGACAATTTATCAAAATCAAAATCCTTACTTTTTAAATATTTTCTTAATTTTTCCACTTTATTATAAAACATAGCTACAAGTAAATTCGCCGCTGTGATTGTATCATCACCCTCACCAATATCCATTGCTTCCCTGCCACGCTCAACCAATCTTGAAGAAAAAGTTTCTTCAAATATGGCCACTGTTAATTTATTTTTTAAAATTTTACGAATATTATTATTTTCGCCATTTGTATCTTCCAAAAATTTTAAAACTTCTTCGCCAGTTTTTAAATTTAAGTCATCACATATTGCTTTAAGTTCTGGATAAAATTTCACAAAATCTTCAAAAGCGCTTTTTTTTAAAACTTCCATTTATTTTTACCTTTATCTATAATAAAAATTATAACACAAATAGTATATATGTCAATATACAAAAAAGAGGTATTACCCTCTTTTTATAATGAAATTACGCTGGTTGGTACTAAGGTTTTAGGGTCGGCTATGCTGGTGTTTGTAATATAGTTATAGTAGCCAGCAGAGCCAATCATTGCGGCGTTATCTGTACAAAGATTTATTGGTGGATAGTAAACTTTTGCACCAATCTTTTCAGCCTCTTCCGTCATTCTTTTTCTAAGATGCAAGTTAGCAGAAACACCACCCGCAAGCACAAGTTTTTTGTAGCCAAACTTTTTCATTGCTCTGATAGCCTTTTTAACAAGTTGCTCGATAGCCTCGCTCTGAAAACTTGCACAGATATTAGGCACATTGATTTCTTCGCCCTTTTGCTTTTTATTGTGAATATAGTTGATAACAGCAGTTTTAAGTCCGCTATATGAAAAGTTAAAGTTATCTTGTTTTTCATTAAGTCCGCTAACAAATTTTATATTAGCCTCGCCAAGCTCTGCTTTTTTTTGTACATTTGGGCCACCAGGATAAAGTAACCCACACTCTCTTGCCACTTTATCAAACGCCTCACCAATAGCGTCATCAGTGGTTGTGCCAATAAGTTCTCTTTTTCCATAATCTGCCATTTTGACAAGTGCGGTGTGTCCACCAGAAACTATAAGGCAAGCGAAAGGTGGTTCAAGTTCTTTAAATGTCAAATAGTTAGCTGCAATATGACCCTCTATGTGATTGACTGCAACAAGCGGTTTGTTTGTGGCATACGCAAGAGCCTTTGCAAAATTCACGCCAACAATAAGCGCACCAAGAAGTCCCGCACCATAGGTGACGGCAATAGCATCAATATCATTAATAGTCACATGTGCATCACTAAGTGCTTGTTTGTAAACCCCATCAATATTCATAACGTGATTTCTTGAAGCAATCTCTGGCACAACACCACCATAAAGTTTATGAATATCAATTTGAGATGAAACAACATTAGAAAGAACTTCCCTGCCATTTTTTACAACAGCGATAGAAGTTTCATCACAACTGCTCTCAATTGCTAGTATTAAAACATCTTTATTTTTTTCCATAATTAACCTTCATTTATTTCAACAAATTTATTAAGCAATTTAATTAAATAAGCAAAAAAGTCCACCACAGGTCCTATGCCAAAAAGTCCAAAAGTAAATAAATAGACAAGTCCTAAAAATACCTTACCTTCCATAAATTTATGAATGCCAAACACACCCACAAAAAAACATACTAACATTTTAATAATAATTGGCATAAGCGGACTATAGTCGCGTTCTTTTTTAATTTGAGTATTCGTTTCAGCTTTTTGCTCATCATCTTTTTTAGATGTAACTACTGGCTCGAAAACTTTTGCGAAATTATTTTCTTCTTTACTATCATTAATTCTCAAAATGCTTCCACAATATTTGCATTCATAAAAGTTACTACCACTTTTAATAAATTTTCTTGAACCGCAAGAATTGCATTTTAAATTAATTTTTTCCATATGTATCCTTTAAAAACTGCAAAATTTTAAAATTAATATCAAAAATATTGCAGATTTTTATAAATTGTTGCTTTTGTCAAATTTTAATTTTTCAACAATAAACTCGTGAAGTTCACCATCAAGCACACCGGCAGTATCACCAGTTTCAAAGTTTGTTCGGTGGTCCTTTACCATATTATATGGGCAAAGTACATATGAGCGTATTTGACTGCCCCACTCAATTTTCATTTGCATTCCAAGTTGTTTAAGCCTTTCAGCTTCCTTTTCTTTTTCAGCTTTTTCAGCAAGTTTTGCGTAAAGCATTTTCATTGCGTACTCTTTATTTTGAGTTTGGCTACGCTCATTTTGGCAAGCAACTACAATACCAGTTGCGAGGTGAGTGATACGCACCGCACTTTCAGTTTTATTAATATGCTGACCACCAGCACCACCACTTCTGAAAGTGTCAACTTTTATGTCTTCTGGCCTAATTTCAATTTTACTTGTATCATCAATTATTGGTGAAACCTCTACACTTGCAAAAGAAGTATGCCTACGCTTGTTTGCATCAAAAGGTGAAATCCTAACAAGTCTGTGAACACCACGCTCACACTTTAAATTTCCATAAGCATGTTCACCCTCAAATAGTAATGAAACAGACTTGTAGCCTGCACCGTCACCATAAAGATAGTTCATAACCTTTACGCTAAGCCCAGACCTTTCACCAAATCTTGTGTACATACGCTCTAGCATTTGCGTCCAGTCCTGTGCTTCTTCACCACCAGCCCCAGCGTGAAGTTCAATGAGTGCCGCAGCATTGTCATATTCACCGCTGTAAAGGGTTTCTTCATACAAACTCTCTACTTGCTTTTTTGTATCATTAAACTCTGACTTAAACTGCTTCCAATCCTCTTCATCTGCGTTCGATTCCACAAGCAGACTATGTAGACCTATCAAATTATTAATTTTATTAGTTATGCTATCCGCACTTGTAACTATTTTTTGCAAATACTTTTTTTCCTGCCCAATCTTTTTTAATTTTTCACTATCAGAAAAAATCTTAGGGTCTTGTTCTTCTGCTTCAAGCTTAACAAGCTTATCTTTTAAACTTGTTATGTCAAAGACAGTGTACTGTTTGCTCTTGCATTTCACTTAAATTTTTAAGCTCTTCAAAATTAAACATATAATTCTCCTATAAATTAATTATAACAATAAAAAAATAAAAAGCAAATTAAGCCACAGACTTTTTATCTGTGACTTAATTATTTTTTTTAAACCAGTTTGTATCCAATAAAAGTGGTTTCACCATAGGTGTATTTTATGCCATAATCTTCAAGTTCCTCAGCAAAACTATTTGTGATTTTTGAAATTTCACTATCACTTGAAATCGTTACATAAACATTTTCTGGGTTATACTCTTCACCATTTTCAAAAGCGCAAATCAAGTTATAAATATTTTCTATTGTTTTGCTGTAAGCATTTTCACTCTTTAATCTATTTTCCATTATTTTTAAGCCTATCATAGATAGCGTTGGAATCTCAGATGTTTCGTTTATAATTTCTTCGGAAACTTTTATTCGATCATCCATTTTTTTATCATAAAACAAATTATTAAAATCTTTTGTTTTATCATAGCTATAAAAATGATTTAAATAGTTAACCTTTATTTCTCTATTTTTTTCAGCACTCTTGTCTCCAAAAATGCTAAACTGTTTTTCATTTTTAACAATGTTAGAATTTAAAAGTTTATCCAGTGGTGCAGTAACAAATAAATCATTATAAGTTTTTAAATATACAACCTTTTGTTTAGCAAGTTTTTTAGCGTCTATATTAAAGGCATCAAATTTGGTTTGTCCGTTATCAAGTTTCCACTGATAAGACTTTTCTGCTAACTTTATAAATTTGCTTAAAAACTCAAATCTGATTTCATTATTAAATTTTAGCCAATCCTTGTCATCAATCTCCCTATAAATTTCTGAAAGCGCAGTTATATCAGATGGCCTGTTTAAATCATTAATTGCTGAAATTATATTTCTAATTTCTTTTTCTTCACTATCAAACAAATTAATTACATCAAGCTTAACATTATATGAAAGCAAATGATATTCTTTTGCCAGTTTTGCAATTTCATTAAATGTTAATGGTTTATAAAATTTTTGCAAATCCTTTGAAAAATTATGTGAATATTCATATTTTTCATTAATTATTCTATTATATTCATCTTGAACACTTTTAAAATTTGAAAATTCATTATCTTTAACTTTCTTTTTTGTTTGCAAAATGTAAGATAGTTCACTCGCCTTTACATCACATTTTTTAGCTAATATTTTTAAAGCGATAGCAATGGCCTCACAAAAAATAAATAAAATAATTGCCGCTACACCGCTTGTAATAATATTAAGCTTACCAGCGAAATAAAATGCAAAACAAGTCATTGCAGTTACAAAACCAAGAACTAAAAAGGTAACAAAAAATCCATCAAGCAGTCTTGCTCCAACAAGTTTTTTTGCGTACTCAGTTTGTGTTTTATCAAAATCAGCCTTAGCTTTGCTATACGCCTCGCTCTTTTTATTAACTTTTTTTTCAGATTCATATTTAGCATTTATACTAGCATTTTTATATTCTTCAATTTCATCTTCAATAAGTTTTCTATCTGGCAATTTGTCATCTTTTGAATATGATGCCATTGCATAGTAAATAGTTTTTAAATATGAAAGAGAGAGCTTAATAGATTCAAAGCCAAGTTCACTAGCATAATTTTTCATAAACAAACAGATGCCCTCTAAACATAATTTGCCATTTTTAAGTTTGCAATAATTAGGGATCATATCTTCTGGCAAATTAAACAGATTATTGTATGCATCATAAAAGGCAAGCATATCTTTATAAAACATTGCATTTTTTATAAAGCCTGATTTGCCCAAAACCTTATTATCACTGTTAGTAATTAATTTAACCACATTTACCTCTAATGCTATTTTATCACCTTTCTAAATTTTCCTCAAATGTTTTAAGCCATTTTAAAGCATATAATATTTTACTGTTAAAAAACAAGCTAAAAAATTTGCAACAAAAAATAAAAAATGTTAAACTAGGCTTATGGAAATAGGAATTGATTTAGAAGAAAATAGCCGTTTTTTGAATATTACAGAAAAGTTTAAAGCTAGAGTATTTAACAAAAGTGAAATTGAATACGCTGAAAAATTTGAAAATCTTGAGCAAAGATACTGCGCTATATGGTGCACCAAAGAAGCCGTTATAAAAGCTTTTGGTGAAAAGGTTTTATCATATAAAAATATTGAGATTTTGCACGATAGTAATGGCAAACCATATGTTAGTAAAACTAACAAAATAAAAAAACTACTAAAAAAATTTAACTTTAATGAAATAAAAATCTCACTTTCGCATTCAAAAACTTATTCAACTGCAATATGTATTTTAAATTAAAAAACCACAACAATTAAGTTGTGGTTTTTATTATTTTTCATTTTTCAAAAATTCTTTAAATTTTTGGATAGCTCTGCTTCTGTGTGAAACAGAGTTTTTTTGCTCAGCCGAAGCCTGACCAAATGTTATGCCAAGGTCATCAGACAAAAACAAGCAGTCATATCCAAATTTGTCACTACCAATTTTTTCAGTGGTAATCTTGCCATAAGTTCTACCTTCAATAAATGTGGTTTTGCCATTATCTTTGTAGCAAAGCATACATTCAAAGTATGCAGATCTATCTGCTTTATCCTTTAATTCGCTAAGTAACTTTTGTCTGTTGGCTTCTTCATTATGGTCACCAGCGTATCTTGCACTATATATGCCAGGCGCTCCGCCAAGTGCATTAACGCAAGTACCTGAATCATCAGCAAGCACAGCAACATTTAAATTTTTATTTTTACAAAAGTCGTAAACTGCATCTACCTTGCACTTTGCATTTTCTTCAAACGTTGTGCCAGTTTCCTCAACATCACCAACAAAGCCAATGTCGTCTAGCGACAAAATCTCATAACCTTCAAGCATTGCACTAAATTCTTCAATCTTATGCTTATTTCTTGAAGCAAGAACAATTTTTTTCATATTTAACCTCTAACCTTTATTTTTATAACTCAATAATTTTATTTTTGTCTGCAAGCTTAACCAAATATTTGTAACCAGCTTGTTTAAGCTTTTCCGCAAAATTATTAAAGTTTTTAGGGAACGCAAATATTGAAACTTCATAACCCTTATTAATTAATTCTTGTTTTGCAGTTAAAATTTCATTTGCTAATGCAGTTTTTTCATATACCAAAGCTAACTTCTTTGTAAGCAAACTCTTGTTTCTTTCCATAATAAGCATAAGTGCTGAATAGAAACCTATACTAAAACCAACAGCTGGAACAGGATTACCGGTAAATCTTTCAACAAGTTTATCATATCTGCCGCCACCGCCAATTGCTCTGCTGAATTCGCTGTCATAAACTTCATAAACTGTGCCAGTGTAGTAACCTTGACCACGAATGATAGTGATATCAAACACAATTTCAAAACTACTGCTTATGAACTTTTTAACAGTGCTAATAATATTTTCAAGCGAAGTCACAACCTCGTCAGTAACACCGTAGTCCGCAAGTTTTTTAATTGCAGTTAAGCTATCCATCGCCTTTAAGGTTGAAATAATATTCAAAAGTTTATCTATATATTCTTTATAATAAGCCTTTTCAATAAGTTCATCTCTAACACCATCTAGTCCAATTTTGTCAAGCTTATCTAGACTGATACAGATGTCAGTTACTAAATTTTCATCAAAGCCAGAATATATAATAATGCCGCTGAGGGCTCGCCTATCATTAACTTTAAAAATAATATTTTTAAAACCCATTTTTTCATAAGCTTTTGCACCAGAAACAAGCAAATCGATTTCAGCCATAGATGAGCTGTCGCCAAGTATATCAATGTCGCATTGAGTGAACTGACGAACTCTACCTTTTTGTGGTCTTTCAGCTCTAAATGCCTCATCAATTTGAATAGCTTTAAATGGATAAGGCAATTTTTCACGATTATTTGCAAAAAAACGAACTAATGGAACAGTTAAATCATATCTAAGTCCTTCTTCAACAATATCCTTTTCTGTTAAATCTGGTTTAGACAAATCCAGTGATGCACCACGCTTAATAGTTTTAAACATAAGCTTTTGGTTGTCACCATCATCACCGCTAGTTAAAAGTTCTAAATTTTCTAATATAGGAGTTTTAATATGCAAAAAGCCATTATCCTTATAAGTTTTAAGAATAATGTTTTCAGCATAATCTCTAAAATCAACCTCTTGTGGCAAATAATCAACAGTGCCACGAACTGGATTTGTATTAAGTTTCATAATTTCCTCACTATAAATAAAGTATAACAAATATTTTTAATTTAGCAAATTTTAACTTTAAGATTTTAAAAATTCTTCAATAAGTTTTGATGCCTCTGCCACCAAACCACCATTTCCAAGTTTTTCAGCGTCCAGCCAAATAGTATTTCTTTCTTTTTTATACCAAGTTTGTTGACGCTTTGCAAATTGACGCTCTTTAATAAGCAAGTCATTATAAAATTCATCAACACTTGCATAATTGCCACAAACATAGTCTGCTGTGCACTTTGCCTCAAGCCCTAGCGACTTTATAAATTCAAGGCTTTCACCCTCATCAAGCAGAGTCTTGATTTCCTCAATCATTTTAGGTAGCCTTGCTTTAAGCCTTTTCTCTATTCTTTTTATAATTTCTTCTCTACTAAAATAGATACCAATTTGAAGCACTTTGTATCTTGGCTCATTTGGTTTTTTATTTTCAAGTCGGATTTCAAGTTTGCGAATAAGTCTTCTTGCTGTTGGTTCTGTTCCAACCTCAATATTTTTTTCTTTGCAAAGTTTAATGATTTCATTAAGCGAAAGTTTGCTAAGTTCTTCTCTCAAATCGCTATTAGGTTTATCTTCTGATAAATTATAACCTTCTACAATTGCTCTTGAATATAAACCAGTTCCTCCAACTAAAAACGGAATTTTATTTCTTGATATAATATCATCAATAGCAGCATAAGCAGCTTTCTGATAATCATAAAGGGTATACTGACTTCCAAGTTTTGAAACATCAATAAGGTGATGTTTAACTTCTGTCTGTTCATCTTTTGTGACCTTGCCAGTGCAGTAATCAAGTTTTGCATAAACTTGCCTTGAATCTGCAGACACAATTTCACCATTAAACTTTTTAGCTAGGCTTATACCTAGGTCACTTTTGCCAGACGATGTTAACCCAACAATTGAAATTAATTTATTCATAATTTTCCTTTAATATTTTTTAATTTAAACATAATTTTGTAGATTAAGTTACCAATCAACTTTGTTAGTGTTTCCAAATTTTATATCATCATAAAATGCAAAATAATTATCTCTATCTTTAATTTGTTTTGCTTTTTTCTTATTTTTTTCGATTTTTTTATTTTTATTTTTTATATTTTGCGTTTTTTCTGTCATTTGTTTTTCTCCATTACAACCAGAGTTTCAACATTGGAGGTTTGTGGGAACATGTCGTATGGCTGAACATATTTAACTGAATAGTCTGCTTTAAGCAGTGATATATCCCTAGCAAGTGTTGCTGGATTGCACGATAAGTATATTATTTTTTTAGGCTTATTTTCTAAAATAGCATTTATTACTTCTGTAGTTACACCTTTTCTTGGTGGGTCAAGCACCAATATATAATCATTTTTAAATATAGATGCTTGCTTTTTTAATAGCAAACTACAATCACCATTTAAATTAGTTAAATTGTATAAATTGTTATTATTTTTTAAAATTTCTGCATTTTTAGTGGCTTCTTTCACAATTTCAATACCCACAACTTTTTTAGCTTTTTTAGCAATTATTCCAGATAATAACCCTGCTCCACTATATGCGTCAATAACACTGTCATCATCATTTATTTCGCTCAAAATTTTATTATATATTTCTGTTTTAACGCTATCATTTACTTGCAAAAAACTTCTATTGTTTACAAAATAATTAATGCCAAATTCATTTTTCTCAAGCTCAGTCAAACCATAAATATGAATATCCAAATCACCAAAAATTACATTATTATTTAGCTTATTTATATTTTTATATAATCCAAATTTTAAACCTAACTTTTCAAGACTATTAATTAAGTAATCAAAATTTATTTCTTTATTTTCAGTTACAACCACCGTCAAAATAAAACTGTTTTGTGACTCTCTGCAAACAATATGTTTAACAAGACCCCTGCCAGAAGTTTCATCATAAGCTGATAATTTTGAAACTTCCATAAACTCTTTAAAACAAGCTAAAATTTTTTCTGAAATTTTGCTTTGAAGCATACATTTGTCAATTTCAACAATGTTATGTGAAAAGGCACGGTACAAACCAATTTTTATTGTTCCGTTTTCAGACGCAACTGGAAAGGCAAATTTATTTCTATATCCAAACTCATCACCAAATGAAAGTGTATCATTTATGGTTTTATCTAGCTTGGCATACTTTTTTAATGTGTCACCCACCAAATCAGTTTTAAATTTAAGCTGCCTATCATATGACATATGTTGCAAATCACACCCACCACATTTTTCATAATAAGGGCAAGGAGGATTAATTCTATCATCACTTGGCTTAACAATGCTTATTATTTTTGCAACATAAAAAGTTTTTTTGCATAAAATAATATGCGCCAGCACCTGCTCACCAGGAAGTGCGCGCTGCACAAAAATTGTAGCACCATTAAAATGAGCCACACCTTCGCCATTTGCTCCTAGACTTTCTATATCAAGCAATAATTCATCATTCTTTTTAATCTCTTGCATAATTAAAAAGATTATAGCACAATGGTAGGCAATTTTCAAACAAATATAATTGACTATTTTTTTTAGTAAAATTATAATACCTTATATGGAAAATTTATGTTCAGTTTGTCCTAGAAAGTGCAATGTCAACAGAAAGCTTACAATTGGATACTGCAAAAGTAATGATGAAATTAAGATAGCAAAAGTGATGATGCATTACTTTGAAGAACCAATCATAAGTGGCGAGCCGGTTACTTATTTTAACAGCAATATAAAGCGTGGCAGTGGCGCAATATTTTTTGTGGGTTGCAACCTTGGCTGTGTTTATTGCCAAAACTATGATATTTCTGGTGGTGGCTTTACAAAAAACCTAAATAACACAGGAAAGATCGTTTCTGCAAACAAGCTGGCAGAAATATTCAAAAAGCTAGAAGCACTTGGTGCATACAATATTAACTTGGTTACCCCAACACATTTTACCGACCAAATTGTAGAAGCACTTAAAATATACAAACCAAATATCCCAGTTATTTGGAACACTTCAAGTTATGAACTGCCAGAAACTTTAAAAAAGCTTGAAGGTTTGGTAGATATTTATTTGGCTGATTTTAAATATTTTGATAGTAACATAGCAAAAAAATATTCTTTTGCAGCAGATTATCCTGAAATTTGCAAGAATGCGATACTTGAAATGAAAAGACAACAACCAAATGATATTGTAGAAAATGGGCTACTAAAAAAAGGTCTAATTGTTAGACACCTATGTCTTCCAAATCAAACCAGCGACAGTAAAAATATTTTAAACTGGATAAAAAACAATCTTGGTAGTAACACTATAATAAGTTTAATGAGCCAGTATGTTCCTATGGGAAACGCTAAGGCTTATAGTGAAATAAATAGAAAATTAAAGCCAATTGAATATAAAATACTGCTCAGCGAAGCGGAAAAATTAAATTTTGAAAATTGTTACATTCAAGATTTAGATAGTGCCGAGGATTGTTATACTCCAAACTTTGCTGATGAAAAAAATATAATTGATTTTTAAAACCTTGCAATAAATAAAAATTTAATTGCTAAAATAAATAATATATGCTAAATTAGATTTAGGAGAAAAATATGAAAATTTTTGTATGTGGAGCTGTAAACAAAAAAATTAATCCAAAATATCTTGAAGGTATTGATGTTATCGCTAAAAACATCACAGAACATAATGATGGCATTATTTGTGTAGGATCAAAAACTGGTTCGGTTGGTGCAATGTATAACGGAGTTATTGATGGCGATGGATTTGTTGATATTATTGTGCCTACACCTTATGCTGATGAGGCTGAGGGTATGATTGCAAACTCTGTTACTAAAGTTGACACTCTTTTTATGCTTCAGCAAATAGCACTCAGAAATTCTGATATAACAATTATTTTGCCGGGCGGAAACGGCACACTTGCTGAACTTTATATGATAACAGATTCGATAAAAAGCAAATTTGATACTGATAAAGTTTTAATCTATAACATTAATGGTTTTTACAATCCACTTAAACATATGAACAACTTTATGATTGATGCTGGCGTACTTGAAGAAGAACAATGGAAATATTTTACTTGGTGCGATACCCCTGAACAAATAATTTCACACCTCGATAAAAAACGTAAAGAAATGTTTAAAAAATCTAAAAATTCTTAAAACAAAACCGCTTAAATCTAAGCGGTTTTTTACTTGCAAATTTAAGTGTAACAAGTCATAAAATAATTGTCTATTTTTGTTTAATTTAGTATAATGAAAGCAGGAGTAATAATGATGAACGAAATAAAACCTGCTTATCAAAATAATAATGTTGCAATCTGTTTTTCAATTAACAATAAGTATGCCCCACTGCTTGCAACTACTCTTGTTTCAATCGCAGAAAATAGCAATCCACAAAATAACTATGATATTGTTGTACTTATTGCAGACCTTAATGAAGAAAACCAAAAAAGGCTTAGTCAGATTGTAAATAATCGCCCTAACTTTTCTATTCGTTTTGTAAATGTTTATCCATATGTGTTTGGTTATAATTTTTATACAGACTCAAGTTTAACTAATACAAAATATACCTACGAAATTTATTTCAGACTTCTTGCACCAGCAGTTATAAACGCTTATGAAAAAGTGTTATTTTTAGATGCAGACTTAATTGTTAAATCTGACATTGCTGAACTTTATAAAATAAAAATAGACGATCAACTTATTGGCGCAGTGCGTGACTATGAAGGCATAGCATCTTGCTATCTAAACAATTATGAACGCACAAAATATCGTATTGAAGAATTAGGTTTAAAAAATTTTAATAACTATTTTGCTTCTGGCGTAATATTAATGAATATAATTGAATTTAATAGAACCTTTACTGTTAAAAGTCTGTTAGATATGGCAGTTTCAAGAAAATGGAAACAATATGACCAAGACATTTTAAACTTTATCTGCAAAGGCAAAGTTAAATTACTTGGAAGTGAATGGAACTTTGTTGAAGATATTAATGGCAGTTATGGTAGTTTGCCAGTTGAACTTTTTGCAGAATATTCAGCAAGTGAAAAATCACCAAAAATTGTGCACTTTTCAGCAGACAGAAAACCTTGGATAAATACTGTAAGCAAACAAAATTTAGATTTTTGGAAATTTGCTGAGCTCACACCTTACAAAGAAGTTTTAAGTAATTTACTTGTTAATAATAATTTTTAACAATAATTTAACAATCACAAATAAAAAACACCTCTCGTTTAGAGGTGCTTTTATTTTATAAAGTATTTTCAATCTTGATTTTTGAACCATTGCTGGTTTTTGTGACAATAACTTTATTTTTGATTTGATCTGCAAGTTCACCAACGTGTGAAATTAAACCAATTCTAAAGTTTTGACTTTCAAGTTTATAGAGTGCAGAGATAACAGTATTGCAAAGTTCGCTATCAAGTGTTCCAAAACCTTCATCCAAGAAGAAGAAATCCATACTTCTGTTTGAAAGTTGAGTAATAGACTCGCTGATTGATAGAGCCAATGCCAAACTAACAAGGAAGGTTTCACCACCAGAAAGTGTGCTTGCTGGTCGCTCTTCACCATCACTAAAATTATCCTCTACAACAAACTCTTTATTTTTAAACTTCAAAGTATATTTGCCACCAAGAAGTATTGCAAGTTTTTGGCTAGCAGCTTCGGTGATGCTTGTTAAATATTCTTCCGCAATATACTCGGCAAGCGCTTTGCCTTTAAGCAGAGTGCTAAGTTCCTTTAATAAGTCATACCTATTGCAAGCAGCAGCAAGTTCTGACTCAAGGCTCACATTTTTGCTGTAATCCTTTTTGATTCTTTCATATTCAGCTCTTGCCTCACCCACATTTTCAGATAGTTTTTTAATTCTTTCAGATAAAACTAAAGTTTCTGTTTCAAGTTCTTTAAGCTTACTTTCATCAACTTCTTCAGTTACTTCACTTAAAAGTTCATCTCGCTTAAGTGAAACAATTTTATATTCACTTTCAAAATTGCTAATTTTTTCTTGCCTTTCTTTTAACTCTGATGCAGAAACAAAATAATTTTCAAGTTCGGCCTTTTCTTTAAATCCGCCTGCCATCATATTTTCATTGATTTTTCTTTCAAGCGAATTAATTTCCATACGCTTTTCTTTAATAATTGATGACTTAACATTATACTCATTTTCAAGCCTATTCAAATTTTCTTGTGCGGCATCGAACTTACTTTGTACATTTTCAAAGTCATATTTAAGTTTTGCAATGGCTTTGTCAGTTTCTTGTTTTTCACTTTCAATAGATGCACCCTCTGGCACACCACTGGTTGTAATTTTGGCACGCACAATATTTAATTGTTTTTCTTCATTTGTAAGTTTGGTTTTAAGAACCTCAAGTTCAATACTAAGCTCGTGCAATTTATTTGCAGCAACTTCTTTTTCTTTAATAAGTTCTGCCTTTCTTTCACGAAGTTTAATTTTTTCTTCTCTCTTGCCATCTATAATAAGCTCTATGTTTTTGCCTTCAGCAATCTGCTTTTTAAACTCTTTAAGGCTGTCATATTTTTCATTGATATTAAGTATCGCAAATTCACGCTCTGCTTTTTTCTTTTGCAAGTCATAAATCATATCTAAAAGGCTTTCAAGATAATTTTTATACAATGTAATTTTTGTACCAGCCTGAACCTTGTTAAGCAAAACTCTTTGCTCAGCATCACGAATTTCATTTTGAAGCACAATAAGTTCTTCTAAACTATCGGCCGTTTTAACAAGCAAGCCTTTAAGCTTTTCAAAGTTTTCCTTACTATTGTCATTTTTATCAACAAATTTTTGATAAAGATTATCACGACTATTTGTAAGGCTTTCTATCTCAGCCTTATTAATCTCAATAAGTTCCTTTTCAAATTGATACTTTGATTTAAGTGAAACGAGGTCAGCAAAAATCTTATCTCTTTCAAATCTTAAACCTTTAAGTTCTTGAGATTCTCTATTGATTTCACCCTCAGCAGCAGACAAATCAAGCGTTTCGCCATATATCCTTTGCATAACTCTGTTGTTGCAAACTGGGCAAAAATCACCAATCTGCAAGTTACCAGAAATAAATGAAATTACATTATTGCCAAGTAGTTCTTCTCTAGTATCTCTAGATATAGACAAATCTTTTTCCTTTTTAACAATATCTGCTTCAGCAACAGACAATTTTTGTTGGATTTCATCAATCTGTTCAACTAAAACTGCTACAGTTGTCAATTTTCTGTTAGTATCATCATGGATTTTATCAATTTGACTATTAACAGCGTTAACGGCCTCTTCAACCTTAATCATACTTACAAGTTCTTTGTCGCAACTTCTAAGTTTGCTAAAGTTGGTTGAGTCTGAATCCTCAAAAGCCACTTCAATAGTTTTTTGGATTTTATCCCTTTTTGCAGCAAAGACTTTTTCATCAGCAATTGCAGAATTATATTCTTCTTGAACACTTGCAAGGTCTTTATTTGTTTCATCAACCAAATATTCAAGCTTTTTATAAAAGTCATCAATCAAATAAAGTTCACTTTCAATGCCTTTTGTTTGTTCAAGTGCATAACTTAAATCAACATCTGGCTTATTAGCATCGATAAAGTCATCAATGTCACTCAGTTCTTCTTCAAGTTTTTCAAGGCTGGCAGAAATATAAGTCTGGTTTTCACCAGCAAGTGAACATTCCTTTTTCTTATCTTCAATCTTTTTATCAAGCTTTTCTTTTTCAAGAGTGTGCTGGTTTAACTCATCAGCCAAACTATTAAGTTCATTTAGCCTTGCAAGTTTGCTATTTAAATCAAACAATTTTGAAGTATAGTCTATTTTAAAATCTTCAAGTTCTTGTTTTGCAACCGCAAACTCAGACTCTGCACATAGTTTACCCTCATTTAAAATAGCAATTTTATCAGACAATTCTTTTTCATCATCAGTATCAGTTTTAAGTTTGTCATAATCAGTTTTAATTTGATTTGCATTTTGATTTTTAACAACTATAAGTTTTAAAGCTTCAATACTTTCAAGCTCACTAGAAAGTTTTGCAAACTTTGATTCAACTTCATCAAGTTTATGTTTGTTTTCAATTATATTAGAAATTGTTTTAAGTCTTGCAGATTTTTCCTCAAAACTTGCATTTAAAGCGTTATAATCATTAGAATTTTTATTTAATTTTGCCTCAGCATCTCTAACCATCTGCTTAGTGGCATAGCTAACATACTCACGGCTAGCGTTGATAGTTGCAACTTCTTTATCAGCCTCTGCAAGCTTACTTTTTACTGATTGAGCGAGTTTTTCACCATATTTTGTAAGGTCAAAAATATTGCTCATAATCTCAGTACGCTTAGATGGGTTTGCCTCTAAAAATGCAGCAAACTCACCCTGTGGAAGTGCAATACATTTAGAAAATTCATCTACTCCAAGCCCAATAAGTTTAAATATTTTATCATTAACCTTGGTTGTACCTTCGGCAATAAGCTCAGCTTCATCTCCAGATAATTTATAAAGCATTGCAGAGCTATCAACTCCACTCTTTTTAGAATTAAATGTACGGCTAACTTTATACCTTGATGTTTTGCTAGATATCACAAGTTCAAACTCTAATGTAACCACAGCTTTTTTACATTTTGTATTGATAAAATCAACATTGAGTTTTGTGCGGTTGGTTGAACCATAAAGTGCAAGAGTGATACTGTCAAGAATGGTAGATTTACCACTACCAGTTTTACCGAAAATGCCAAAAACACCCTCACCAAGTTTATCAAAATCTAAAACTTGCTTACTTTCAAAACTATTTAAGCCTTCAATTTCAAGTTTAATTGGTCTCATTTTCATCTCCTTTGCACTCTAAAAACATCTGTACAAGCTCTTCTGACGCTTCAAAACCTTTGTTATCACGATAAAATTGCTTGAAAAGTTCTGCATCAGAAAGGTGCAATCTTTTTGTATTTTGTTTGCTTTCAGTATTTGGAAGGATAAGTGATACGCTAGATATACAAGCAAAATTTTTGCGAAGTTCTTTAAGCTTTGATGCAGAGAGTGGTGCATTTGCCATAATAGTAAGTTCAATCAAATCATTATCAACAAATGAGGCAAGTTTTTCTTCTGCCTCTTCAATAGATTTAACAACAAGTTTTTCAAACTTTGCAGTATTTTTAAGAGTAACAGTTTTAACATTTAATAGTTTCCCACTTTCGCTTTCAAAAATGTTAACACCAAGTTCCTTTTGCTCTGCAGTGAGTTTTGTTATTGCTCCTGAATAATAAATATTTGAACCAATTTTTTGTGGAGTATGCAAATGACCAAGTGCAACATAGTCTGCCTTTGGAAGTGCAGACTTATTAACTGCAAGCATATCGCCTACCTTAATTTCAGTATCTTTTGTTTTACCACCAATCAAAAATAGATGTGACACAAAAATATTTAGCGACCTTTCACTAAAAGCAGCAGAACCATAAGCTGCCCAAGATTTCACTTTATCACTAAGTGACAAATCACTATCAACTTTTTCAGATAACCTTGATTCACTTGGATATGGAAGATAAGCAAGGCAAGCATATTCTTCATTCTTTTGAATAGTTACATAACCTTTACCAGTTTCAACAACTCTGACAAGCGCATTTTTATTGAAAGCTTTTTCACTGAGTTTTTCAAGTCCTCCAACAATAGCAATGTTGCGTTTAGTTGCAAGAGGAAGCCCTGCTGTGAGCCTTGTTGTATCATCGTGATTACCAGCAACTATCAAAACAAATCTGTCGCCACCAGCAGAGAATTTTTCAATAGTATCAAAAAATAATTCTTCAGCCTCTGCAGATGGACTGCTTGAATTAAAAATATCTCCCGCAACAATAATTGCATCCACACTCTCAAAATTTGCAATGGACAAAATCTCATCTAGCACCAATTTTTGTTCAGCAAGCCTATCTCTGCCGTTAGTTTTAACGCCAAGATGCCAGTCGGCAGTATGTAAAAATTTCACTTCTCTTTCCCCCAATTAAAAATTTAAGTATTTTATTGTTGAAATTTTAAATTTTTAGTGTTATTATAGTTATTATAAACAAAGTTTATTAATATTGCAATTATTTTTGCACTTCAAGGAGAGATAAAAATGAAGTTATGCTCATATTCAAGCAAACTTATGTTAGATGGATACACTGTGCTTGATAATAGGTTTTTAAATGAATATTTGCCAAGTGCATCTGGTGATGATGTAAAGGTATACCTTTATGGTTTGCTTCTTTGCAGTAATCCTAATGTAGAAGAAAATAATATTGAAACAATAGCAAAAACTCTTTCACTGACAGAAACTCAGATTAAAGATAGTTTTAAGTATTGGCAAGAAATGGGCTTAGTGCAGATTTCTTCATATGACCCATTTGAAGTTAAGTATTTGCCAGCAAAGCATCTTGGGGGTTCACTCAAAATTCGTGATAAGGGCAAATATGCTGAATTTAATAAGCAGGTTGAGGAAATTATTTCAGGCAGAGCGGTTACCCCAAATGAACTGA
Organism: uncultured Lachnospiraceae bacterium; assembly: GCA_964651835.1. GTDB lineage: Bacteria > Bacillota > Clostridia > Christensenellales > UBA1242 > RGIG1681. Next base: position 18,705 of record CAZYYI010000005.1, read on the forward strand.
ATGAATATTACACCTTGATTGAAACTTACCACTTTGAGCCAGAAGCAGTGGTGCTAATTATCAAATATTGCACCATTCTCAAAAACAATGCTATAAATTATGCTTATATACTTTCTGTTGCTAGAAGCTTTGCTGATGAAGGTTTAAAAACTTTTGAAAAAGTTGAAGCTAAATTTTTGGAACAAGAAAAATCTAGCACAGAAATTAAGATGGTGCTTACTGCCCTTGGCATTAAAAGGGATTCAGATATTGACGAACGCAGTTGCTATATTAAATGGACAACAAAATTTGGCTTTACTCACGGGCTAATACTTGAAGTTGCAAAATCACTCAAAAAACATGGTGGCATTAAAAAATTGGATGAGTTGCTTTGCAAATACTTTGAACTCAAGCTATTTACAATGGCAGATATAGCCAATTTTGAAAAAGAGCGTGAGGCACTTTATGATATTGCAAAAGCTGTTTCAAAAAATCTTGGTCTATATTATCAAGACTATGAAATTGTTGTTAACACTTATGCAATCGACTGGCACAACAAGGGCTATGACAAACAAACTCTTGAGTTTTTGAGCGAGTATTGTTTTAAGCAAAGTATCCGCACCTTAGAGGGCTTTAATGTTACCCTTCAAAAAATGTTTAAACTTGGTCTTATTACCCTGCCTGCAATTGAGCAGTATATAGGCGGCATTATCAAACTTGACAGCAGTGTAAAAGAAATGCTTACTGCTGCAGGTTTAGTTAGAAACTGCACCAGCTTTGACAGAGATTGCTATAAAATGTGGACAGAGGCTTGGGGCTTTACTCATGAACAAATTTTGCTTGTTGCAAAGCATAATGCAGACAAAGCCAGCCCAGTGTCATACATCAACAGGGTGCTGTCAGGTATGCACGATGAAGGCATAACCGATACCAAACAAATTGAAATTAAACTTAAATCAAAAACTGAAAATATTAAACAAAATTCTAATTCTAATCAATCAGAAATTAAGTCAAGAGATTACACTAAAGAAGAACTTAATGCTGTATTTGATTCACTTGATGATGTTGAAATTTAGAATTAATTATTAAAAAATCGCAAAAAATAAACAAAAATGGTAAAAAAATCATTAAAAATTAACTAAAAATTCAATAATATTGCATTTTTTAGGAGGCTTTATGGATAACATAGATATTATGCTTAGCAAAGAATACGCTGTAAAACGTGAAAAAGCTGAGCGAAAAGCTATGAGCAATTTGGCAAGGGCAAGAAAAGTCCCTACTTTTGTCAAACTCGAAAAACTTGAAAAAGAACTTGTGGTTGAACTTGCAAAACTTAAAGCTAACTCACCAAAAGATGCTAAGGTTAAAGAATGGACAAAAATGCTTGCAGAAGTTAGACTTCAAAAGAAAAAGTTACTCAAAATGTTGGGGTTAACTGAAGATGACTTACAGCCAAAATACAATTGCAATAAATGTTTTGATACAGGCTATGTTGCTGGTAAAATGTGTGATTGTTTAAGAACTAGAAAAAATACTGAACTTGCAAAAATGGTGGGAATATCTACAAACGATATGCTAGATTTTGAAAAATGCAATCTTGACCTTATAAGTGACCCAGCACAAAAAGCTCAGATGGTTAAACTTAAAGATTATCTATCTAAGTGGTCAAAAAAATATCCAAATGTTAAATCAAAAAATATAACAATCTGTGGTTCAACTGGGCTTGGAAAAACTCACCTTTCAAAATGTTTGGCTGGTGAACTTGCAAAACGAGGTTTTGCTGTATGCTTTGTTACCGCATTTGAAATGAACCAAATTTTCCTTGCTAGTCATACTTCACCAAGCTCAGAAAAAAATAAAAGGCTTGCACCACTAATTAAAAGCGATGTACTTATTGTTGATGACCTTGGAACTGAGCCAACACTTAAAAATGTTACAACAAATTATTTGAATTTAATTCTTAGTGAACGTGAAGAAAAGAAAAAGCCAGTTGTTATTACCACAAACCTTATGCCTGAAAATGTTATGGATAGATACAATGAGCGTGTATATTCAAGACTGTTTAGCAAAAAAGATGGCAAAACCTTTCACCTAACTGGCAAAGACCTTAGACTTCAAGCCACAAAAGAACCTCAAAAAGAAATGTAAACAAGTCAAAAAACACTTCAAGCATCGAAGTGTTTTTTATTTTTTTCTATGTATTATTCTACTTAGCCCAGCCACAAAATGTTAATAAAAATAAGTCAAACCCAGGCCAAATGCTTTAATATTATTAAAATATAATTATTTTAGGTCATAATTTTATAAATTATTGTTGATTTTATCGCAAAATGTGGTATAATAAACTTACGAAACAATGAAAGCTTAAAGTTTAATTCAAGGAGATAAAACAAATGGCAATTGAAAATAATGGTGGGGTTAGAAATGTTAGAGATGTAACAATCGGTATCGATTTAAACTCTATGACAAGCAGAGGACTTATTGAATATGGCAAAACACTTAAAAAGGATATTGAAAGATTACAAGGTGTAGATAATTTGTCAAAAGCAGAAAAAGAAGAACTTAAAAACAAACTTGCTGCTCAAAAAGTGGTTACTCATTCATTAAAAAGAATAAATGATTTTGCATCAGCCCTTAAAAAAGCTGGTTTTGATATTGGTAAACTTAACGATTTGTCAATTAATTCTATTGCTCTTCAAGCAAATTCATATGCTGATCGTATTAACACTTTGGGTGACACATCAAAAGCAAAGAATATTAGAAATATTGTGAATAAATATAAAAATTCAACCACAACTGTTATGGGAACATCATTAGCTGGCGGAATAGTTCAAGGTGGTATGAAAATCACTGGTTATGCGCTCATTGCAACTTCTGCAGGTATGACAATTAATGGTATTGCCAATTCAATTGGCGGTATACCACTTGCTGGCACTGAATTTCAAAATGTTGCAGGTTGGATTGCAAAAAATATGCCTTGGTTTAAAGGTGCAATAGCATTTGCATTAGCTGGTGCAACTATGCTTGTTGCAGCTAAAAAACTTTCTGAATTTACACATAGAAAGAATATGACAGTTGCTGATGCTATGACTCACCAACTTGATGCTGATAATTATGTTGAAGAACATTCTAAAAATGTTTCTATTGAATCAGAAGCCGTAGCAATTGCAGCTAATCCACACGATCTTAACCTTTTAAAAGAAACCGTTAAGGGCAAAGATATTGACTCTATTATTTTTGAAGGTCCAACTTCAAAAAGATATTCAGCTGAAGAATGGAAGGCTGCTCGTATATTAAAACAAATTGAAAAGAATTATGCCCAAGATGATATTAAAAAAGAAAGTATGGCAAATTCGCTTGCCAATGCTGATACAAGAAAGAAACTTGCTGATCAAGAAGCTAAAGAAGCTAAAGATAACTATACTAAAGCAAATGATGAATTAAATAACAAAAAATCAGGCTTAAAAACTAAATCAGAAAAAGCTAATAATATTATATCAGAAAATCAAAAGAAATTAGATGCAGCAAAACCAGGAATTGAAGCTGCTGAAGATAAAATTGAAAAATTAGAAAAGAAAATTGCCGATAGTATTAAAGATACAAAGAAAAACTTTAAGATCGATGCTTCTAAATTCTTTGATGAACTTGAAGGTGATATTGACTTTAATAAGATTGATGATGAAATTGCATCATGTGAAAGTAAATTAAAGATTATACAAAAAAATCACCAACCACTCGTAACTCCAACATTAAAAACTAAAATTGAAAGTAATGTTTATGGTCTTGTAACTACTTATTTACAAAATAAACTTAATAAACTCCAAACTTTAAAAACTTTAAATATTACTGAAGAATTACCTGAACTATATGCCCAATTAAAACAAGCGAAAGAAGAAAAGGCAAAAGCAATAGCAAAAACTAATTCAACTGAAGCTAAAAAATATAAAGATAAATTAAATGTAGAATATTTAGTTGCGAATTTAGATGCTGAAAAAGCGGAAAATAATGTTCCAGATTTAGATATATATAGAGCTTATAGCGATGCACAAGAAAAACTTAATGCTGCAAAACAAAAAGTTGAAGGAACTAAATTTGGTAGTGAAACTCAAGATTTAGTAGATGAAGTCGAAAGAATAAAAAATAACTTTAATAATGATTCAAAATATACTATTGCAATTAAGGCTAGAGAAAATGCTAGGCATCTCAAAGATAGATTTGAAGAAGCTATACAAATTGAATCAGATATAGCCAAAATAGAAAAGAATATTAGCACAGCTGAAAAGGATGTTTTAACACCTGAACAAATAAAAGAATATGAAGCAAATATTGAAAAACTTAAAAGTTTATCTGAACAAAAAGATGCTGCTGCAAAAGCTGCTGCAACTGAACTTGAAGAATTAAGAGCTCTTAAGCCAATTGAAAAACAACTATCATAATTAGCGGGGCTATCATTTTAGGAGAATTTATGAAAAATAAAGATTTTAATGCAGAACTTGAAGAACAATACAATAAATTTATGGAAATGGATGAGGATGAACAAGCTGCTAAACAAGCTGAAATTACTATGCAACTTATTGACCTGCTCCCTGACCCAGCAAACGCAAAAGAGTTTGCTGAATTTACTGCTCTGCTTGAAAATCCACCAATCTCTGGTGAGACTGATGAAGAGCTTATGATAAGTTACCTTGAAATGTCTAAAACTCACCCAAAATTTTTTACTCAAATCACTGCACTAACTGCTCTCGGCGCTGACCTTGACAGCCTTAAAAATATAGCTAGTGATATGGCAAAAAACAATTCAAGTTCACAAACTGTTCAAGCAATCTCAAAAGAAGAACTTTATGCAGTTAAAAAGGAAGATGAAGATGCTGAGCTTGAAGAGTTCAAAAAGAGACTCCGTGCTATTCCTATAGACTAATACGATATTTAGTTGCGACCACCGCAATTTAAATATACACTAATGATAAAATTTAAGACACTAAAGAAAAAACCGCATCACTCGATGCGGTTTTATATTGCTTATTAAAACTTAATTTAAATTTAGTTTTCAGTATTAATGACTTCATCAATAACAATTGGTGCTTCATCAAGTTCACCGGTTATATCTTCAGCAACTGTGTCAGCAATTGCAACGCAAGAAACTGTTGTGCCCTCTTGCAATCTCATAACTTTAACACCCATTGTATCACGGCTGATTTTTGAAATCTTTGCAGCAGGTGTTCTTATAATAATACCATTATTTGCAATAAGCATAATATCATTATCTTCAGTTACTTGTTTCAAGCCTACTAGTCTACCTGTCTTTTCATTAAATACACCAGCTTTAATACCTTTGCCCTTACGTTTTTGAATTTTATATTCTTCAAGTTCAGAGCGTTTGCCATAACCATTTTCAGTTATAGTCAAGATATCACAACCCTCTTTACAAACAAGCATATCAACAGTGTAGTCATCACTATTTAAGTCAACTGCTCTAACACCGCTGGTGTCACGACCCATTGCCCTAACATCATCTTCACTAAATCTAATACACTTACCTTCATTGGTTGCAACAAGTATAGTATCTTTTCCGCTGGTATAATTAACTGAAATAAGTTCATCATCTTTATCAAGATTAATTGCAATTTTACCAGTTTTGCGGATGCTATCAAATTCAGATGACTTAGTCTTTTTAATCAAACCGCCTCTTGTCGCCATAATCAAATAACCACTATGGTCTTTGAGTTTTGGAAGCACAGTTTGTACTTTTTCATCCTTTTCAAGAGTCAAAAGATTAACAAGGTTTCTGCCTCTTGAAGTTTTTGATTCTTCAGGTATTTCATAACCCTTCATTATATAAACTTTTCCAAAGTTGGTAAAGAACATCAAGGTGTCGTGAGTTGAACAGATGAACATATTTTCAACAAAGTCCTCTTCCTTTGGCTTGTGAGTGGTTGAACCCATACCACCACGATTTTGCTGACGATATTCACTAACTGGAATACGTTTAACATATCCAAAGTGAGTCATAGAAATTACAACATCTTCCTTTTCAATCAAATCTTCAATATTGATATCTTTTGAAGCTGTATAGTCAATTTCAGTTTTACGGTCTTCACCAAACTTTTCTTTAATTTCAGAAATTTCAGTGATAATGATTTGTTTAATCTTTTCTTCGCTTGCAAGTATGCCTTTAAGTTCAATAATTGTGTTACGAAGCTCAGCGAGCTCATTGTTAAGTTTTTCAACTTCCAAACTTGTGAGTCTTTGAAGTCTCATATCAAGAATTGCGCCTGCTTGAATAGCTGTAAGCATAAATGAATTTTGAAGATTGTTTGAAGCCTCTTCTCTATCTTTTGAAGCTTTAATGATTCTTACAACCTCATCAATGTTTGCAAGTGCTACAACCAAGCCTTCAACAATATGCGCACGTTCTTCAGCCTTTGCCAAATCATATTTTGTTCTTCTATAAATAACATCTTTTTGATGAGCGATATAGCAGTCCAAAATTTGCTTAATGTTAAGCACCTTTGGGTAGCCATCAACAAGTGCCAAAAAGTTAATACCATAAGAGCATTGAAGCTGTGTACGTTTGTAAAGTGTGTTAAGCACAACTTGCGCATTGAAATCACGCTTAACTTCAAACACAAGGCGCATACCATGCCTATCAGACTCTTCCTTTATATCTGCAATGCCGTCAATTCGCTTATTTTTAACCATATCAGCGATTTGTTTTTGTAATTCAGACTTATTTACTTGGTAAGGAATTTCTGTTACTACAATCTTAGATTTTCCGTCTTTGCCTTCTTCAATCTCCGCTTTAGAACGGATAACAACACCGCCCTTACCAGTTAAGTATGCTTGCCTTAAAGCTTCTGTGCCCATAATTACACCACCAGTTGGGTAATCTGGAGCTGGGAGTATTTGCATTATCTCTTCAATAGTAATCTCAGGATTATTTAGCACTGCAACGGTTGCATCAATAACCTCATTAATATTGTGTGGTGGGATATTTGTTGCCATACCAACTGCAATACCATCTGAGCCGTTTACAAGAAGGTTTGGGAACCTTGCAGGGAGTACATCTGGTTGCTTTAAGCTAGCATCAAAGTTTGGTGAAAAATCAACAGTATCCTTGTCAATTTCTCTAAGCATTTCATCAGCAAGTTTAGAAAGTCTTGCTTCAGTATAACGGTAAGCAGCTGGTGGGTCACCATCAACTGAACCAAAGTTTCCGTGGCCTTCAATAAGTGGACAATTTATCGCAAAGTCTTGTGCCAAACGAACAAGTGCACCATAAACTGAGCTGTCACCGTGTGGGTGATATTTACCAAGCACGTCACCGACAATACGCGCACATTTTTTGTGTGGTTTGTCACTGGTGATACCCGTTTCATTCATAGAGTAAAGTATTCTTCTGTGAACTGGTTTTAAACCATCTCTAACATCAGGAATAGCTCTTGAAACGTTTACCGCCATAGCATAAGCAATAAAGCTTTTTTTCATTTCATCATTGATTTCAACCTCATGAATGACAGTGTTATCAATAATTTGCTCGTGCTCTAAACTGTAATCTCTTTTCTTCATTAATTAATTCTCCTAAAAAAACTTACTTTTTTCTTGATTTTATATCATTATCAACTATGTTTCTGCCTCGTTGAATTTTATAATCCATAATTTTTTCAACTTCATCTTTACCAAAAATTCTTTTAATCTGTTCTGCACAAATAATTACATCTGCACATTCTTCAATAACATCTTCTTTGGCTTTTACACGCTTTTCATCACTCACGCCGCCAATATTTCTATCATTATATCTCAAATATTTGCAAAGAGCTTTAGTAAGTTCACTCATCTCTTCAATGCAAATTCTGATTTCATTTTCAGTGCCATAAGTATTTTCAAAAAGCTCATAAGTTTCATTATAAAATTCTTTATCTAACATAATTTACCTTTAAATATCTAAATCGTCGACAAGTTTAGCATTCTCTTCAATAAATTTTCTTCTAAGTTCTGGAGCATCGCCCATAAGAAGAGTAAATATTTTATCTGCCTCAATAGCGTCATTCATTTGAATTTGAATAAGACCACGATGTTCTGGATTCATTGTTGTATCCCAAAGCTGTTCTTTATCCATTTCACCAAGACCTTTGTAACGCTGAACATCTAAGCCCTTGCTGCCCATTTCCTCAACTTTTTTAGCTTTTTCTTGCTCGGTGTAGCAATACTCAACCTTCTTGCCTTTTTGAAGCTTGTAAAGTGGAGGCATAGCGCTATAAACGTGTCCGTTTTCAATGAGTCCTGGCATAAAGCGATAGAAGAATGTTAAAAGCAAAATTCTGATATGTGCACCATCGACATCGGCATCGGTCATACAAATAATTTTGTCATATCTAAGCTTTGTATGGTCAAATTCTTGACCAACACCACCACCAAACGCAGTTATCATAGCTTTGATTTCTTCATTGCCAAGAACGTGATTGAGCCTTGCTTTTTCAACATTCAAAATTTTACCACGAAGTGGAAGTATAGCTTGGAAACGACGGTCACGACACTGTTTTGCTGTTCCGCCCGCACTATCACCCTCTACAATGTAAATTTCACAAAGTTTAGGGTTCTTTTCAGTACAATCAGCAAGTTTACCAGGAAGTGTTGTGCTTTCAAGTACACCCTTTCTTCTGGTCATACTTCTTGCAGCTTGTGCAGCTTCACGAGCCTTTTGCGCTGTAACTGATCTTAAGATTAAGCTTCTTGCTTCATCTGGGTGCTCTTCAAGATATGTACCAAACAAATCACAAACTTTGCTATAAACTTCAGTCTGCATATAGCTATTTCCAAGTTTAGTTTTGGTTTGACCTTCAAACTGTGGTTCTTGAAGTTTTACACTTACAACAGCAGTGATACCTTCACGCACATCTTCGCCGCTAAGTTTGTCAGTATCCTTCAATATTTTAAGTTTATGGCCATAATCATTTATAACCTTATAAAGCGCTTTTTTAAAGCCTTCAATATGAGTTCCGCCTTCAATTGTGTTAATATTGTTCGCATAGCCGTGTATAACCTCGTTATAGCCATCATTATACTGGAATGCTACTTCTATCTCACCAACTTTGTCTTTGCTCATTGAATCGATATAAATAGGGTTTTTAAGAATTGTTTGTTTGCCTTCATTCATTTCAGTAACAAATTCTACAATTCCGCCTTCATAATGGAAAATTTCTTCCTTGCCAGATCTATGATCCTTGGCCATTATAGTAATGCCTTTATTTAAAAATGCAAGTTCACGAAGTCTTTTACGTACTCTTTCATATTCAAATGTTACAGTTTCAAAAATTGTATCATCTGGCAAAAAGGTTACTTTTGTTCCAGTTGAATTTGCAGTTCCTACTACAGCAAGGTCACGTTGTGGAATACCACGATTATATGTTTGTTTGTAAAGGTTGCCATTTTGCTTAACTTCAACTTCAAGCCACTCTGAAAGTGCGTTTACGCAAGACAAACCTACACCGTGAAGACCACCAGATATTTTGTAGCCACCATCACCAAATTTACCACCAGCGTGAAGTTTAGTCAAAACAAGTTCAACTGCACTTTTACCCTCTTCTTTATTAATACCTGTTGGTATGCCACGTCCGTTGTCTGAAACAGAACAAGAGCCATCTTTATTGAGCTCTACAGTGATTTTATTACAGTAACCAGCAAGTGCTTCATCAATAGAGTTATCAACAATTTCATTGATCAAATGATGAAGACCATAGGTGTCGGTTGAACCAATATACATACCTGGTCTTTTACGTACTGGCTCAAGGCCTTTAAGCACAGTAATCTGCTCTGCACCATAATTATTATTTACTTTTCCTAAATCGTCCATATATTCCCCTTTAAACAATTTTTAACAAAGTTATTATAACAAATTATTTACCAACTCGCAAACAATTTTAATAGGATATATATTATATTTATTAAATATATTATATTTATCGCGCGTGCGCGCGCGAGAATTGTCGAATAGTAGATTAATTTTATATACACAGAATAATCTATTAGGTTTTAACCAATCAAATTGGTAATATTAGATTTAAAAAAGCCAGCAAAATGCTGACTTTTTTGTTTGTTTTTAATTCTTTATGATTGTATTAATTAATTTTAGCCTCATAGTTTTTAATTTTTAATTTAGAATTTTTTACGGTGATTTGTGTATAATCTTCTGGTGGTTTATACCTAAAGTTTGTACCCGTCATCAGCACTTGACTACCCACAAATTTATCATAAAGCTTTTTCTGACGGCTAAGGTCAAGTTCACTAAACACATCATCAAGCACAAGTATTGGTTTTTCACCAAGCTCGTTTTCAAATACCTGCATTTCAGCAAGTTTGAGTGCAAGCACTATACTACGCTGTTGACCTTGGCTGGCAAAAGTTTTTGCCTCATTGCCATTTAGTTCAAACTTAATATCATCACGGTGCGGACCAATGGTTGTATAACCAAGTTCCATATCTCTGTCAATATTAAATTTTAGTGCGCCAAGCACCTCTTCCTTAATTTCGGCCGCACTCTCGCCCTTTGCACCAACATAGCTAATTTTAAGTTCATCAGCCTCTTTAGATAAATATTTCATAATTTCACTAGCAGGGGCTGAAATTTTATTTATAAAGTTTTTGCGAGTCCTAACAATAAGCGATGCAAGGCTTGCAAGCTGTTCGTCCCAAACTTCAATCTGAGGCATAAGCTCACTTTTGCTATGAATAGTTTTTAAAAGTCTGTTTCTTTGAACCAAAACCTTACTATATCTTTGAACCAAATTGTAATAATGACCGCTAAGTTCACTTATATCAGTATCCATAAAGTCACGGCGTTCCGCTGGCGACTCACTAACAATTTTAAGGTCATCTGGTGAAAAGTAAACTGCAACCAAGTTTCCAAAAAGTTCACTTACTTTTTTTATTTCATTGCCGTTAACAAAAAAGTGTTTGCCCATTTCATCATAAACAGCTTTAACAGTTACCTCACCAAACGACAAACTTACATTTGCCTCTGCCATAAAAAAGTTTTCGTTCTTTTTAAGCATATCTTCATCAGAATGGCTGCGAGGGCTTTTTGAAAGAGCAAGAAGCATAATTGCTTCAACCAAATTTGTTTTGCCCTGCCCATTTTGACCGCAGATTAAATTTATGCCAGAAGAAAAATCCACCGATGCTTCGGCGTAACTGCGAAAATTTTTAAGTTTAAGCGAATTTACTTTCATTTTTCTATATTAATTATAAACAAATGCAGATAAAATGTCAAAAACTCTCTAACATTTTATATTGTGCACACCTTTAATATTTGATAAGATTTTTCAAAAAAATAATTGCCTGCCTAAATTATGCTTGATTTTAAAACAATTTGTCATTATAATAAATTTGATACTTTATATATCCTTGGAGGTTCATTTGGAAAACAACGATTTTATCTCAACAAGCAATATTGACTTAAATTATTTATGGCAAAGTATGCTCGAAGAACTCGCCAAGGATTTTTCTATGGTTACTTTTGACGTGTGGATAAAAGCACTTGAAATTGTAGATATTAAAAATAATACCCTTGTGCTTGCAGCAAAAAATAATTGGGATAAAGAACATTTATTAAGAAAAGAAAACAAGGTTAAAATTATCAATGCAGTTAGCCGAGTTTACCGAGCTATCACTAATGTTGAATTTGTGCTTAAAGACGAGATTAAAGAAACTAAAAAAGAAAATGTTTCTAAACCTGCTGAAACTGAACAAAAGGTTGATGACAACCCTAGTGAAAGCAACTTTATGTTTATGAAAAAGTACACCTTTGATAACTTTATTGTTGGTGGAAGCAACCAAATGGCATATGCAGCTGCAAGGTCAGTAGCAGAATCTCCAAGCTCAAGTTTTAACCCATTATTTATTTATGGCAACTCTGGTCTTGGTAAAACTCACCTTTTGCACGCTATTGGTAACTACCTTTTTGAACATAGACCAGAACTTAATGTAGTTTATGTCACAACAAACAAATTTACAAATGATTTGATTACTGCCATTCAAAACAACACTACTGCAAAATTTAGAAGTGTATACAACAAGGCAGATGTGCTTATAATTGATGATATACAAGCAATTATCAAAAAGCCAGCTGTTCAAGAACAATTTTTTAACTTGTTTAATGAACTTTACGAAAATGGCAAACAAATTGTAATAACTTCTGATAAACAGCCAAAGGAACTCAGCCCTCTTGAAGAAAGGTTGCGTTCACGCTTTGAATGGGGTATGCTTGCTGACATCGGCGTGCCAGATATTGAAACAAGAATTGCAATTTTAAACAAAAAAGCTCAGATTGAAAGATACAATGTTTCAAGAGAAGTTATTGAATATATTGCAGAAGTTGCAACCTCAAATGTGCGTGAGATGGAAGGCTTTTTGTCAAGAACAGTATTCTACTCTAGTTTAATAAAAGAAGACATTGTAACCATTGGTGCTGCAAGAGAAGCACTTAAAGACATTGCAACAAATAATGATGAAACTGTTGATGCCACTAAGATTATTGAAGTGGTGTGCAAATTTTACGGCATTAAAAAAGAAGAAATGCTTGCAAGAAAACGTACCAAAAATATTGCTGAGGCAAGACAAGTCGCAATGTATCTTATTTCAGAACTTATGAACTTGCCACTTGAAGCCGTTGGCAACATTTTTGGCAAAGACCATTCAACTGTTATCTATGCACGAAACAAAG
>CAZYYI010000006.1:0-31141 GCA_964651835.1 uncultured Lachnospiraceae bacterium
GTGCCTGATGAACGACTTGATGTGCTTGGCAAAATGTATAATACAAAAAAAATAACCCCAGCAGTGCTTAAATTTGTGGATATTGCCGGTCTTGTTAAAGGTGCATCAAGAGGTGAGGGTCTTGGCAATAAATTTTTAGGCGCAATTCGTGAATGTGATGCGATTGTTCACGTTGTTAGATGTTTTGATGATTCAAATATAACGCACGTAGACGGAAGCATAAATCCAATTCGTGATATTGAAACCATTAACACAGAGCTTGCATTATCAGATTTGGATACTATAAATGCAAAAAAAGTTAAAATTGAAAAGCTTGCAAAGCAAGGTGGCAACAAGGACGCATTAAGAGAATTAGAACTTTTAAATAGAATGTGTGAATATTTGAATGATGGAAAACCAGCAAGGCTTGCAATAACTTCAGAAGAAGAGCAAACCTTGGCTAATTCATACTTTTTGCTTACAACCAAACCAGTTATCTTCGCTTGTAACATATCAGAAAATGATATCGGCAAAAGTGAAGAACAGCTTGAATATGTACAAAAAGTGAAAGAATATGCAAGTAGTCAAAATTCAAAGGTACTTGTTATTTGTGCAAAAATTGAACAAGAGCTTTCAGAACTCGACGATGATGAAAAACAAATGTTTATGGAAGACTTGGGTTTGAGTACTAGCGGACTTGATAATATTATTAAAATAGGTTATGAAACATTAAATCAGATTTCATATTTGACAGCCGGTGAAAAGGAAGTTAGAGCTTGGACAATTATAAAAGGTACAAAAGCACCTGGTGCAGCTGGCAAAATACACTCAGATTTTGAGAAAGGGTTTATTAGAGCTGAAGTTGTTTCATATGAAAACCTTGTAAGCTATGGCAGTTATAACGCAGCCAAAGAGGCAGGAAAGGTAAGAAGTGAAGGCAAAGATTATATTGTTCAAGACGGCGATGTAATGTTATTTAGATTTAATGTTTAATATATAAAATATAATAAAAAAATATAAAAAAATAGTGTAAATTTAATTTTAATTCAAATAAAATGCACTATTTTTATTTTTTATAAAAAATTTTGTAAATTTTTAAAATCATATTGACAATATAAAAATTTTGTGCTATATTGTATTCAGTGACAGAAGCCCTTAAATTTTAAGGACCGCTTCGGGAATGAATAATTAAATATTATGGGCAAATATTAAACCCCGAATGCGACGAATGTCACAGGAGGGGTTTTTATGATTTTTAGTAAAAGGACAAAAGATGTGTCCGGATCACCCGTTGAGAAGTTTGCTCACACAGAAATGACCAATATGATAGTGAATGGCAAAATTCAACGGGTGCGAGTGTTAGTTAAAAATAAAGACAAGCCTATTGTGGTTAAGACTGAAGATTCAACGTATATAATTGACAGAGACTGTAAAGTTAATGAAGCTATCATTACCTCAGAAATCAATAACATTGTTGGCAATGATGAATATGCAAATGGTGTATCTGAACTTAAAAATGGTGTTGCTGAAATTGTTTTGCAAGAAGATGGCAAAAAATATAAAGCATTGCTATCATATGGAAGTTTTGGAATTTATAGAGTTGGTAAAAATAATGAATATGATAAAAAACTAAACGAAAATTCTGATACTTCAAGCGACAATAATTTAATTGAAAAACTTAAAATATTGGCACAAAGTGCCTATGATGACCCTTTAAAATTTAAACAAATTGTAATACCTCTATCAATAATTGATAAACAAGCTGCATTTTTTGCAATGGATGTGGCATACAGCAGATTCTTGGATGAAGCTGAAAATATTAAATCTGAATTTACTGGTGAAATTGGTGCAGATAACATGAGGCAAAGTGCAGATGATTATGTAAAAAGCATAATCTATGACATAGTAACTGCAGAAGATATGAGAAAACATAGTACAAGCTACGCTGAAATCTATGATTTGATTGAAACCTGCGGAATTGAAGCATTTGAACCTGATTTAACAGTTGCTGCATGCTATGCAGATTTAATGTTAAAGGATAATCCAAGCATATCATCTTTAAAAGCATCTGCAAATAATTATGAACTATACTTAAAGCAAGTTAAAAATAATAAAAGAAAAGTAAATAAATCAGAAATTGACATAATTGTTAACAACTTCATTGATTCAAATGTAACTATGCTTAAAAGGATGAAGTCAGTACTTAGCTTCCTCCCTCATTCATTTGAATTTGCAGAAGGTCAGGTTAAAAGATTATCCGCTGAAAATAATGAGTTTGCGGATTTAATCAATAGTTATTTAATTAAAGAAAGTGAAGATATTATGCATACAAACATTTCAGCAACTGCACTTATTGATAGATTAAATAAAATTAAAGATGAATTTAGTAGTCTAACGAAAAAAGCTGAGCCAGAATATTGTTAATTAAAAATTAGCCTTACTTATAAAAGTAAGGCTTTTTTATTAATTTAATTATATTTTTTATTAATTATTGCAATTTTTATTTAATTTGTTGTATTGACAGTTTATGGGTTGTTTGATATAATTTATGTACTATATGTCGAGGTCACAGCTATGTTTAAAATTAATGAAACTTTAAGAAATGATGTTCTTGGCTCAATGCCAGACAATTATAATAATCTTGAAAAGGCAATGTACATTTATAATGCACTTTGCACTAAGTTTTATTATTCAATGGATTATTACTTGGATGTTTTTGACCCTGATATTGTTGAAAAATTTACCAATATTGATAATTTGCAATATTTAGATGGTGTAAAAAATAGAGAAGTTATTTGTTATACAGTAAATGCTGTTTTTAGAGAACTTCTGGAACAGGTTGGTTGCTGTGAATATATCTCACCATTACCTATGAGTGATATAAAACCAAATCATATAGTAAATTTGCATGACATTGTGCGTTTAACAATTGACGGCAAAAAATATTCAATTGATTCAACTAGTGGCGTGCTTGTTAATAGCGACCTTATGAATGCAAAATATAGCACTGGCACTCTAGTTGGTTGGGATGTTGATAATAGAGATGAACAACTTACTGATGAGCAAGTTGAAATATTAGAAGATGAAATTTTTAATGCTCAAGATAAAGTGCGTGGCAATATTATTGCACTTGATAAAAATATCCACGATTATAAAAAGTTAAAATATAATAATGACACTTATATGAGTCTTCCAGTTGAATCAAGAGTTATGATGCTTTTGGAACTTGCTGTTGCAAATAATGAGTATAACTTAACTTCATTCAATTATTTAATTAAATTGCGTGATTTATTTTTTAATTATAAAGAACTTGGAATGGATGAACGTGGCATAAAAACTAAAAACCAAGACAAGCAAAAAATAGAGCTATTTTTCTGTTATGATGATCTTTGCGATGAATTTAAAGCATTTTTGTTATTTAATCCTAAAGGTTATTCAAATATTGCTGGTATGGAAAACTTAGATGATCTAGAAATTTATGAAATTTCTTTTAAAGACAAAACAATAAATGGCAAGAATTTTGACATCAATAAAATTAAAGAATTTTATGGTAATAAGAGTATTGATTTTAATGATGAAAGAAGATACTTTTTCAGGCCTAATTCACACGAATATTTTATGAATAGTTTAAAAAATGGTTTCTTCTTAACTAGAAGAAAAGAATATATTGTTGATGCTTTGGGTGAAAAACGTGTTCCTCTTTTGGCTACTAAAATTAAACCAAATACAGCACCAGTTGGAAGCTTAGAAGATCAAATGCAATAGAGGATGAATTATGAATAATGAAATAGTTAATGGACTCATCAGCAGATGTAATGAACTTATTTTGGAATCTACAAATAATGATGACAATGATAGTGAAAAACTATACAAAAAGGTATTGCAGATATTAAAGGTTGAAAGATGTTTTGAACTTATGGACGCAGAGACTGCTTTTAATATTTTGTTAGATTTAGGTTTTAATCAAGAAGAGGCAATGTTTGTTTATAAAAAAATAATAGAGGAATAAAATATTGTAATTTAAAACACCAAGCACGATGCTTGGTGTTTTTATTATTTATTAAATAAACTATTTATTTTTTTGCTTAGGTTTTGGAGTTTCTTTGACTTCAGAATTTGAAGTTTCAGCAATTTTAACACAATCTGTTTCAGCATTAGCAACATAACCCACAAAGCCATCAGCAACTGCAGTTTCACCAGTATAAGTTGTTTGTGCTTGTTTGTTACGATTAACTTTGTCCCATCTTGGTTTTGTGAATGCACCAATGCACATTGTTAAACAGTATACAACGGTAAACATAGGGAATAGGAATGCACCGCTAATTAAATCTCGTCTGCGTTTAGCCCCAAGTTTTTTATAGTCTAACATAATAAGTAACAAGCCTTGACCAATTCCAGCAAAGATAAACAATACAAGAAGTATCAGTCCAACCAATATAAGCTGGTTATATAGACCTGCAGCTTGCAGTCCCACTGCCGTGGCCTGTGCATCTGTGAATATTCCGCTACCCCATAAATAAGCCAAATCATAAATATAAAAGGCAGGTATCCAAGTGCAAAGAACAATACAAATTATATTAAACATATAAGTTAATAGTTGTTCAATAAATGAAAATCTAAATTGTTTAATAGAGTTCCATAACATTCTTGGACTATATTTACCAAGAAGTCTGATATTACCAGAAGCAATCCTTTTGTTTCTGCTAAAAGTATCTTTAAATGTACTTGGCAAATCTTCATAAACTACAGCATCTTCAACAAAGTGACATTTGTAACCTTCAAGCATACGTTTAAAAATAAATTCAGTGTCCTCTGTTATACTTGTGGTGTCATAACCACCGATTTTTTTAATAATATTGAAGTCAACCATAGAGCCAGGACCATTAACGTGTGCATCAATGTGCAATCTTTCACGAACACGGCTTGAAACACGGCTGTCAAAGGTGTAATAAAGTCCGCAAGCTCTTGTGAATTGGTTTTGAGTCATATTAAGTGCACTTTCATATGGTCTTGCAATTTGCACGCCAGCGTTAAATGCATCATTCATCAAATCAAAAAATTCATCGTTAATATGGTTGTCTGCATCAAGTCTGATTGAAAATTTATAATCAATTCCAGTTGCAAGTATTTGTTCATATCCGTGTTTGAGTGCATAAGATGCAATGTGATGTTTTGGGTCTGGGTCATTTAGTTCAAAAACTATTGCACCGGCCTTTCTTGCAAGCTCTGCAGTGTTATCATTGCAGTTATGAGCTACAACATACACATCAAACATATCTTTTGGATAAGTTTGCTTGTCAAACAACCTTTTAACAGTGTCATAAATAACATCGGCTTCATTGTGTGCAGGGATTAAAACGCACATTTTGTTTTTCAGCTCTGTCTTTTTAAACTTCTTTTTAGGCAACCAGCAAAGAAAGATATATAAAAACTGCAAAAAGAATGGAATACCTATAATAATTAAAATTACACTATTAATTTGAAATAAAATATTATATAAATCAATATGCCACATAAATTTATACCTCTTTAACGATGATATTATACACCCAAATAGCCATAATAGCAAATAATTTAATTTTAAACTCGTCTATTTTTAATAATATCTTATGAAAGCAGTTAAAAAATGGTTAATTTTTTATAACTTTTTTTCCAAAAGGTATTTAATTTATATAAAATATATGTTATAATTCGGACAGAGGGAAAACTATGGCAAAATTAAGTTATGACTTTTTAGTGTCAGAGCATAAAAATAATGATATATTTGACCGTAAGGGCATTGTTTTTGATTATGTTTTAAAAATCCCAGTTAGTTATTTAAACTTGCCTAGAGAGATAACTAGAATTTTAGATAGTGCAAAATCTAGAGAAGGCAATAGTTATGTTAATACTTTTAGAACATTAGGCGATATAATTAACTATCCATATGAAAAACTTGAAGAATTAATGTATGTTTCACTTTCAAATCTTCATGCAATGAAAGCTTATATGCTTACTATTGAAGAAAACCTTGCAAGATTTGGTTTAAAAATAAAAGAAACTAGGTTTACCACATTTGATGTTAGGGTAACGTCATTAAATTTAAATCATAAAGAAAAAGCCTTGGTTGAGTATCTTGAAGCGAAAAATATTAGCGATTTGCATGCAAATTTGGTATTTAAAACCAAAGAAATTGATGATGATTTTATATATAAAAAAGGTTACAAAGAATTATATAGTTCTTTAAAAGATAAGTGCCGTGCATATGGTGCTAAGTTTATTAATATTAATATTAAAGTTAAAAAAACTAAAAATACTAAGACAAAAACAAGTAGCTATTATAAATATTTTCCTGATTTATTGCCAGCACTTGAAGCAGAATTTGGTAATATATCTGATTCAGAAGATGGCAAAAAAGTATATTTAATTTATAAAGATAAAAACGGTTCAAATATAGTACAAGATAAGAACTTATTAGAGTTAATTAAAAAGAGATCATCTACAAAAAAATTAGAATTCATACCATCTGCTAAATTTTTTGAAGCAAAAGGCGATATAAAGTCATTGGCTATTGATGAACTTGGCATTTGCGGAACATACGCAAAAGATATTCTCGAAAACATGGATAAAGCCAATATAAAGACCATTGGCGATTTAATGAACTATGATGGTGCATTAACAAATTTAGTTAGCCAAAAAATATATAATACTTTTATAAGATATCTTAACCTAACTGGTGTAAGAAGCAACAAAAGATTTTATGTAGAACCAGATGCTGAATTTTTAAATCTGAGCATTGAGCAAAAGAAGGAGCAACCAATTAAGGCTCTTGGCATAAAAGGTACAAGAGCTGGTGAAATTATTGCAAAGTTAAATGAAGTTGGAATTATAAACATTGCTGATTTCAATAAACTTGGTTATAACGAGTTGGTTTCATTAGGCATTAATAATGTATATATAAGTGAAATTGGTAGCAACTTAAGAGCTGTTGGGTTGTCTTTTAAAGATGGAAGATTTAGACATAATCAAAAAAATGAAGATATTAATTTTAATCCATCTAAAGAATTGTTGTCTATTAATATTATAGGTGAAATTTTAGAACAACCTATTGAAAGTTTAGGTTTTGGCGGGTCAAAGGCTGAAAGTTATTTGGCAAAATTTAAAGAAGCAGGAATAAATCAAATAAGAGATATAAACAGTGACAATGTTAAAAATGGTAAAATATTTTCAAATGATGAAGATTTTAATGAATTTGTTAATATTATCAAAATTTTAGGGGTCAATTTCTTAACCAATCCTAAATTTAAATTAGGACTTTATGGAACTTCTGAGTTATTTGTTACTAATTCTGAGCAAAGGTCAGAATTACCAATTGAAAAAATTGGATTTGTTGGTATGGATTCAAATAAAATACTGACCAGGTTTAAAAATTACGGCATAGAAAAAATTGGCGATTTTGAAAATATAAATAGAGGTTTGCTTATTGAATATGGTTTTAGCATTGCGCAAGTAAATAAAATTATCAATTTTTTTAATGATAACAATATAAAATATGCTGCATATGGTGATATTGTTGAAAAAGATGGCAAGATGATAATATTAAATAAAAAAGATACGAGATGCGGATTTTGGATTGTTTCAGATCCAAAGTTTGAAAATATGGATACAGAGCAGATAATAGAACAACCTATTGAAAGTTTAAATTTTAAAGGTAGAAAAGCTGAGAAGTATTTAAAAATATTAAAAAATATTGGTATTAATCAAATAAAAGATTTTAGTAATATTTGTAGACAAGATTTAATTTTAGCAGGTATAGGTACTTGTGATCTAATTAAAATAAAAAATTTACTCTCTGATTTTGGGGTTGATATGGTTAAATTCAAAAAAACAGAGAAAATTGGGACAATAAATGAGCGTAAGTTTATTGAAGTTCAAGATTCACAAAAAAGTTATGTTAATGCCACTATTGGTGATGGAGTTGTAAGATTTGTACCTCCTAAGACTAGAAAAACATTAAGAGAAAGTATATTATTTGATGAAGTAGTTTCTGATAATGAAATTAGAGCAACTGAAGTATTTAGATTGCTTGATGAAAAGGGTGCAGCTGGACTTTATGAAATTGATAGCAAATATTTTAGGTTTGAATCAGAATATAAAGAATATCTAAAAAATATATTTAATGCTTATATAAATGATTTATCTTCAAATTTGCTTAGAAGAGCTGTAACAGATAACGATGTTTTAAAGTGTAGAATATATATAAGTAACCAAATAGATATAGCTAAAGAGATATTTAATGTTAAAAATGTGCAATCATTTAATAGTGAAGTAAATTTTGATTTAGATGAGTTTATAAAAAACACGGAAAAAGTTTGTGAAAATAAATTTAGAGAGCGTTTTGATGAAAATAAAAATTATGAAATAACTGAAATAGAAGTTCAAAAATATGTAGCTTCATTTAAATCAACTTATACCAAAAGAATAAGTAAATTCCATCACTCAGCTAATGGATGGGTAAATGTATTAAGTGGTCGTGTAAAGCAAGTAAGAATGAATTATAATGGTAATGAAAATTCTATAGCTGAAGAAAATGATTTATTTAATATGCAAAAATAAAATACAAAAATAAGAGGATAGTTATGAGTAAATATGAAAAACTTTATTCATCGTCAGGTGAAAATTGTTTCATAAAAAAACTAGGTATTGATATTGATGATGTTATGAATCTGCCTGTAAGATATTTAATGCTTTCATATTCAATCAGTAAAATTTTTAATGGCAAGACAAGAAGAGGCGAAAAAATTGTTGATGAATTTTCGACAATAGGTGATTTTGTTAATGCGGGTTATGAAAAGATAAGCGACAAAATTATGTCAAACTTTTCAATAGCAGATTCTGTGGAGATTTTGCAAGTACTGCAAGAAAAACTTGCAAAGTTTGGTGTAAAATTGAAAGGCTCAGATTTTGTTGTTGAAGATGTTAGGATAAGTAATTTAGATTTAACCAGCTCAGCTAAAGAGCTTCTTAAAAAAACAAATAAAGAATTTAAAACCATTGGCGATATTTATGTTTATGGTGCTGAAAGATTTTTTGATTTGTGTGATGTTCCTAGTGATAAGGTGGCTTATAATGAACTTACAAGTGCAATGATGCAGTTTGGATTAAAGCCGGAAGGCTCAAAAAAACTTGAAAATGAAAATAGGCTTTTTGTTGATGGTAGTTATTTTACTGAGTTAGTTAGAACTGTTAAACTGCATTATTTTGATAAGTATAATATTGAAGAAAAGCAAGAGCAGGTAGATTTGCAAAATTCGCAACCTGAAGCTGAACTTAAAAAATCAATTAAAAAAACTAATAATTCAAAGCCAAGGAAAAAGAAAATAAAAAATATATTTAATGATATCGAATTGAATAGCTCAGAACCAAAAGTTAGTGAAGTTGAGCCTGAGATACATATTATAAATGAACAGAGTGCTAATAACTTTGACAATAGTGCTAATGATAGACCTAACAAAAAAATTAAAATTAATTTTGAAATTTCACCATCTTATAAAGAACTAACAAAAGAGGAAAAGGAAAGTTTGCCAATCTCTGTATTAAGTATTACGGGGAATATGGTTGAGGTTGTTAAAATTAGAAATTGTTTTAACAATTTAAATATCAAAACCATTGGTGATTTATCTGCAACATCTAAAGTCGTTTTAAAAAACAATGGTTTAACTTTATATTATTATGAAAAACTTAAAACTGTTTTAAATGATATAGATTTTTCACTTGAGCCAAAGCCACTGCAATCTGAGGTGTCAATAAATATTCTTAACTCACAAAATAAAATAAATGTAGTGTTAAGTGATAATTGCAATGGCAAGGCATATAAGCAACTTATTAAAATGTCAACATCTGAGTTGATTTTTATTGGTAAATGTAAGGAAATATATGAAAAGATCCTTCTTGAAAATGGAATTGATACTTTTGAAAAATTAATTTCTTATACTGAAAAAGAGCTTATAGATTTAGGTATGTCACAAAAAGGATATTTGCGTATTGCAAAGCTACTGTCAAAACATAGATTGTATTTTAAAAGAGCTGACAGAGAGATAAAAAATATTTCTGATAATTCTGTTCCATTAGGCAGTAAACAAGTTATTAAACTTTCGAATATGACTGCTGAAGAGTTTTCTAAACTGAGCACTCAGATTTTAAATGTATTTGGTATATCAGATAGATTAGAAGAATTATTAAATGGACTTAGGCAGAAAGAAAATATTAAAACCATTCAGGATTTAACTAAATTTGGAAGGTTTAATTTACAGCAAGCACGCGTTAATAAAAGGAAGTTAATGATTGATGAGATTTGTACTTTAGAAGATATTTTGGCATACTTTGGTTTAAAGTTTGTGGATTCTAAAAGTTTTATTAGAAATAGAACTTTAGTTCGATATGAGAAATATGACATTAAACCATTTGGTGTTGCTAAAGTTTTGATTAATCTTTTAACAGAAGCTAATAATAAGCCTAATGCTGAAATTCTTTATCCAGATTTAATTGATACAAATGATAGTTTTGTTAATACTTCAGTTGGCGGAGGAGTTGTCAGAGTTAAAAAAGCAGATTTAAGCAAAGCTGGGAATGGTTTAGTTGAAAGCACAGCTCAAAATGAAGTGGAACAAGAGAAAACATCAAGCGGTGAATCCGGTAAAATATCTGGAAGCAAAAACGATCAAAAATTCTATTTTAATAATAATGGCTTTATTAATAAAAGTATGTTAGGAAGAGTTCGCAAACATAATTTTGGAATATTAGAACAAGAAAATGGCTTTGAAATGTAATAAAAAACAACCTTTAGAAAAGGTTGTTTTTTTTATATGCGTTTTAGCTATTCTTTTTAATATGATCATAAAGTGCAACTAATGTTTCATTTAGCTTTTTGTTATCAAACAAAAATGTTTGTCCACCCAAAGATTTAAATGGGTCAAGGTTTTCTTGCCTATCATCAATAAAAAGGCTTTCAGCAGGATTAATCTTCAATCTATCAATTGCATACTCATACATATCAATAAAAGGTTTTGCGTGGTGTACATCGCAAGAGAATATGATATCATCAAAAAGTGATGGGTCTATTTTGGCTTTTAATATAGAGGAAAGGCGTTTACCCATATTAGATAAAATGTATGTGTTGTAACCTTCTTCTTTTAATTTTTTTACCAAGTCTAAAGTTTCGCTATAAATTGTATGACCATAACATCTGTATTCAGTAATTTTTGCAAATAGCTCTTTTGGCAAACCCTCTTGTTTTGCAAAGTAATCAATATATTCTTCTTCTGTTTTAAGCCCCTTGTCATAATCATAGTAAAAATCATTATGAGTGAAACAGTGCTTGCAGAATTGTTTGATAGTAGGATATTGTAATTTTTCTGAATATATTTTGTATTCATCTTCGCTCAAAATATCTTGCATATTGGCATCGAACATTTCTCTAATAACACCATCAACATCAAATATAATATTTTTTAACATAAATCACCTTCATTAAATTTATTTTTTATCTTTATTTGTATTACTATTTTTGTTTAGCTCATCATTATTTTTATTATTAAACTTTTCAGGTTCTCTAATTTCTAAAAAGTTACGTTTTATTAGCGGAATATTTTTTCTTACAATTATGCTTGCAATTTCAACAAGAATAAGTATCACGGTAATTATGAATGAAAGTATAGCAAATCCTATTACCGAAAAATCAACTTTTTCATTATTAACAAGTGCACTGATTGTTGTAACTATTGATAGCACAAAGTTGATTATTTGAACAATATATTTTAAAAATTTAATTGCACTTTTATAATTTTTTAGTCTATGTTTAAGCTTTTTTCTGTTTGTTATACTCAGCAGAATTAAAAGTATAAATGCTACGGCATAAACTATTAAGGCGACTATAATAAATCTGCCAAGAAAGCTCTTTTCATCTGTCATTCTATAAGTTACAAAAAGAGAGTAACAAGAGTATAAAACAATGGATAGTATATTGATAATCAAGAATATGATATCTCTTTTTGATACTTTTGGCTTTGCTGGATCAGATTTAGGAGTTTCAGCAATATTACTTTCCTTTATTTTTTGTTTGCGTTTAAAAAAATTTGTCATAATTATATTATAAGCATAAGTTATTGGTTTGTCAAAAATATATTTTAAATTGACAGTCACTTAAAATTATATTATATTTTATTTATGAAAAGTTCAAAAAATAATCAAAAATTAGCAAAAAAATCACATAATATTCGAAAAGTGTTACCTTATTATGCAAAATATAAGGGATTGTTTATTATGTTTTTGACTTTAACAATAGCCTCTGGTGCATTGAGCATTTTAGGGCCTATCTTTTTTGCAAATGCGTTGGCCACACTGGCAGAGGCAAAGTTTGATGATGCGATATACTTTATAATTTTATCAGTATCAATTGGCATAGGTAGAATAATAACAAATGGATTGAGCGACTTTATATACATTAAAATAAATTTTAAAGTTAGGCAGAGTTTAACAGAAAAGGTAATGGATTCAATTACATGCACAAAAATGTCTAAGCTTGATAATGTGCAACTTGGTTTGCTGTCTGAAAGGATATCAAGTGATATAAATAATATTAGTGATGCATATTTAAACTTACTCGATTTAATTTTTAATATATTAACAAATGTTGTGTTCTTGATTTATATTGCATACTTGAATGTTTATATATTCTTAATTCTTTTGGCTTATGTTGCTGTGCTTTATATTGTTTGTACCATTAAATCAAGAGTATGGATAAAGGGTAGAAAGATTGGCAAAGCTGCAAGAGATAAAGCAAAATCTGCATATCTTGAACAAATACAAGCAAATCGTGACTTAAAGCTTTTGAATTTAAGTGATAATATTACAAAATATTCAAGTAATATTTTGGAAGATTCTTTAAAAATTGAGCAAAAAGTATTTAATAAACGAAATTTAATAAGAAGAATACAAATTTTAATTTCTGCGATTTTTGAACTTGTGTTTTTGCTGATTGGCATTGCTTTTGTTAAAAAAGAATTTTTACTACTCTCAGGTTTGCTTGTAATCTACACTTATTATGGTAAAGTTGAAAGCGTTGTAAATTATTTTTCAAGTTTTAAAGAGACCACTGCAGAACTTGAAACCTCTGCTTCACGCATTTTTGAAATTGTTGATGAATATGAAAAGGAAAGTTTTGGAAATTATGTTTTAGAAGACTTTTCTGGTAAAATTGAATTTAAGGAAACCAGCTTTGCTTACAGTGAAGGCAAGGAAGTTTTAAATGGTGTTAACCTTGAATTTTTACCAGGAAAGATAACTGCACTTGTTGGCAAAAGTGGCAGCGGAAAGACAACTGTTTTAAGTTTAATCTCAAAGTTATATGAAACTTCTGGTGGTGAGATTTTATTTGATGGGCATAATATTAATGAACTATCAAAGGATAGCATTAGGGGCAATGTAAGCGAAGTTTCACAAAATCCGTACATATTTAATTCAAGCATAAAACAAAATTTGCTTTTTGTTAAACCAGATGCAACTGACGATGAACTTGAAAATGTTTTAAGGCAATCACAGATTTTTGATGACATTAAAAATATGCCAAATGGCATAGATACCGAAATTGGTGAAAAGGGTATTAAACTTTCTGGTGGTCAAAAGCAGCGTATTGCAATTGCAAGACTTTTACTAACAAATACCAAAGTTATTGCATTTGATGAGGCAACAAGTGCACTAGACAATAATAACCAAGGCAAAATTGTTGAGCTTTTAGGTGGGTTAAAAAATGACCACACAATAATAATTGTTGCACATAGACTTTCTACCATAGTGAATGCTGATGTTATTTATATGATTGATGACGGCAAAGTAATTGCCTCTGGCACTCACCGCGAACTTATGAAAAAGTGCAGGGAATATAAAGAGCTTTATAGTATGGAAGAGTCTAGCGATAATATATAAAGATAATGATAGTCGTATTTTTTATGTAATTAAACAAAATTGAAAAATTTTATTTTTATGTGATATAATTTATTTAGAGGCAAGTATGAAAGTTGTATTTAATCCAGATGAGGAAATTGTTAAGACAGTTCAGGAAGGTTTAAGGCGAAAGGGCGGATATTGTCCATGCAAAGTTAAAAAGCCAGAAAACAAGTGCATGTGTGAAGAATTTAGAAATCAGATAAAAGATGAAACTTTTGAGGGTTTTTGCCATTGTATGCTTTACTATAAATACAAATAAATCTTGGAGTGAAAATATGAGATTTACAAAAGAAGAGATTGAAAAATATAAAAAAATAAAAATATTTCTTTGCATTCCTGCCACTGGAAAATCTTATCTTGCAAGTGTGGATAAAAGGTTTGTGGATATTGATGGTGAAGAAGCGGATTACAAGTACGATTATCCAAAAGATATGCCAATTGATGATTTCAGCAGACACCAGGGGCATAGCAAAGTGGTAAGGTTTGATAGCGAAGAGTATATACATAAAAAATTGTTAGAACATTTGGCTGATGGCAAAATAATATTGTCTGCAACACACAAGCATATTTTAGAGTTTTTAGATGAAAAAAAGTTGCCATATATTATCGTTCAATATCATGTAGATGAGGTTGAACATTTTAAAGATAGAATGAGAAAGCGTGGAAACACTGAAGATTTTATAGAAGCCATGACAAAAAACCGTGCCGAGTCATATATAAATCATAAAAAAGATCCAAATGCAGTTGCTTGTATAGATATTCATGAAGGTGAGTATTTGATGGATTTGATGTATGAAATTTTTGGAGATGGAAAAAAATAAAGTAAGATAAAAACTCAGCATATAAAAGTTGCTGAGTTTTTTATTATTGTTAAATTTTTAAGATTTCTTTAAATGCGTAAACTATTCCGTTTTCCTCAACATTTTTTGTAACATAGGTTGCTTTTTGTTTTGCTTCATCATCAGCATTACCCATTGCAATTGAAATCTCAGTCTTTTCAAACATTGCATAGTCATTGCAAGAATCCCCAATTGATACTGTTATATGGCTTGGATATAACTTTTTAAAAAACTCAATGCATTTAGACTTATCACAGCCCATTTTAATGATATCTGTGTAGTTTCCTGGCATTTTAAAGAAATCAAGAGTAGGGAAATTTAAGGTATCATTTTTTGGTAAGTAGCCTTCACATAAAAATTGAATAATTTTATTATTGTCAATATCATTTTTTAGTTCTTTATTATTAACTTTAACATAATGGCTTAAAATATTTAAAAATTTTTCCTCTGATGATAAAGTCTTTTCATTGGTGTCATCTTTATATGCCCAGTTTATATTATGTTCACTAAAATATTTTATTAGATTATTGATTACATCTTTGTCTAAAGTTTCAGATTTAGTTAGTTGTTTAATTTTAGGCAATTCGTAGATGGCTGTTCCAAACATAACTGAAATGTAATTAAAAACCTCAATATTTTTTATAATCATAGTATTCTTTAATGCTCTTCCTGTAGAGATTACAAAAATATGACCTTGTTTTTTCAGTTTTTTAATTTCATCTGCAACTTCAATGTTAATTTCATTTGTACCACGTTTTACAAGCGTTCCATCAATATCTATAAAAAATATATATTTTTTATTCATTTGTTCCCCTAGTTTTTGCTAACTTTTCTGTATTTATTAACCATTGTTTCAAGTTCAACAGCTTGTTTATAGGTTTCTTTTACGACCTCTTCCATAGTGTCATTGTAATCTGCTTTGTAAAGCATCTCATAATTAAGAGGAGGGATATTTTTTAAATTAGCGATTTTTTTAGCAAAGTTATCCCAATTTATTGAACCATATTTATTTAATGTGTGTTGGTCTGGGTCAATAACACCATTTCTGCCAGGCTTAGGGTCTTTAACCCAGCCTGCATTATCGTGAAGATGAAAACAAGCAAGCCTGTCACCATATTCCTTTAAAAAATCAAATTTGGTATCATAAAGATTGTGGTGTCCAGCATCATAACAGAATTTTGCATAAGGATTATCCTTGTAATGTTCCAAAGTGGCAAGGAGGGCAGTATTGTCATCAATATTTTCAAACGCAAGTGGAACATTAAGTTTTTCACAAAGTTTTAAAGTTTTGTCTAATCTATCAAAACCAATCTTATTGACTTCACCAATCAAATGAACTACAACACAGCTAAAGCCATATTTACTTGCTAATTTAACATCTTTAACAAGATCTCTTGCCATACGTTTTCCGATTTTGTTATCTTTCCAAAATTCAGGAAGTTCACTTGTTTTGTATCTAAAATGTAGCGAGTCAAAACCTACGCCATATTTTTTGAATAGCTTTATTTGTTTTTTAAATGGACCATTTTGATAATCAAATCTTGGGTCAGCATTAAGCATAACACAGTCAAATCCTGTATCAGCTATGAGTTTTACTCTTTCTTCTGGGTTTGCTATAAAACCAAAAAAGTAAGTCATACCTTTTTTCATATGTAACACCTCACTAAAATATATCGCTATAATTATATTATAATATTTTATTAATTTGCAAATAAAAATTGCGCTATAATATTTTTAATAAATAAAAAACTTAGCGATTATTTGCTTATTTTTTGAAACTGGTAGAAAAATGCCTAAATCAAGGAAACTTAACTTTTGACATGTATTCTACAAAAGTTAGAATCAAAAATGTTGTAAACTTAAAATAAAACATTTATTCTACAAATAAAATTATACATATTTTTAATTTGTATGTT
The DNA here is from genome assembly GCA_964651835.1 of uncultured Lachnospiraceae bacterium. Classification (GTDB taxonomy): domain Bacteria; phylum Bacillota; class Clostridia; order Christensenellales; family UBA1242; genus RGIG1681. Next base: position 16,718 of record CAZYYI010000006.1, read on the forward strand.
AAAATGTTATTGTTAAAAAGGAGGTAATTATGTTTATTAATCAAAACAATGAAAATTATAATGCAAATGAATATACATTTGCAGATAGACTTTCATTATTACGAAAATTACAAAACAAAAAACAATCAGAAATTGCAGATATTGTAGGTTGTTCAGATAAGACTGTTAGTAAATGGGAAAATGGAGAAACAGAGCCATCAATGACCGAATTGTCAAAATTATCTGAAATATTTAATGTCTCATTAGATTTTATTATGTTAGGTAAAGTTATTACAAAGGAAGATGCAAAAACAAATAAGCAAGTTTGTGACAAAAAATCCACAATTGACTTTGTAGATGAATTGAATGAAATTTTAAAACCATATGGAAGATTTACAAGTGAAGATAAATCAAAAATGTTTAGAATTTCTACGACAGAAATATTGGTAGACATAAATGCAATTGTAGAACATGGAGACATTGATTTATACCATAAACTTAATGAAAAATACAGATTTGTAAAAGTATATAAGCAACAAAATAATATGAGTATTTTTGATTTTAGCCCACAAGATAAAATTTTTGATAAACCATATAAATTAACTTTTCAAGATTGTTTATATACTGATAAACTTGATTTTTATAAGGAAGCATTAAAAGTTTTTGAAAATGAAGTTATTGCACATGAAAGGCACAAAGAAAATTTAAAAAATCTTGGTTATGTAGATTATAATAGAATGGCTGGATCGGCTACAAATAAGGAACAAACTTTATCAACTGCATTGGAGGGTGTTTTGTCTAAACACCCAAACGCAAATAATGTTTTATTATTTTTATTGGATAATGGAGCATATATTCAAAAGAAAGTTCCTTGGGAGCATACAGAAGGGTACCATATTGAAAGAGATGAGGCACAAACAAATTTGTTAAGAAAAATGTTAAAAAAATGAAGGCAATGATACCTTCATTTTTTTACTAATTTTAAAATTTAGTGTCCTTAAGCTAAGTTTTTATTTAACAAGTTCAATTATTTTGTTTTGTTTTAAACTTTCTTGAACATCAATTACTCTTTGGTTAGAAGAGCCACGCCATTTAAGTGTAGGATTGTGCAAACTATCAACATATCTACCATCAACCAAAACATCAATATAGCGGGCAGCTTCAGTATCCTTTAAGTCTTCATCAAACAGATATCCAGACCAAACCCAAAGGTTTTTGTTAGGGTATTTTTGTTTAAATGCTTTTGCAAGTTTGGTTGTGCCTTCAATATTTTTTGGGTGCATAGGTTCACCGCCAAGTATTGAAAGCCCAACAATATGGTCAGGAGCACACAGCTCTAAAACGTGATCAATTGTTTCGTCAGTAAACTCTTTGCCTCCAGCAAAATCGTGGGTTTCTGGATTAAAACACTTTTCACAATTAAAGGTGCAACCTTGCATAAATATAGATACACGCACACCCGGACCGTTTGCAATATCCATTTTTCTTATTAAGTTGTATCTCATTTTTACCTCAATTAGTCAGCTTTGTTATCAATGTGCAAAACTCTTTCTTTTATTTCTTGAGTTCTACCTTTGTTCCAGAAGTTTGTACCAATGTATCCACAAGTACGTCTTGCAACATTGAGTTTGTCGTGGTCACGATTGCCACAGTTAGGGCAATACCATTCAAGGTTGTTATCAATCAAAATCTCACCAGTGTAGCCACATTCTTGACAATAGTCAGATTTTGTGTTGAGCTCAGCATACATAATGTTGTCATAAATGTATTTAATAATTTCAATAACAGCATCAAGGTTGTTTTGAAGGTTTGGTGTTTCTACATAAGAGATAGCACCACCAGGGCTGAGTTTTTGGAATTTACTTTCAAGTTTAAGTTTTGAAAATGCATCAATTTCTTCAAATACAGGTACGTGGTATGAGTTTGTGATATAACCTCTGTCTGTAATGCCTTCAATCTTGCCAAATCTTTTAACTAATGCCTTAGCAAATTTGTATGTAGTAGATTCAATTGGAGTGCCGTATACACTGTAGTCAATATCTTCTTCTTCTTTCCAAACTTTACAAGCATCATTCATTTTTTGCATGACTTTAAGACCAAACTCTTCACCTTTGCCGCCGTCTGTATGACTCTTACCAGTCATATACTTAACACATTCGTAAAGACCTGCATAACCAAGTGAAATTGTTGAGTAACCACCATGAAGAAGTGGGTGGATGCTTTCGCCTTTGTCAAGTCTAGCTAATGCACCATGTTGCCAAAGTATTGGGGCAACATCACTTGTAGCATTACTTAATCTTTCGTGTCTAAGTTTTAATGCTCTGTGGCAAAGTTCAAGTCTTTCATTATAAATTTTCCAGAACTTATCTTCATTTCCACCAGAAGATAGGGCAACGTCTACCAAGTTGATAGTAACAACACCTTGGTTAAATCTTCCGTAATATTTGCCTTTGCCTTCAACATAGTTTTTAGCTTTAGCAATATTACCCAAACTCATTGATCTATCAGGAGTAAGGAATGAACGACAACCCATGCATGGATAGCAGTCACCTTCACCAAGTTCATTTTTCTTAAGTTCTTTCATTATTTTTTCAGAAATATAATCAGGAACCATACGTTTTGCGGTACATTCAGCAGCAAGTTTTGTTAAATAGTAATATGGGCTATCCTCGTGGATATTGTCCTCTTCAAGAACATAGAGTAGTTTTGGAAAGGCTGGAGTAATGAAAACACCTTTTTCATTCTTCATACCAAGAATTCTTTGTTTTAAGATTTCTTCAATAATAATTGCAAGTTCTTTTTTATATTCCTCGGTTTCACCAAGATATAAGGTTACGCTTAAAAATGGTGATTGACCATTTGTTGTAGTCATAGAGTTAACTTGATATTGGAAGGTTTGTACGCCGTCTTTAACTTCACGTCTAACATCTTCCTCAGCAAATTTTTTGCATTGTTCTTCAGTGAGCCCTCTGTCTTTGTACTTTGCAACATATTTATTGTAGCTATCACGTACAAATGGTGCAAGATGTGACATTGTTACAGTAGCACCACCATATTGGCTTGAAGTTACTGCTGTTATGATTTGGGTAGCAATTGTCATTGCTGTTAAAAATCTATGTGGTTTTTCAATCATAACACCATTGATGTTTGTTCCATTTTGGAGCATATCCTCAAGGTTAATGAGGTCACAGTTATGAAGTGCATTTTGTGCAAAGTAATCTGCATCATGGAAATGGATAATACCATCATCGTGAGCTTTAACAATATCTTCAGGAAGCAAGAATCTTCTTGTGATATCTGTGCTGGTGATACCTGCAATATAGTCACGCTGTGTGGTAACAATTTTAGCATTCTTGTTAGAGTTTTCAGTGTTCCAATATTCACTTTCACCATCAATAAGTTCTTTAATTGTTTGGTCAGTTGTATTGGCTTTTCTTACCAAGGCTCTGTTATATCTATAAATGATATACTTTTTAGCAAGTTCATAGTGACCTTGTTCCATCAGCTTTTCTTCAATAATATCTTGGATATCCTCAACCAAAATTCTATTTTTGTCAAACTCAACAATGTAGTTGATAATGTCACGGATTTCTTCTTTGCTTGCACGCATAGAAGGGCGAACTTCTTTATTAGCTTTTGTAATAGCTAATTCAATCTTGCTCTGTTCAAAATCAACAACATCACCATTTCTTTTAATGACTTTCATAAATGTCCTCCTCGAAAAGTTACTGCCACTATTTTACAGATATTTAGTGGTTTGTGTCAAGTGACCTACACAAGATATTGTGTTTTTTATCAAATTTGGTTAATTTGAATAAATTTAAAATTTTTTTAAAAATGTGCTATTTTTCGCTTGCATTTTTCTAAAATGTACAAAATCTAATCTTTTTATCTAAATTTTGCAAGATAATAAATTTTAGTGGCAATTGGTCAAAAATAGTCAAATTAAAAATACCTTAAACCATTCATTTACTTTAGTAAACTTTTGGTCTAAGGTATTTGTTTTTATTTAAATTCTTAAAAAGTTAAATGGTATAAAGTGAAGTCCATAGCCTAGTAGCAAACTTGGAACTAGTAGCATTATTACAATAAACAAGTTTTCTTTCCAGTTCTTATTTTTTCTAAATAACACAAGCAAGCCTATACCTGCATTAACTGAAAGTCCAGTTACAATGCTTCCAAAACTTAGTCCGCCCATCATATAAAGTTCAGTTATTACTACGGAAGCCGCACAGTTAGGGATAAGTCCAACTAGCATAGCGAATAGTGGTTGAAAGATACTGCTAGATTTTAAAAAGCTTGCGAGGTTGTCTTCACCAATCAGTGCAACTATTCCGCCCATAATTAAGTTAACAATAAATATATAGAGTGTAATTTTTAAACAGTGAATTAACGGATGTTTCCAATCAAACTTATTATCGTCAACATCATGGTGGCAACAAGCGTGAATATGACCATGGTCGTGATCGCCAAGGTGGTTTTCATTTTTATGTTTGTGTTCAACTTCATTTTTGTTATGCTCATCTGCTTTAGATGTCGTTGAATAGATTTCACCAGTAAGTTTAATTTCTTTGTTTTCTATTTTGTTATCTGTTTTTGTAGTATCGCTTTTGAATATGCGTTTGCTTAAAAAGTATGTTAAGTATCCAATGCAAATTGCAAACACAAGTTTAATAGCTATAAGCAGTAAAAGTGATGGTATTGTATGATAATCAGCAATCATAAGTGGGAAGGCTTCATCGCTTGTTGCAATAAATACTGCAATAAGGGCTGCTACTGAAATCTTGCGTTCTGAGTAAAGCTCGGCAGATATTACTGAAAACCCGCATTGAGGAACACAGCCAAAGCAAGCGCCAAGAGCTGGACTGGCTTTACCTTTAAGCAGATTAGATTTTTCAAATCTAAAAACATTTTTATATTCTAGCAGTTCTATCAAAAAGTAAACAAGAAAAAGCAATGGCACAAGTTTAATTGTGTCAAGGGCAGAATCACCAAGAATATCCCAAAACTTTTCCACTAGCTTCTCCTAAAATTTACAAAATAATAGAATAAATAAATAAAAAATAATAAAAAAATGTCGAAAAATATAAAATTTAGTTAACAAATATTATTTTTTTATCTTTAAGATATTATAAAGTTTTATGCTAATCTTGTCAAGAAATACCAGTATAGAAAAAAAATCTATAAAAAAATCAACCAGATTTTACTGGCTGATTATAATATTATTTTTTTTCAATTATAAGCTTATCATTATTTTCATCATATTGTGCGTACATAATATCTTTTATATTAACTTTTTGTTTCTTAATTTCTTTAAGTACCCAATCCTTATTCTTTTTTGTTTGATTTAAGGCATACTTTGAAATATCGCCATCCACAACCAAGTAATAGGTAAGCGATGGTTTACTGCTTTTAATATTTTCAAAGTCCTCTTTTTTAACGGCTCGCTTTTCATCGGTAGCAAGTATGCTTAAGTCACCGTTGGTTTCAAAAATGGCATATTCAATTTCAGATAAATCAAAGTAGCCTTTATCTCTAGCTAAACCTTGCAAGTCATAAAAGTCAATTTTGCTTTTCTTTAAATTTTTAAAATCAATTTTACCTTGATTAATTAAGATTAAAGGCTTGCCACGCAAAAAGTATTTTAACCAATTGGTCTTTCTTGATATAAGGGTAATAATCATATCGAAAATGAAAAATACACCCATGCTTATAATAAATAGATATATAGGTCGCTCTAAATCTGTTGCCATTTCGGCGGCAATTGAGCCTATTGAAATTCCAGTTACATAATCGATAAAGTCGAGTTCGGCAATTTGCTTTTTGCCAAGTAATTTAGAAATTACAAAAAGTACTGCATATGCAGCAAGTGCAGATAAAAAAACACTTAAAATATCATTATTCATACTTAAATAATTTACATAAATTAAGATTTTAAACAGAAAATAAAAAATCTCAGCGGAGGGAGCTGAGATTTTTGGAAAGCAATTTAAATTATTATTTTATTTCGATACGTTTTTTGGTTTCTTGTTTCTTTTCTTTTGGTACAGTTACATAAAGTATGCCATTTTCAAGTTTTGCATCAATGTCCTTTTCTTCAACATCACCAACATAGAATGATCTTGCAGAAGAGCCATAATATCTTTCTCTTCTGATATAGCCGTGTTTATCATCTTTTTCTTCAGTTTCATTGCTATGCTTTGCTTCAATAGTAAGATATCCGTTGTTTAGGTCAAGGCTGATATCTTTTTTGCTAAGCCCTGGCATTTCAACTTGAAGCTCATACTCTTTTTCTTTTTCTTTAATATCAGTTCTCATCATTCTTCTATCTTCTTTAAATTCATCTTTAAAGCTTGGAAAACTAAAAAATCCATCAAAGAATGGGTCAAATATGCTGTAGCCACTCCTTTTGTTTGATACTTCGTTTTTATTTTTTCTGAATTCATTATCCATAATCATTTCTCCTTAAATTAAATTTTGCACAAGTTAAAGTTATTTATTCAACTTTACAATTATATTATATAGCTTGAAATTAGCACTGTCAAGCGAAGAGTGCTAATTATTTAAAATTTTATTTAACAAAAAAATAAAGGCCTCCCTTTATTTTTTATCATTGTTTGAGATTGATTTAGATTTATCCTTACTTGCAAGTTTCTTGGCTTCTTTCTTTTCTGATTTAGCTTTTCTTTTTTTGATTTTTTCCTGAAGTTTTGTGTTATTAACTTCAACTTCGTTGTAACAATTTACCATTTGGTCTTTTAAGTAGCTAACAATTTTTTGTTTATTTGCATTAACATCTTCTTCAGGATTAAATGTGATAGGGGATAGTACATTTATAGTTTTAAGCTCTTTAGAAATAAATACTGGATAAAAAGCAATTTTTTTGCCAGTTTTTTGGTAGTAGTATTTGCCGATGTGTTCAAAGCCAGTCTGAAAATCTCCAACACCTTCAGTAACATATCTGTATTCAGGAAAGATAACAAGGCTGTAATCTTTGTTTAAAGCTTTGGTTGATTTTTGCAAAGTTTCAATATTTGCCCTTGGGTTTTCCCTTGAAACTGCAATACCACCCACAAGTTTAAGAACAAACACAGCAAAGTTTTTTAAACTTTTTATTGCAAATTTTTTAAATTTTACAGAAGCCCATTTAAAATTATTTTCATTCATAATCATAAGGCTAATTTGTTTTTCGATATCCTCTTCATTCATCATTTTGTCGATAACCCAAGGCTTAAACTTTAAATGAAAGGACATGTACATTGATATTGGTCCATAAACTTCGTAATGATTGCACAAAAAAACACGTGCCTCATCATCTTTATTAATATTTTTTTTGCCTTTAACTTTTGCTTTAAAGAAAGGGAAAAGAATTAGGTAAGCAATGCCGAATAAAATGAGCAAGAAAAAGTTGCGGATACCACGTCCGATTAATTTAAAAAATCTAACAAAAATATTTTTCTTCTTTTGCATATGTTTACCTAAAATTTTTTCTCTAGTTTTATAATTTTTATTTTTTATTATTAGAAGTTTCTGTTACATCTGAATAAATTTCTTCAGTATCAGAAAAACTGATAGTTCTAGATTTTATGCCATTTTTTTCTCTAGCATAAACATAGTCATCATCTGGTTCAATGAAATCATCTTTTGATTGCTCTTTCTTTTGCTTAACTTTGTTAATTGCACTTTCATAAGGCTCATTATCAAAACTTTTAGTTGCAAACTCTTTTTTGTTTGGCTTAAAAGTATCATTAGTTAACAATTTTTCAACATCTTCTGCTGAATATTTTTTACCAATTTCATTACCATTTAGGTTGTTAAAATTATCCACATTTTCAGAGTCATCAGTAAAGTCGTTCTGCCTATTTAAAGGGATAGTGTTATGTAGCGAAACAATTTCGTAAACAAGCAGTAGCAAGAACACCAACGCAAGCACTCCTGAAACAATTAAAAGCACTAACTGTTCCATAGGTATCATAACAGAAAATATTGGAACGAGGGAAGCAATTACCATTCGTTTTTTCATTTTTTTAAGAATTCTTACTATTACAATTAAAGCAAGCACTATAGCTGAAAATACAAATAGCACAACAATATAAAAAGTCAAATTGATTTCTGGACCATTTATTATCAAGCCACCATCAATTATTGTTTCAAATGCAACATAATCAGAATCTTCAGCTCTTGTAATTTTTACATCATAAGTGCCACATTTTGTTGGTGCTGACTTTGTCCAAACTCCGTCAATTTTGTACTCAATTTCAAATCCGCCAACACCACTAAAGTTTGAAAACTTGTTTCCATCTTCTGAAAGTGTTTGTGTTTGAGCCGTTTTGTTTATAGTTAAAACTTGTTTGTTTGCCCATTTTGCATAAAGTTCAACATTTCTATCAGGCATTGTTGTTTCTATGAACTGATTTTTAAATTCACTATCAGTAAACCAGCCCAAAAAGTTTTTGCCAGAAACTTCGGTAACACTTGGAAGTGTAATTTGGTCATTATAATATAAGTTTAATGAATCAAATTGTTCATTTGAGTTTGAATGGAAGGAAAGCGAATAGGTTTGCCTTTCCCAAATTGCATAAATTGTTAAAGCATTGTTAGGCATAGTAAAGGTTGATAGATCAATAACATTTGTTGAATCTTCGCTTTCACCAAAACCTTTAAATAGATATCCGGTTCTTGCAGAAACATTAATATTTGGTAGAGTATCTCCAACTTTTACTTGTGTCATATAAGTTGATTGGTTTGCACCATTAAAGTTAACAATGAGTGTTTGATAAACTATTTCTTCATCTTCCTTTGGCTCATTATCATCATCTTTATCTTCATCTGGAGTTAAGTTTTCATTATCATTTTCAGTGTCATCTAAAATTTCAGTTTCATTAATTGCTGAGGCATTATCATATGATTTAAAATTTTGCATAGAAAAAATACCACCAAAGGCAAAGCTGAATACAAGTATCAGTATCACTAAAAACTTTGAGATATTTTTCATAATTTCTCCAAATTATTATTTATAAATAAATTTTAAACCAAAAAATATAATTTATTCAATTAATAGTTTATAAACTTCGGTTTACTTTTTTAATGAAGCTTTAATCTTTTTAATAATGTCATCTTCATTAAAACCAGCCTTTTTGTAAACCTCGCTACCCTTGCCACTGGTTTGATAATTATTAACATTAATTAGTAATCCATTTGTTCCTATATATTTATACCAAACATTGTCATTTGATGCTTCTATTGCAACCGAGAGTGCAGGGGATTTTAAAAGTACAGATTTTTTGTAAGCGTCATCTTGCATAGCAAAAATACTTTCACAAGGAACACTTATAACCCTTGCACCAACGCTGTCTAATTTTTTAGCTATATTTACAGCAAGCTCAACCTCTGTGCCAGAAGCAAAAATCTGAATATCTGCTTTCTTTTTGGTTTCAAAAATAATGTAAGCACCACGCTCTGCGCCAAAAATGGTAGAGTTATAAAAACTTGCAAGTGTTGATTTTGTTACAATAAGTGCTGTAGGTTTTTGCTTTTCTACAAAGTATTTATATCCCGCAATAAGTTCAGCATTAGATGCTGGCCTTATCACTGTTAAGTTAGGTATAAGTCTTAGCTGACCTAATTGTTCAATTGGCTGATGAGTTGGTCCATCTTCACCAATATTTATTGAGTCATGAGTTAGCACAGAAAGTGCTGGTAAATTCATCATAGCACGAAGTCTGAGCGCTGGCATCATATAATTTGAAAATGCCAAAAATGTGCTGTCAAAGGCAGGTGTTTTAAAATAAAGTGATATGCCATTGATAGCCCCAGCCATTGCGTGTTCACGAATGCCAAAATGTATGTTTTGCCCCAGTCTATTTTCAGCAGAAAAATCACCGCCGTCATTTATATATGCTTTTGTGGAAGGGGATAAATCAGCTGTACCACCAAAAAAGCTTGGTATAAATTTTGAAATTTCATTAAGAATAATACCTGATGCACTGCGTCCAGCCATTTGACCTTTGGCGTCTAAATCTTGCAATATTTTTGCAAAGTTTATAGCCTTTGTTTTAAAATAACTGTTAAATTCTTTATAAGTTTCAGGTTTTTTATTTTTAATATTTTCTAAATTATCTTTCCACTTTTGCATTAATTTATTGTTTGCGGTAGTAGAAGCTTGGCAATATTTTAAAACATCATCTGGCACATAAAAACTTTCAGCAATGCCAATTTTGTTTTTAAATTCTGCAAGCTCTTCAGTGCTAAGTGGGTAAGCGTGTGCACCAGCAGTACCTTCTTTTTTAGTGCCAATACCAATGGTTGTTTTAAAAATTATTATGGTTGGCTTGTCGCTTGTTTTTGCTTTTTCAATTGCCTTTGAGCAACATTCATAATTATTACCATTATTTTCTTTAATAATGTTCCAGCCCATTGCTTCAAATTTTTTAGCAATATTTTCGCTACTTGCAAGACTGGTACTGCCGTCAATTGTTATACCATTGCTGTCATATAAAAGTATAAGTTTGTTTAATTTGAGTGCTCCAGCAAGTGCGCAGGCTTCCAAGGCCACGCCTTCCATCAAACAGCCGTCACCAGCAAGGCAGTAAGTATAGTTGCTGATAAATTTTTCACCGAACTTTGCAGAAAGTTTAGCCTCTGCCATTGCAAGACCAACAGCGTTTGAAACACCTTGACCAAGTGGGCCGGTAGTTGTTTCTACGCCAACGTTGCTGTACTCTGGATGACCTGGAGTTTTTGAACCATATTTTCTGAATTGTTTTAAATCATTTATAGAAATATCATAGCCAAACATATAAAGCGAGGAATAAAGCAGTGAACTCAAATGACCAGCTGAAAGCACAAATCTGTCACGACTAATCCACTTGCCAGTTTTGTCAAACCTTAAATGGTCTTTAAAAAGTGCAAACATAATACTGCTTGCACCAAGTGCTGAGCCGGTGTGCCCAGATGATGCGTTTGAAACAGTTTCAGCAGTGAGTGATTTTAAATAATTTATTGACTTTTCTGATAAATCCATAAATTCTCCTTAAATTTATTTGTTATGTTTTTTTAAACCAATTTCATAAGTAACAAGTGTGGTGGCAAAACCTACATTAAGAGATTCACAGCTGCCAAGCATAGGTATTATAATTCGCTCAGCATTTGGTAAGTGCCTCCAAGAATCTGAAATGCCAGTATGTTCATTACCACCAACAACAGCAATTCTTCCTTTAAAGTCAGCTTCTTTAAAACTTTTGGTTGCGGATAGGTCAGTGACCAAACATTTAAAATTATTTTTAACAAGCCAAGATTGTACATCTTCAATTGGGGCAGAGAGTACAGGCATCATAAAACTTGCACCAAGGCTAGCTCTAACCAGCCTGCTATTATTAATTTTTGCTTTAGAGTTAGTGATAATAACAAAGTCACCGCCAGCGGCATCTACTGATCGAATGATTGCTCCGATATTACCTGGCTGTTCAAGTCCGTCAGTTACTGCTGCCAAAACTTCTGTTTTATTTGCATAAAGTTTGGTTAAATCATCAAGTGTATAACTTTTTGCTGACACCACAATAAAGTATTCATCAGCACCTTCACGGTCACTAATTTTATTGCATGCTTTTCTTGAAACAAGATAAGTCTTTTTTGCATAGTTTGCCATTTTTAAAACTTGTTCAAGTTCCTTTTCATCTTCGGTAGTTTCAAGCCTTTCACTGCAAACAAAAAAACTGCTAACTTCTAAATTTTTATTTATAAGTTTGTCTATAGCCCAAAGCCCTTCACAAACAAATTTTGTACTATCTTTGCATTTGTTATCCACAAGTGATTTAACAAAACTTACTTCTTCAGAACTTATGCCAGCTATTGTAGATTTAAGTTTAATTTGATTAATAATATTAAATTTATCCATAAAATTTCCTTACATACTCAGTTTACTTTTTTATTATAATATTGTCAAACAAAGATATATTTAACAAATAAAAAAATCTGCTACTTATTTGGTAGCAGACTATTTTAAAAGGGGTGGGTATATACCAATAATACTACAATTAATGTGGATTTGGCAAGCAACATAATACTAAAAATTAAATTTTATTAATTTGTACTAAACTTTAAAATTAAAAAAAGATAGTTGTTTACTTTTATGTTAATTAAATATATAATGGTCTTGTTTTTTAAAATAAGGAGAAAATTTTTATGAGTAAATTTATTATTGTTACTGGCGGTGTGGTTTCTAGCCTTGGCAAAGGCATAACGGCAGCCAGCCTTGGCAGACTTTTGATTAATAGGGGGTTAAAAGTTGCTGTGCAAAAACTTGACCCATATATAAATGTTGACCCAGGAACTATGAGCCCATATCAACATGGTGAAGTGTTTGTTACTGATGACGGCACAGAAACCGACCTTGATATTGGACACTATGAAAGATTTTTGGATATAAGCTGCAACAAAAACTGCAACTATACCAGCGGAAAAATTTACTCTAGTATTATAGCAAAAGAGCGTGCTGGTGAATATCTTGGCAAAACTATTCAAGTTGTACCTCACGTTACTAATGAAATTAAAGAAAAGATTTTGAGCGTTGGCACTCCTGATGTTGATGTTGTTATTGTTGAAATTGGCGGTACTGTTGGTGATATCGAGGGGTTATCATTTTTGGAAGCTGTTAGACAACTTAGGGTTGAGCTTGGCAGTGAAAATATTTTATTTTTGCATGTGGCTCTTCTTCCTTATCTTGAAGCAGCGCAAGAGGTTAAAACCAAACCAGCTCAATCAAGTGTAAAGGAACTTACCAGACTTGGTATTCAACCAGACATCTTGGTTTGCAGAACCAATAAAGGCATTGAAGTAACAGAAGAGATGAAACAAAAGCTTGCAATGTTCTGTAACCTTCGTGGACCAGAATATGTTATTCATAACACAGATGCCGAATGTTTGTATGAAGTGCCACTTATGGTACAAAAAGAGGGACTTGATAGAATTGTTTGCAAACAGCTTAAACTTAAAACTAAAGCTCCTAATATGGCTGAATGGAAAAAGATGGTTGCTCATATCAAGAAGAAGAAACCAGATTTAACAGTTGCAATTGTTGGTAAGTATACCGAAGTTGCTGATGCATATATCTCAGTTACTGAGGCGCTTAAACACGCAGGTCTTGCAAACGATGTTGATGTTCATGTTAAACTTGTAAATAGCTTAGAGGTTGAGAAAAATGGAGCAGAAGCAATGCTTTCAGATGTTAAAGGTATTGTTGTTCCAGGTGGCTTTGGCAACCGTGGTATAGAGGGCAAGATTGCAGCAGCAAAATATGCTCGTGAAAATAATGTGCCATATCTTGGACTTTGCCTTGGTATGCAAATTGCAGTTATTGAGTTTGCGCGTGATGTTCTTGGATACAAAGATGCAAATTCTGCTGAAATTAACCCAAATACAAAACATAATGTTATAGATATTATGGAAGACCAAAAAAATGTTCATGAAAAAGGCGGCACAATGCGTCTTGGTGAATATCCTTGTGAACTTGTTAAAGGCACAATTTCAAGAGAGGCATATGGCGAAAGTCAAATTATGGAGCGTCACCGTCACCGCTTTGAATTTAATAATAAATATAGAAAAGAGATTGAAGCAAAGGGTATGAAAGTTGCGGGCATAAACAAAAAACGTGACCTTGTTGAAATTGTTGAAATCCCTGCAAATAAATTCTTTGTTGCAGCTCAGTTCCACCCAGAATTTAAGAGCCACCCATATAGGTCACACCCACTCTTTAAAGCTTTTATAAGTGCTGCTAAGGAAAATAAATAAAATGATAAAACTGCTACAAATTGTGGCAGTTTTTTTGTGGCAAAGTAACAATAATTATTTAGTAATAATTTGACAATATTTTGCATAAAAGATTATAATGATAATAGAGAATTTAAAGGAGGGAAAATATGGTTTGGGTTTGGACAGGCATACTTATTTTAACAGTAGTAATCGAGATTGTTTCGTTTGAACTTGACTGCGTTTGGTTTTCAATAGGAAGTCTAATTGCATTAATCCTTGCACTATGTAACTGCAGCATAACCGCACAAATAATTGTGTTCTTGGTTGTATCAATTGCGCTGCTTTGTTCGCTTGGTATTATCTGCAGAAAACTTCTCAAAAACACCAAAAGCAAGACCAACCTTGACTCAGTTATCGGCACAACGCATACACTTATTAAATCAATTGAACCTGAAAATGCCGGCGAGTTAAAGGTAAATGATGTTACTTGGAGAGCGGTAACAAAAGATGGCAGCGCGGTTGCTGCAAATGAAAAAGTTAAAATTGTTTCTGTTGAAGGAAATAAATTTATAGTAGAAAAGGAGAATTAAAAATAATGAGCGTAGCATTAATAGTTATTTAGTAGTAGTTGTTGTTCTTGCAATTATATTTGCAGCAACATCAATCAAGGTTGTTCGTCAATCAACCGCAAGAGTC
>CAZYYI010000007.1:0-29679 GCA_964651835.1 uncultured Lachnospiraceae bacterium
ATTTCTGGAATAATACATATTGAAATGTATCTCCAAAAGTCATAGTTTGATGCTAATGATTTTGTAAACCACGGAGTTTTGTCTAAAATATCAAATAATTCTATGCCAAATTTTATATCCACAATATAATCACTTTTTTTATTTTCTTTTGCCTCATTATATGCTAATAACAATTTGTTTCGTAATTCTTCAATGTCTTCAGATAATGTTACAGTACATTGAAAATTGCTAGTTCTCAAATCTTCATATTTACTTTTTGCTTCTAATCTTGATAAATATAATTTAACCATTCTAAACCCCTCTCTTATCAAAATAATTCGAAACTGTATTAATAATCGATTCCACAGAACTTACATCAAATTCTTTTGTATCAATCATATACTTAACAACCTGTAAGACACTTCCCTCTTGATAATCAATATTATCCAACTCAATAAAACTTTTTTCATTTAATAACTTTGTTAGCAATGCAATTATAGCTTGTTGAACTATTTCTGATACTAACCTACTACAATATTTTTCTTTGTTGGTCAAATCAATAAAGACATAATCTTTATGAGCCGTGTTTAAAACAATTTTAAAAGAGTCCACAAATAAATCTTGCGTTGGATCTGTAAAATCCATTTTTACTTGCCATAGTGACTTCTCTTTATCGTGAATGTTTATTATTGGAAATAAAGACCCTGAGCCATCCACATTTATAAATAATTTTTCTATTTCTCCAATGATTACACCTGGTGTATTATTTAATGAAATAGTTTCAGGAGCTCCAGACTTTGTTAGAACTAATCTGACACTTAATTCAATTACTCCATGATATGTATGTTTATCAAACCGCTTAGAGAATGTTAAAACTTGTGTTTCATTTACATTTTTCACGCATTGTGGTCCTAAGACTCCCCTATCTTTAGATGATGAAGATTTCCATGTAACCACCATAGAAATCTCAGAACTATGATCTGCAATTCCATCTAAACCATACAAAATACAAGCATTATCTAGAGATAATTTCAAATTTATACCAAATCCATAATCTTCTACATTCCAAAGGCCATCAATAGATTCTAACGAATATTGATTTTGCTCTTTATTCAGTTTTAACTCTTGATCTTCACTGTTGTTATGATACCATGCGTCTAAGGTTGATTGAATGTTTAAAGATTTTTGTTGTCTATCAGATAACACTTTAAACAAACTTAATTTATATGGTTTCATCTTCAATAGCCTCCTCAACGAAAGTTTCTAAGCCAACTTGATATTTATTATCTTTTGCCGAAATAAGCAACGAAATTTGAAATTTACATTTATTAAAACCTTTATTAAAAATTTTATATTTATAAATTTTATTTGAACTTGTTGTTGCATACTCAATTAAGCAAACATCATTTAAACTCGTAATCTCTTTATTTAAAGCAAAACTTTTATTTTTTAATAAAGGATTATCGCAATCAGTAAAAATAATAAATCCTTGCTTAATTTCTAAAATTGCTGGTTGTCCATTTTCATCTTCCCAATCAGCAATTGACATATTTTTTTCTGAAGTTGGTACAACCAAATTAAAACTTATCGATGAAACCTTTCTTTTGCAATTTACGTCGAATACGAGCTTCATCCCATTCTTTTCATAAACAGGATCTCCTATTAGAGTTATAACAGTTGATTTATTTTTAGATACTACATTATGAGTTCTTCCACGCCCATCTATAGAACTTTCTTTACCATAATTGTGTGTTGGTAATAAATCAGCAAATTTCTTTCCTAGATACCTGTTTGTAATAACCTCTTCAACAACAGTGCTTTTTTCAAGATAAGTGTCTTTTAATGTCTTTCCAACTTCGTTTATTATTTGATTAACCAACAATTTAGGTTTTTTATTTTCAATAATAGGATCTACCCATGAAGTATGATCAGCTTTTTCACTCTTCCTAACATAATCTTCAAGAGATAAGTTATAATCCCTAATTCTATTTTTTGAATTTAAAACAAATAGTCCAAGTATAAAATCATTTCCTCCAGACACACCTGAACCCACCCAATTTCCAGATATTTCATAAGAAACTATCATTCCTGGTTTTCTACAATAAGCCACTATAGGTGGATTAGAAGTATCAGCATCGCGCTTCAAATTTAAATACGAGAAAGGTGCAGGCAAATTGTCATAACCGAAACTACCACTCATTTTTAATTCACTACGACTTAATTTTACAAATGCAAATTTACCTAACTCTTTATCATCTAAATCTCGATTTCTTTCAATTGTTTTCAATTGTATTCCGTTTTGTACTTCACCTGTTACTATACATTCATATAACTTACTAAACCAATCAAAGATCGGGGAATTATTGGAAAGTTCAATTTTTTTATCATTTACACAAACTTCAAGTCTAGGACCTAAATAATATTTAGAATTTATTCTAGGGAAATACCATCGTAAGATCGACATATTAATATAATTAGTCACATCTTTATCCCAAAATAGTTTGTCTTGATAATCAAAACCATTAGACATTAACACTTGCTCATCATCAATAAATGGGATTATAATAACTGTTCCAGTTTCATAGCCTTCATATGGTTTAATATTAAAAATGTTTAGAAGTTTATGTATAAAATTTACATCACACACAACATTTGGTTTTCCATTTATAATTTCTCCAAAATAGGTAATACCCAAATATCCTTCTTTTGTTATTAACCTATCTTCTTTCTCGTCATCTTCAACAAGCGAAGAAATTATTCTTTCTTCATAAGTTCCATCATTATTTTTTATTCTAGAATAATAAATTACTAAACCCTGTCCTAGTCTATAATAAACAGTTTTGCCAATGCCCCAGCAGCCTCCAGCACCTTCTTTTGTTTGTGCGTGCATAATTTGAAAAACTAGTTTACCTAAATTCTGATTTTCTTCTCTCGGACTAAAAAGTCCATTTTTATTACCAACTAAGCCTATAGTATTTTTATCAGATACACTAATAAATTTATTTTTTTGAGAATATTTACCCTTTATCGGACCATCTATTTCGTCATAGCATTCCGCAAGTTCATTCACACTAAAAGTATCATATTTAAAATCAACCCTCACAATTTCAGATTCTAACAAAGCAGCATCAAGACTATTTTGTATAGATTCTCTTACAAACAAATCGAGCACCGGAGTTTCATTGTTTTGCATTAACTTTAGCAAAGCACTCCCAGAAGTTTGCATATAATCTTGCTCTAAAGATTTTGCTTCAAATTTATTCATAATCTCCCTCCTCATCTGGTTCATTCATTGGACTTACCATTAAAGCTTCGGAATAATTATTACCAATTTTTCCTCCTGGAATATTGATAGCAATTCCAACTATATTAACAGGCAAGTTTAAGTCTTTCATCGTTTTACTGTCACTTTCCGCCTTTGACTCTTTATCAATTACATAAATAATTAATTCAGATATCATAGATAAACCTAATGTATCTCTTATTTTTGATATTTCCTCAGTATTAGAGTGTTTCAATTTTTCTAATAGTTCAATTGTTAATTTTGATTTTTCAATATCCGCATAAAGATCCGCTGGATTTCTTAATGCCCCAATTCTTATTATTCCATCATCATCATCTTTCCTTCTAGCACGGTTAACAGTTCCTATAATATGGTCATTTAAATTTTGTTCGTTATTCAAATTATTCTTTCCTGATAATACAACATTCCATGTTGTAAGTTTTCCATCTGATACAACTTTATTAAACCATTCCTCCATTGTTTCAATATCTATGAATGTCGAACATGGTGGCAAATCAAGTTTTTTCATATATTCAAAAACAAGATTATGATTTATATTTCTCCAAATAAATTTTTCATCACCAACCTCAGCACTACCCTCACTATCTAGCAATTTAATAAACTCGTTAGTTTTGCTTAAATTATTCTTAAGTTTTTCCTCATCATCATAAAAAGTTGTAGTCTGATTTTTTGCACCTGTATAATTCAAATCTACTTCAATAGCTCTTTGCATTTTCTTTTTTGAAGTTAATATCATCCAGCTTGGCTTTGGAGTATTTTTCACTTTAATACCATAATATTTAGGCTTTAAATTTGCACTATCAAGATTCGCCATAGATTTTTTTAACTGCAAATCCAATTCAGATAGAAATTTAAATTTATCTTCTGTCTCATAACTCATCCAAACTCTTGGCAACAACTCATATTGCTTTCTATAGCCGAACCATCTACCCATTTGCATAAGTGTATCTGCTTGTTTTACTGTTCGTAAAAAATATGTACTTACTAATCCTTCTATTGTTAAGCCTCTTGAAAGTGTTGCTCCTCCAACAACAATAAATGCAGTTGCAAAATCAACTTCCGAATCTTTATCTGGGTACGCTAACCTCAGAAAATATTTATCCTTAGCCCCTACATTATTTTGACCATTATCAACACATAAATGAACTCCTTTTGTATAAGTCAAAGTCTTATCTTCATCCATCTTAATTTTTTGCATTGGAGAACTAATTAGTGTTTTAATAATATTTTTCAACTCGTTAAAAGTTGGATATTCTTTTATATTTTCCCCGCCATAATTTTTGTAACCATTAAAAAATGAATTAATATCCAGCTTAGAAGTTTGTTCCTTCCATATTTTTTCACAGTTTGAAATAAACAAATCTTTATTAACTCTACTCAAATAATTTTCTATAATATTACTTATAATCTCATGTGAAGCAATTCTCTGACTTGTATGAATTAACAAACTAACAGGTTTCTTGAAATCCCATAGTCTAAAACATGCCACGCAACAGTAAAACCAATAAATAGAGTTAAGCATTTCTTCAGGAAGAGTTTCGCTCTTTCCCTTTTCAATATTTCTGATTTGCATAATTTCTTTCTTTGATATATGATTAATTATATTTAGAGGTTCTATCCCTTCGAAACCAAATATTTGTTGAGGACCAAAATACTCATTAGGAGATTTCAACACTGCAACAAAATCATCTGGAAACATTGTATATGGATTATTCTCATCTCCCGGATTTTCATTTAAGACATTAGCATATGGTGTTGCTGTATAACCGATATAATTCATACACTTATAATGTATATCTTGTTTTTCTCCTTCAAGAGATAAATCATAAATTAAATTGGTTACAGCTCTATTTATAGCCGTTTTCTCTCTTTTTTCTATACTAGCAGAATTAATTCCTGCTTGATCAGCCTCATCATCTATTAACAAAATTTTCATTTGCTTCTTTTTGTTTTTATCTCTATTAAGCCATTTTATCAAATTTTTTAATCGTGTAGAATTTTTCAAACAAACTGTAAAGTATCTTGTATTTGATCCATCATTAAGATACAGCTGATCAGGTTGGGTTCCTCCTCCACCAATTTTAACATTATCTAAACATTGCCAATCAATATTTGCTGTCTCACTATGTAAATCTTTTAAAAATCTTTTTTGTGTTTGAATCCTTAAATTTTCAATAGTTCCCGATAATACTATAAAGAAATTCCAACCAACATCTGCAGCCATCGACATTAGTGCTGCCATATTTGCCGTTTTACCTGATTGTACATTGCCAATAACCAACCCTTTAATTGGTTGTTCTGGCAAGGTTGATATCTTTAATCTATTTAAAATTCTATGTGTTGTATTTTCTATAACATCCACAGAATCTTCTTTAAAACCACTTTTTAGCAGTTTATCTTTATATGCAACCCACATGTTCGATGGTGATGTTGGAATTTTAAAATAATCTTCTTCGTCTTTTGCTGGTATTATATAAGGGCCAACATCAAATATGGAACTTTCTTCCTCATTTTCTTTTTGTCTTTCACAAAGAGCAATCCATTCCTCCGCATCAATATCCCAAAAATCATTTTCACGATGATTTTGGAGAAACGAATCTAATCCATTTGGATTATTTCCATTATAAATATCAACCCAAGATAAACCTTTGCTTCTTGCGTTTTTTATCCACTCTCTTCCTTGATTGTATTTGCTATGTGAAAAATTCATTATTAACTCCTTATTTAAAAGCTTCTATTCTTATTAGCTCTTTAATAATCTCCATTAAAACATCAACAACTATCGAATTCCCTGCCTGTTGGTATGCCATATTCTTTGAAACAACAATTTCATAATCATCTGTAAACCCCATTAATCTATGAGCTTCTCTCTCCGTTAATTGCCTATACCTACCAGCCAACCTGTCGACTGTTATGTAATTATCAATACCCGCTCTATGATGATTTCCCATTGTTTTTAATAGCGTTCTAGCTATCGGCAAATCCATCTCGGGCTTTTGATAAAAGTCTTTTGTACCACCTTGTAATACATAGTTCAAAACACCTGGTGTAAGTTCATATTTAGTGGAAACTTCGCCACCGAAATGGTCTACTACTATATCCCCTAAACTATCAAATGTAAAATGTCCTTCTTTTGAAGTATTGATTAGAAAATCTTGTAATGTGTATTGCAGTTCTTTTTTCTCTAAATTCTTGAAATCAAACTCTAAGCCTTCTTTAACTCCAACAACAAACAACCTTCTTCTATTTTGCGGAATTCCATAATCTACTGCATTAATAATTTCCGACGATATATTGTAGCCTAAATTTTTAAATGTTTCTTCAACAATTTTCCAAGTCTCACCTTTATTATGTTTTTTTAAATTACGAACATTTTCATATATAAATACTTTTGGTTGAATTTCTCTAACAAGTCTTGCATACTCAAAGAACAAGTTTCCTCGTGGGTCATCCAATCCTCCTTGAAATCCAACAGAGGAAAAACTTTGGCAAGGGCTTCCACCAACAAACAAATCAACTTGATTATAAAAGTCAGTTCCATCTAATAAACATATATCTTGAAAAAAATAACCGTTTTCAAGTTCTTTTTTATAATTATGTTCATAACTTATTTGCATGTAATTAGGTCTTCTAGTCCTGTTCAAATAAAGATCATCAACATACTTTTTCTTTTCTAATGGGCCTTCCAAAGTTTTTACAATTTCAAACTCCCGTTCTCTATCTATATCAACATCTCTTTCTCCATTATCACACGCAAAAACAACTTCATATTCTACTTTTAGTCTCCTTAATGCAAATTCTATTGCCCCTATCCCACTAAAAACTGTAGCTAATTTTATTTTCATTTATAAAACCTCTTTAATTTTCTTTAAAATCTCAACTAGTACATTCACAACTATAGAATTCCCAGCCTGTCTATAGGCCTGCATATCAGGAACTACATTTTTAAAATGGTTAAATCCCATTAACTTGAAACATTCATTAGGAGTCAATTTTCTTACAAGTCCCTGTTCACCCTTATAATAGCCGACATATGCCCCATTTTCTATTGCTTTGGAATGCCTATTCATATCCAAACGTTCAAAAATAAAGTCGCCATTCCAATTATATTGTTGGTTTGCTTTTTGAGTCTGAATAATTTCTCTATTAACTCTAGCTCTATGTGGGTTGTTTGTCACAAATTCAAAACCTTTCTTTTTTAAATAATATTTTTCATTAACTTCAATATCCAAATAATCTTTAAGTGTTGCGTTTAATTCTTTCGATTCTGGAAACTTAAAGTCTATTTCTCTATTTTTAAAACCTACGACATATAGTCTCTTTCTGTTTTGTGGAATACCGAAATCAGAAGCATTAAGCAGTGCTTTAAATATTTTGTAGCCTAAAGAATCAAATATATCTTGTATGTGTTTCCAAGTCTTTCCATCGTCATGACTTAACATTCCTGGAACATTTTCGTATAAAAAAACTTTTGGTTCGATTTCTGTTATCAATCTTGCAAAATCATAGAACAAAGTTCCTCTAGCATCCTCTAATCCTGCTCTTTTCCCAATAACCGAAAAACTCTGACAAGGACTCCCACCAACAAATAAATCTACTTTGTTTTTGAAAAGATTTCCATTTATAAATCTAATATCCTCAAACCATTTATCATCAGATATTTCATAATTAGCAATATATGATTCTTTTACAAAGTTTCTTTTACCTTTACCAAAGTATAATTTGCTAATATATTTTTGTTTTTCATTTTCTCTCATTTCTTTGGTTTCGAATTCAACCTCATCTTTCGTCTTATCAATTTCCCTTTCACCAGTGTCACAAGCAAAAATTATCTCTCTATTTTCATTTCCGTACACCATAGAAACAGCCGTTTCTATAGATCCGATACCACTAAATACAGTTGCAATTTTCATTTTTATAACTCCATCTCTTTGATTTTTTTAAATCTAATTTTTTTATTTTTTATATCTAACACTAATAAAACATCATCGCTACTTAAAGACTCCATCTCTTCTAGTAAAAATGAATTAAACAAATCATACATTATAGGATCATCACCTATCTTTATTTGTAATTGATTTTGCTTAGATATTTTTAGATAGACCTTGCAACTAATTCCATATCCTGACATTTCAATTACTTTTTCATTAAATTGAGCAATTCTCTTCAATCTAAATATGGAACATAGCATTTTTTCACTCGCTTTATTTCCCACAACACCACAATACAAACTGTTATCAGAAGATACTTTTAACAAATTAGATTTTGACGGCTTTCTTGCAATAGTACCTTTTTCAATGTCATAATACCAAACCAATTTCGAATTTAAACTCACACTCTCTATCATTTTTTTAGATCCTCCTCACTTGTATACTCCATAATATCTTCTGGCTTACATTTTAAATAATTACATAACTTATTTAAGGTTTCCATAGTAATACTCTTATTTGCAGACATATTAGAAAGAGTTCTACTAGAAATTCCAGTGGCTCTAGAAATCTGATATTTTTTTATGTGATTTTTCTTTATGTAATATTCTAGTTTATAAAAAGTAATCAATGTGATCCTCCACATAATATTAATCAAAAATATTATAACACAAATATTTATAAATGTAAAATTTTTAGATATATTTTTCTATTTTATTTACATTTGTAAAGAAATATTTTAATAAAAAGAGAGAAGCTCTAAACTTCTCTTCTCCAATAAGTATTGAACTCTTCTATTAAATCCGACTCCTGTTCTACAAGTAAATATTGTTTTATTTTGTTCTTTAAAATTTCGAGATCAGCCTTAAGATTAAGGTTGTGGACCTTCCTGTGACAATTTGGACAAAGTGCAACTGTATTCCAAATCACATCTGGACCATTTTTCGACATCCACACTAAATGATGCGTTTCTAAATAAGGCATACCATTTTTTAAAACAAAAGGTGCTCTTTCACCACATAAATCACAAACTCCTTTTGCTCTTATTTTTGTTATCTTGCTGACAATTTCAGATCTACTTCTATAAATTACACTTACATGTTTATGATTGTAATCTTTTTGCATTTGACCTTTTAACTTCAACTTTAAATTATCTATATTCAACTCATTAATATTATATTGTTTCTTTATAATTTCATTATACATTTCTTCACTGTAAGTATCAACCTCATTAATATTAGCAATCATTCTCACATAATGATGGAAAGCAACACTATATTGATTTCTGCCTCTATTATTTTTTTCCCTTAATTCTTTATTTTCTTTAAATTGTCGATCTAGTTGCAGCAATATTTCTAAATTATCAATTTTATATAGTTCTATAGATATTTGCCCCAGCTTTCTAAAGTATTTGTCCAAATGCTTGATTTGTCTTATATAATTTATTTGGCTTTGCTCTGAAATTATTTTGTTTTTATCTTGTTTACTTATAACTGTTTTTAAATAATTTTTATATAATTCTAAATAATCCATAACATCAAATCCTTTATTTATCGTTAGATAAGTATATATTAATAATAAATCACATACTTAATATAAATATAATATCTATAATTAATAGCCAATATCGGAAATTAAGTCAATTAAATTGCAATAAAAGTTGCCGATAACGGCAATTTTTAAAAATCATATTTAAAAGTTTACCGTTTTCGTCGATTTATGATATATTAGTGTAAGTAACGGAGTATAATTATGTTTAATCGTAAAATTTATTTAAATGAAAGCAATCGGGATTTTGTTTACGCAAACTCAATACTAAAAAATATAGATTTTGCTCTTGTATCTTTAACAAATATTTTTGACTTTGCAAAAAATTATACAAATTCTTATGGTGATGAATATACCTTCTATTTCTTTCATATTCAAAGTATCTTAACAGCTTGCGGTTGTATTTCTGATAACTTTTATCCTGGTGGCTTTTGCGGAAACGATATTCAACAGCGCGGAACCCGCTTACGCCATTTGTTTAATATTTCAAAAATAGAATTCCCATTGATATTTCAAAAAGAAGCACGGAATACAAATATTCATTATGATGAGAGATATGATAGAATTTATGCCGGTGTCGGTGATTATAACTTGCTTAAAAGAGAAACTCCAATTGAAATGAAAAATTTTATTAACTCTAACCCTCACCTTCGAACTTATGATATTAATAGGCGAGTATATTTGACCTATGATAGGAACTTAAGACAAATTGAATACAACCTTGAAGCCCTTCAAAAAGAATTGTTAGCCATGCGTGATAAAATTCAACAAAACCCCATCACAAATTCAGCATGGGTTGATCACCCATTTAATGAAAGTGTAACAAAATAACATTGTTTCGCCTTTGACAAAAGAAGAATCCTCTTTATATTTTCATTATAACACACATAAATAAAAAATCTATAATTTCGACAAAATACGACAAACAAAAATTAATATATGAATAGGCAACCCCATCTAGGCAGTTTTGAACCCTTTTTGATAGGCAGAAAACGGGCTAGAAAAACCAAGTTTTTTGAGAAAAATAGGTTGCTATTTTTTGCTTTAAAATTTATTATATTTTTGCGATGGAGTGAGAAAGAAAAAAGCGTGCAAATGCTGAAAATATCGGCATTTACACGGCTTTGGTTGCAACGATAATTCTTAGCGATGAAATCTCATTGTTTGCCTGATAAGGTGGGGTCGGTGGTCCGAGTCCACTTAGTCATACTAAAAATTACCACTCAATTTGAGTAGTTTTTGTTTTGGTAAAATTTAGTTGTTTGAATTACCGTTTTCAAACGTAGCATAATGGAACGTAAGCAGGCGCAAATAAAACATTACCCACAACTTCTAAATATTTTTTTTGTAAAATATATAAAGTGGGTACATTCTTTAAAGTTTATTACATAGGTAATTATTTTATTTTAATCCCCTTGCCTTTCAAATAACTTTTAACATAATTTTCAATTATATCAATTGAAGCATCAACTCCAAGTTTTGAAATATCAAGGCACAAATCGTAATTTTGCTTATCACCCCAAACATTTGATGTGAAGTGATTGTAATAATCTGCACGCTGTTTGTCAACTTTAATTATCTTTTCTTTAGCCTCTTTTTCGGTACAATTGTCAAATTTTACTTTTCTATCAATTTTAAATTGCATATCAGATGCATAAACAAAAATTTTGATAACATTTGGCTTTTCTTTTAGTATAAAGTCCGCACATCTACCAACAATAATACAACTTTCTGTTTCTTGCAAGTTTTCAATCGTGTTGCATTGTTTTAAAAACAAACTATCCTCTGGGCTGATTGGCATTACTTTATCTTTATTTTTGCTGAACACATAACTCGTAGCAAAGCCATACCAAAAACTTGATTTTTGTTTTTCATCAACTTTTTCAAGTAACTCTATATCAATATTGAAATCTTTTGAAACCTTTGCAATAAGCTCGTTGTCATAGCAGTTAATTTTTAAACGTTTTGCAAGCTCTTGACCAATGTACTTTCCACCACTGCCATACTCTCTGCCAATAGTTATAACATAATTTTTGTTAAGTTCGCTCGAAACTGTTTGTGGAATTCCAATCTTAACATTTCCCTCTTTTTTGAGCTTACGCATTTCAATTAACACAAATATAATAGTTGGTATAAACGCACCAACATCGGCAATTATACCTGCCCAAAGCATAGTGTAAAGGTCGCCGCAAAGTCCCAAAATGCAAACTCCAGGAACAAGCAAAATTACATCTCTTGCAAGAGATAAAAATAACGCTTTGTATGGTTTGTTGATTGATTGAAGTAGTATGCAACTTGCCTTTTGCAAACAACAAAACATAATGCCACCAAGGTAAATTCTGAAGCTTAAAACTGCATATTCTTTGTAAAATTCACTGCCTTTTCCAAATATTGCAACAATCACACTTGGTGCAGCTTCAAACAAAATTGTAGCAATAATACCAAGCACAATGTTGCTTAATATAACAAGTTTAAAAGCCTCTCTTACTCTGTCATATTTTCTTGCGCCATAGTTGTAACCAATGATTGGCTGAGCACCAACAGAAATACCAAGTGCAAAAGCAATAATAATAGCAAACACTTTAAACACAATTCCAAGAGCAGCACCAGCATCTGTTGCATTTGCACCACCTATTGTACCAACCACATTGTTTGCAACAATGGTTATAACTGCAATCGCAATTTGAGTAATAAAGCTTGAAATACCCAGCCTCAAAGTTTTGCCAATAACCTTAAAATCTGGCTTAAATGAAAGTTTTTCAAGCTTAATAAGTTTCATTTTTCTGAAGTATACCGCACAGAAGATTGCTGAAACAAATTGACCAACTATTGTTGCAATAGCAGCACCTTGAACACCCATACTGCAAGCAAAAATTAAAATTGGGTCAAGTATAATATTGATAACTGCACCAATCATAGTAGATAGCATTGAATACTTTGGCGAGCCGTCTGCACGGATAATAGATGCCATTGCAGACGAAAAAACATAAAATGGTATGCCCGCTAATATTATTGTCATATATTGTTTGGTAAAAATTTTGGTGGTTTCACTGTATCCAGATACACCAAGAACTTTGAGTATTGCATCTTCAGCAACAAAGCCAAT
The DNA here is from genome assembly GCA_964651835.1 of uncultured Lachnospiraceae bacterium. GTDB lineage: Bacteria > Bacillota > Clostridia > Christensenellales > UBA1242 > RGIG1681. The sequence goes on from CAZYYI010000007.1 coordinate 12,866, forward strand.
CGCCATCAAAAGTATGCCAAAAATTATAGAAACAATAAGTGCGTTTCCTATACATTTTTTGGTGGTTTTGTCATCCTTTGCACCAAGTGAGATGCTGTAAAGTGCAGCACAACCATCACCAACAAGTTGAGCCAAAGCTAGTGCCACAACGGTAAATGGAAACACCACAGTCGTAGCCATGATACCGTCTTGTCCAGCCAAACTGTTACCAAGAAAGATTTGGTCAACAATGTTGTAAAGTGCACTAACAAGCATAGCAAGCACACAAGGAATTGCAAATTTTAAAAGCAATTTTTTAACTGGCGTTTGAGTCAAATAAAAATTTTCATTAGATTCTTTTTTTAAATTTTCTGATTCCATAATATCTCCTTAAAAAATAAAGAGCGTATAAATTCAATCGAATTATACGCCCTTTTTAAGCTGCCGATTTTATTAAATTTTTTATTTTTAAATTAAAATAAGGAGCATACAATCCTTATCGAATTATACGCTCCTTTCAGCTGTCGACCCATATATATTAGCAAATTTTTATTAAAAAGTCAACTTTTTGCAAATTTTATTATTAATTTATTTAATTAATTTTTTACCATCACTAAAAGCCTTACCAACAACCTTGCCCATTTCATAATAATTATGATTAACTGGGTCATAAGCAATCAAATCAAGTTTTTCAACATCAATCCTGCCATCTGCCCCAAGCACACTTTCATCTGCTGAAACATTAACAATTTTTCCAACAACTGTGCCGTCATCATTAAAGTCAAGCTCACACTCTAAGGTTACTGGAAAATCAGTTAAAATAGGTGCATTAACAAATTTACTTTTTTCAGTGTGAAGCCCAGCAACTTCAAGTTTGTTAGGAACTTTGTTTCCAGAAACAATGCCCACATAATCAGCTTCAACAAGATGTTTTTTATCTGCAAAACTAATAGTAAAAGCCTTCATTCTTTCAATATTATCAGTTGTTTTATGGCTAGAAAGTTGAATGTTAACTTTGCCATAATCAAAAATTCCGCCCCAAGCTGCATTCATTGCATTTGGTACTCCATTTTCATCATAAGTTCCAATAACAAGCACTGGAAGTGGAAAAAAATAAGTCTCGCTACCAAAATCTTTTCTCATAAAATCTCTCCTTTTATTTATATTTAAATTTTATACTTGTTTAAAATATCAGTCAATTAATTTTTTAATGTTAAATTTAATATAAAATTATTAAGCAAATAAAACAAAATAAAAATGCACTTAATTAGTAGTGCATTTAATTTTATTATATATTTGCAAAGAATGCTACGCCAATTGCTCCTGGTCCAACATGAGTACCAATTGTACTGCCAAGTATATGTTTTGGAACATCATTAGTATTGTTTTTCCAAATATGCTCGCTATCTTTCAAATACTTGTTAAGTAAATCATCTGAGAGACCTGAATAAATTGTGCAATAAGGCATATCAAAATTAATACCGCCCGATTTTTCAATAAACTGCATTAAAAGGTTATTGCCCTTTTTTGAACCTACTGCTTTGCCCTCTAACTTAACTTCACCTTTGGTAACTGAAATAACTGGTTTAATTGAAAGCATCTCACCTGCAAAAGCAACAGCAGGATTAATTCTTCCACCTTTTCTCAAATATTTTAAAGTTCCAAGCACTGCAAGAAACACAATATTATGTTTAATAGTTTCAAGTTCACTAACAATTTCAGAAGCACTCTTCCCTTCATCTCTTAATTTTAAAGCGCGTTCAATAAGCAGCCTCTCACCTGCACTGGCATTAAGGCTGTCAACCACATAAACATTTTTATAATTTTTTGCAGCATTTTTTGCTTGAGAATAAGTACCAGATAATTTTGAAGATAAAGTTAATATAATTATATCATCATTATTGCCCACCATAGTTTTTAACTTTTCATCATAACGATACTCATTAATTTGACTAGTTTTTGGAAGTTCAGCACTTTCTATGAGCTTTTCATAGAATTCTTTAGGTAACAAATTTTCACCATCAAGGTATTCTTCCTCTTCAAATCTCACCTCAATAGGTAGCATTTCAACTCCCATCTTTTTTGCCTCTGACATATTAATATCAGAAGACGAATCAATTAAAAATTTAATTGCCATTATTTTTCTCCTTATTTTTATTCCATTTAATTTTGTAATCTAAAAGCATAAATAAATATCCAATACCAATAAACGCAACAACAAGACCAATAACCCAAACTGCCACCATACCACCAATTTTGTCAACATTTAAAAAGAAGTAAGGATAAAGCGTTGTCCAAGTTGCACCTTTAAAAATTTGTCCACGAATAACAATCCAAACAACATAAATTAATGGCATAACAGTTGAAAGCAAAGGATAATACCATTTTGTTTGTTTGCGATCGTAAAACAAGAACCAATCCACAATAAACATTATAGGCAAAATCACATGCATTATGAGATTGCTTGGTGACAAAAAGTAATCAGCTGCAGACTTTGATGGTGCAAGCATAAAGTTGTAAACAAGGCAAGTAACAAGTATCATAATTACTAGCATAAATTTAAAACAAGGTGCCTTGCTTATTTTCTCATCAGTTTTATTTTTAACTCTGCTTGCAAGCTCATATATTATAAACCCCATGCATAAATAGTTGCTTAAATTTGTGTAAAAAACATAAAAATCAGTGTTAAAACTTCTGTCAAAATAACCTAAACTACCCATTACTCCTAGCACTGCAAGTGTAATATAAATTGCATAGTAAACAATTTGCGCCGTTCTGTTTTTAATCATAATTTTCTCCTTTGCTCTTTATGCTGTTAATCAAATTTTGATTAATCTTATCTAGTGTGGCGTACATAACATTTCTATCAGACTCACTTATACCAACACTTGCCTCTGATAAATATTCTTGAACTTTTATATTTATCTTTTCACCAATAACCTTGCCCTTGTCTGTTAACAATATCATATTTTTATATTTTTGTTCACCCACAACTTTTACCAAGCCTTGCTCAGTTAAATAGTTAATAATTTTAGATACTACCGACTTGTCTTCTCCACTCTCTAAGCAAAGGTCTTTAAAACTCATTCCATCTTTATAATTATTTAAGTAAAATAAACATTGAACATAAATACCCTTTAACCCAAAATCAGACATCTCAATGTTTTTTATTTTTTGAATACTTCTATTTATAGAAGTTAGAATACCAGTAAAAGTTTCAAACCTACTTTCCAAAATTTTCCTCCTTTAATTGCACTTTACATAATAATTATATTTATAAATTGTTGAATTGTCAACAATTTTTTCGTATAACATATTATATTAAAAATAAAATTTAAAAATGCAATTAATCAAAATTTTTCAGCAAAAAAAACGCCACCAATCAAATGGTGGCAAAATTATTATAATTTCTTTAATTTAAAAATCTTTGTCTAAAATATTGTCAAAACTATAAAGTTTAGGAATCGTCTGATTTAATAAAAATTTTACTGCAAGACACGCTCCGTCCGCAAATACTTCTCTTGAAAATGTTTGGTGTTTTAAAGTGATTACCTCTTCACCAAAGTAGATGTCTATGCTATGCGTGCCAATTTCCTTGCCTCCACGTTCAGCAAGTATTTGAGGTTTTATGCCGCAAAAACTTTCTATAACCTTTTCAAGCTCAAGTGCCGTGCCACTTGGACTATCCTTTTTATTTTTATGGTGCTTTTCAAAAATAATAATGTCTTCTGCCTTTAATTTAGCCACACTTGCAAGAGTTTTTTTGAGCCAAGCTATACCTAATGAAAAATTGCCCGCTTTTAAAATAGGCACAACCTTTGAAGCTTTCTCAATTTCCGCAAGTTGTTTTTCGGTTTGACCAGTTGAACCAATAATTAATTTAATATTATTTTTTGCACAAAATTTTGCGCTGCTAACAGATGTTTCAGCATTTGCAAAATCGATAACTAAATCTAACTTTCCAGCATCTTCAAGACTATCACCAATATCAATTTTTTTAATATCATATTCACCTTCAAGCCCCTCACAAACAAGCCTGCCCATTTTTCCATTCGCACCAACCACCGCTACCACTTTCATAAACACCTCCATTGATTTTATTATATGTTAAATATTTTTTGCTGATAAAAAAGCAAGAGCCATAAAAGATCTTACTTTGCGATGATTACCCTATTTCAAACTATGTTAAATATTATATATAAACGCTTAATATTGACAACGAAAGGATTATATGATAAATTTAAAATACATCGAAGGAGTGGATTTATTATGGAATTTAATAATAATGAAAACAAAAAAAGAGAGTTTATCAATGAATTGGCTAAAAGATTAGTCGTGCCAGATACACAAGATTTTTTCAGTGAATTGGGAATTGAAATTCCAACTGGTGCAGAGTTCGAATCTCTTTCACCAGAACTTAAATCAAAAGTAATTGAGATTGCAACAAAGTTACAGCCTCTTAAAGATGACGAATTTAGTCTTTTAAAGTTTTTTAATGTTTCTTCAGGCAACTTGTTAGATATGGAACTTGCATATTTCTACTGCCACGCAGTAAAAGAACTTAATATTGACCCCTTAAATGAGAAAACTAAACAAAATTTTAACAAAGCAACTTATATTTTAACTAACTATAGCTATGAACTTTCTCATAATAAAGTTGTTGAGATGCGAAAACAGCGAGTTGAAAAATTTAATAAGCTTAAAGAATTACATTTGCAAGATGTTCTTGATGTTTCTGGAAATGCCCTTGACGACTCAAAAAAATATTTTTTAGAAGATGACTACCATGGCAATGTAGAGGGAGCTTTTGAGCGCAGACTTCTTACAGTTATGCTTTTAAAATCAATAAAGAAGTTTGATAAAACTGGAAAATTAGAAAATGTTAAAGGAATTGGTGGTGGCTACTTTGATGATGGGGATAATTTTGGTATAAATTTCACATTCAATGGAGTTAATTATAATTTTTCTGATAAGAATAAAGAGGGTTATGAAAGAATTCCTCATAATTTAGAACAGCTTAAAATAATAGAAGAGTTAAACTCTTGTTGCAATAACAGATATCTTATAAAAGTAAAAGATGAAAGTGAACCAAATGGTTCAACTCCACCAGAAAGGCAATAAAATTAAAAAATATCTACTGCTCATTCATCACTTTAATCATTTACAAATATATATCATATAACCTGACTAAAGTCTTGGTCGAATCAAACTCGACAAAATAAAAGCACCATTGCTGGTGCTTTATTTTTATTGGTTGCGGAGGCTGGACTCGTAAGGAAGAAGCGAATGCGACTGACGAAATAGCGAGCGTACATTTACTGAAATACTCTTATAGCGAGCGTCACGTATTTCGACTATTCCTAACAACAAAACAAAAAGTGACGAGCATTTTGGAATAAATAAAAAAGAGCAAAATTTGCTCTTTTTATTTGTGACTACCAGCGAGTCACGTGCTGGTTGCGGAGGCTGGACTCGAACCAGCGACCTTTGGGTTATGAGCCCAACGAGCTGCCAACTGCTCTACCCCGCGAGAAAAGGAGTTGTTTACATAAAAAGTAAAATAATTTGTAAACAATACAATTATATTACACTAATAAAGAAAATATGTCAATAACAAAATAATATTTTTTAAAAGTTTATTTTTATTTCAAATTTTAGAATCATATGCAAACTAAGTCTTTTGTTAAATTAATAACAAAGATTTATAGCATAATAATACTTAATAATGTAAGAATTAAGAAACTTATTTTTCAATACCAGCAAGATAATCAATAGTAACTCCAAAAAAATTGGAAAGTTCAACGAGTTTTGATAAAGTTGGTTCACATACATCCTTTTCCCATAAACTTATAATTGACTTTCCCACCCCTATTCTTTTGGAGAGTTCAACTTGCCCAATACCTTTTTCTAATCTTAATTCTTTTAATCTACTTCCAAATGTCATATTCATATTATAATTATCCCATAATAATGGGATAAGGTATTGACATTCCAGTATAATGGGAATATAATATATCTACAAATAAAACACGACTAAAAAATGATAATTAGGCATAAAAAAGGAGAAATTTATGGTAAAATTAAGTAAAAGATTCAAAAAATTTGCATTTATAGGAATTGCAAGTGCTCTTGCTGCTTCTACCACTACTGCCGGTGTTTTTGGTGGTTTGTATGCAAACGAAAAACAATCAATCAAAAGTAAAACTGATTCATATATAACTGAAATCTCTATGGTTCAAGACGAACTCGAGTCTGAAAAGCAACAAAATGTTTATTTAGAAACCGAACTTGAGTCTACAAAAAAACAATATGATCAATTAAAAGATGAACTTGAGTCTAAAGATGAACAAAATGCTTATTTAAATGATAAACTTGATACTACAAAAGAACAAAATGATTATTTAAAAGAGCAACTTAATTCTGAAAAAGAACAAAATCATAAGGTTGAAAATGAAAATAAATATCTTATAAATCAAATTAAAAATTTGGGTAATTTAATTTCAGATAATACAATATATAATTTCACTGACAATGGTGTTACCTATTCGTTAAAATATCAAAGCAGTATATATAATTTAAATGATAATGGATTCACAATTTATGGTATCGATATTAATGACCAAGATAAAACAAGTATAGTTATTCCTAGTTCATATAAAGGTTTACCTATAATTAGTATATCATCTACATCACCAAGAATTAATTATGGGTCTAATAAATATATTGAAGAAATAACAATTTCAGAAGGCGTCCTCAAAATAAGAGATAATGCTTTTATGTCCCTTGACAATCTTAAAACCGTAAACATTCCTGACAGTATAAAAGAAATTCAAACCAGTGCTTTTATTAATAATCACAATCTTGAAAACATAAATGTTAGTCAAAACAATCAAAATTATAGTAGTAATAACGGTGTTCTTTTTAGTAAGGATAAGTCAACCCTGTTAAGAATACCTGAAGCTATTTGTAAAGAGACAGCCTCTTATTCCATCCCTGATTACGTAATTAAAATTAAAAAATACGCATTTTATAATTGTTATGGGCTTCAAAATATATCCATTCCAAGTAGTGTTGCTGAGATTGAAGACCAAGCTTTATATTGTAGAGACCTTATGAATCTTAATGTTGATGAAAGCAACAAATATTTTAGTAGTGAAAATGGTATTCTATTTAATAAAGATAAGTCAGTTTTGCTCAGATATCCTGAAGGCAAAACAGAAAATTCATATTCTATTCCTAATAGTGTTAAAATAATCGGCATACATGCATTTTATAACTGCGCTAATCTTCAAAATATAAGTATTCCTAATGGTATTAAAATAATTGATAATGCTGCTTTCCTAGACTGTGTTAATCTTCAAAATATAAATATTCCAAACAGTGTTACTGAAATTGGAAACAGTGCATTTCAGTATTGTAGAAATCTTCAATCTATTTCAGTTCCTGACGGAGTGACCAAAATTGATAGTACTGCTTTTAATAGATGCAGTAAACTTCAACAAATTAATGTTCATGAAAACAACAAATATTTTAGTAGTGAAAATGGTGTACTTTTTAACAAAGATAAGTCAACTTTGATAAGATTTCCTGAAGGTAAAATTGAAACATCTTATTCAATTCCAGACAGCGTTGAAACAATTGATTATGGTGCATTTAATTACTGCACCAGTCTTCAATCTATAAATATCCCAGACAGCGTTGAAATAATTGGTCATTACGCATTTTATAGCTGCAGAAGTCTTCAATCTATAAATATCCCAGATAGCGTTAAATCAATTAATAATCATACATTTTCTGGCTGCCTAAGTCTTCAAAGTATAAATATCCCAGATAGCGTTGAATCAATTGGTTATAGCACATTTGAAAACTGCAGAAAACTTCAAAACATAACAATCACTGAAACAACAAAAAATAATAAAGCAGAAAAAATTTGCATTGGTCAAAATGCATTTCAAGATGCCAACATTCAAACAATATATATTCCTGAAGGTTTTGATATTAATTTAATTATATTCGTTGACGGTTTTGGTCAAGTCGTTTCTATTCCAGAAGTCTTGAAAGATGTTGAAATTGTAGTAATTCCAAATGAAAACACAAAAGATTCATTAAAAGATTCACAAATTGACCCAGAAAGCAATGAACCTCAAATGTAAAATAAAAGCAGTACAAATGTACTGCTTTTTTTATTTTTCCAAGTTTAAAATTGCTATTGAATTATTAAAACTTTTATGCTAAAATAAGTTTGGTAACAAATATGAAAAACTCAAAAGATTTATTAAATTTTTTAAAAAGTAACGGATTTATTGAAGGCTTTAGGGGTGGCTCTGCAACGCTTATCAATAACTTTTTGCATGACACAACTTCAGAGCTTACCAAACAAAAATATATTGATGTGGATATTGATGATGTTATGAAACACATTGGCGATCCTAATTATTTGAATGAACATAGCAAAATTATTACTGAATCTATAATCTATTCCCCATTAACACCTAGCTTTATTAATCAAATCATTCAAATTGATGAGGTTTTTAGAGCATCAAAACTTGTAAATGAACCATTAACAGTTTTTCGTGGTGCACCACGCATTGATAAAAATGCACTTAATGGTATTGTTTCAACTTCTACTGATATCGACATTGCAACAGACTTTTACAAGGGCGCACTTGTTAAAATTGATTTGCCAAAAGGTTTTCCTTACATAAAACTTTTTGAAATTGAAAATGATTCAATTTTTGAAAATGAAAAAGAAGTTATCCTTCCGCCTTGCGATTTTAAAATTACAAACACATTTACCCTGCCTCACAAAGATTATCCAGATAAGTTCCCAACCTACTACAAAGTTTATGAACTTACTGTTACACCAAAAAATTTAGCAGAATGTTTGCTTAATCGAATGAAAAATCCTCCAAAAGATTATTTTGACCTTTTGATAGAACAAAATAAAAAGGATTTTAAAATGGCAATGAAATTATTAAAAGAATATGTTAATCACTATGTAAAAAAAGATAGATTTAAATTTTTAACAGATACAGACGAATTCCAGCCTAATAATTAAACATTAACAAAAAAAATTGCAGTTAACCTGCAATTTTTTATTTAATAAAATATTAAAGATATAACCCAAAATCATCATCAGACATTTCAATATTTGCTGAAAATTTATATCTGCTAAATTTAATATTTGGATTTTTAATATAGCCCTTTGAGGTGAAATAAAATTTTGTGTCTCTTGGTGTTTTGCCTTGAACCGAGCCACCAGAATTCTCATTGGCCATCTCAATAATGTCAATCTTCTGTTCACTAACTGTGTCTTCAACTTTACTCTCACGAAAGGCTGGTTTAACTCTTGCAGTACCACCGCCATAAGACGAATTAACAAAAGATGTCTTTTTCGGTTTTTGCACTTCATCATCTTCTTTACTTATTTCAAACACAATATCTTCTGGTTCAAAGCCAAGATAAGCACAAATTTTTTGTAGTTTATCTTTCCCAATTCTCTCGCCCTTTTTAATACAATGTGCAAAGTGAATACCAATCCCAACATCTCTGCAAATTTGTGTCAAATTTAAAAATCTTTTATCTACAAGTGATATTAAGTATGAATAATCAACTTCTGGTACTCTTGTATTTTTAATTTTAGGGTCTGGCTTTTTAGGTTTTATCCTTTTCATAATGTCAGTAGATTCACATTCCAAATATTTGCAAATTCTTTGCACTGTGTCTGTGGATATTTCTTTTCCCTCTTTAATTTTATAAAGCACAATATTAAGTGATACTATATTTTTTCTATATAGATCTTCAACTGTAAGATTTTTTTCACTTAATTTTTTATACAGTAAAGAATAGTCAACCTCTGGATTATTTTTATTATACTCAATCTTTTCTATCTTCTTTAAAATTTTATCTCTGTCTTCAGTATTTTTAAATTTAACAATTTCATCGAGTGGTTTATGTAAAGTATCTAAAATTTTTTTATAAATTTTATAATCTAAAAGCTGTCCTCTATTAATTCTTGTAACATAATCTCTATGAATATCTGCTTTAGCGGTAAATTCTTTAAGATTTTTATACCTTTGCACCACTATATTTAATAGTTCGGTATAATCACAAATACCCTGCTCTCCAGCTTTTTTTGAAGTTTTACTTTGTACTATTGTAACATCTTTTTCTTGTTGTTGTAAATTGTCATTTTCTACTTTTTTGCAAACTGAATACAAATCTTCTGGCTGACATTTAAAATATCTACAAAGTTTAGTGATATGACTATTATATGGTAATAACATTCTATTAACGCGTCGCTTAAACCCTTGACGACCCTCTGGCAATTGTAATTTTTTGCAAAGTTCATCAAGTGTCATACCCTCATTTTTTAACTTTTCAAACAATTTGCTATAATCAGCTTCTGGATCAAGTTTTTTTAAGGATTTTCGGCGATTTTCTTTAACTTCTTCTCTTGATTTGATAATAGTAATAATGTCTTCTTCTTTGCAACCAAGATAATTTACAATTTTATCAATTTTTTCCTGACCCAAATGTTTGCCGGCGGACATTTTATTAAAAAGTTCTTGTGATTCAATGCCTATGTTTTTGCAAAGTTTGTTTGCGGAAATCATCTTTTTATCAAGCAGTGCTTTAAGTTTGCTATAATCACACTCCACATAAGGATTTTTACCAGTTTTAATTTCATATAAATCATCTTCGTTGCAATTCAATATTGCTGTTATAACTTTTATATATTCCTCATTTAATGGTTTTCCACTGTTAACTAACAAGCCAATATAATTACGGTATAAACCACTTCCATCTAAAAGTTTAGCCATTGATAATTTACGCTCTTTGAGCATCTTTTTAAACTTGCTGTAATCATAGTAAATATTAACTTTTTCTTCTTGCTGTGCTTCATCTACTTGAGGAATAACAACCATAATATCCTCAAGTTTACATCTTAAAGCCTTGCAAACTCTTCGCATATTTTTATTTGAAAGAAGCTTACCTTTTGCAAGAGCATCCATTGAGGAGTCTGAAATTCCTGTGACTTCACGGAAAGCACTTCTGCCACCATACAATTTTCTAATTCTAATGAAAAGTTTAGAAAAGTCATATTCTGTTCCAACTCCAACATTTTTAGTTCGATTATCGGTTTTTATAGTTGTAGTTTTATACTCTACAATATCTGAAATAGGAACTTTAAAATAACCGCATATTTTTTTTAATGTTCTATCCGCTAAGACTTTTCCTTCAATAATTTTGTCAAATGTTCGTTTACAAAGTATTGTTGCAAGCATAAAATCTGTAGCTGTTTTAAAATTGAATTTTATTAGAGCAATCAGTTTAGAGTAATCGCATTCGGTTTCTGTATAGTTGGCATTATCAAATATATCAAGCCCAATAATATTTGTCTTTTTAATTTCCTTTTCTTTTTCGATAGCTTGCAATATATCAGGAAAAATTGTTTTTATTATTTTTCCATTTGAAGTTTTAGATATGTCATCTTTTCCTACTATTCTAACATCTTTACCTTCAGATAATATGCCAAAACGTTTCATCGCTGATAAAACAGATTTCTTGATTTCACGATTTTGCTTATTATCTAACATTTCATCAAACTTTTCATTTGCATAAATATAAAAATCACCAAGTTCATAAAACCCATTATCAATTGCCCAGTCAACTGCATTTTTTGTTAGTCCCACATCTTCAACATCAATTTCAAAAACTGTAAATTCACTACCTTTTAATTTGAGTGAAAATTTAGCAAGTGCAAGTTCTAGATTATATAATGTTCGCTTTACTCCAGTTTTTAAACTCTTTTGAATATAATTTTCTGCAGTATCGTAACCAATGTTTACAAGGTCGCCAAGCGTATGCATTTTTTTGAGTTGTCTATTTACATAAAATGGCTTATCCACAAAAAGCTCTTTTAATGTGCCTTGTAATTTTAAATAACTAATTGGAAGATTCATTACATCTTCAAAAGTAACACCGAGCATGCCAAAAGAGGTCTTTTTAGACCTTGGTTCTGATTGTAGATAATCATAATAAACTTCTTTCATAGTATTTTCTCAAAGCAATTATAACATATAAAATTTTAGAAAGGAAGAGGGTTATTAAAAATTTTAGACAATTATTAACAAAAAAAATTGCAGTTAACCTGCAATTTTTATTTTAAATTATAAGACTTTCTATAAATTATTATTTTTTAGGAATAACAATTATTTCAGTATCTTTAATCTTTCCATTTTCGTGAGCTTTTTGTTCAAGAAAAGCAGATGTTCCATTTACTGCTATACCCTGCTCAAGCCTTGTTTGCTCTGCATTCATTTCAACAATAAGCCTGTCATAACTAGCAATCTTTTGCTTAGACACACCAACAGCAACAATAGAACATATTGCAGCAATAACAAATGCTACAAATGCAATTATACTAACAATGATTATTGTTTCAATCTTTTTCGTTAAAGCGTAATTTTCCATCTTTTTTCCTCTTTAACCCTTTATTTAGCCCATTATATAACAATTTTGCTAAAATTGTAAAGAAAAATTCGATAGAAATTTTAACAAGTATTAGTCCAAGCAATTGTCCAAGCAGTCCAAACCAACAAAATGAGTAGTTATAATACGATATACATTGCCAAACATAAACCACTCCAAAGGCAAGCCAAAATACAAAAGTGAGCAAATTATAAACATAAACATTTTTGTGACTGAATTTTATAATCATAGAAAAAACTAGCCAAAGCATGCCAAGTGCAATGCCCACCCATAAAAATTTACCAAATAAAAGTATAGTGGCATTATTAAAAAACATTACTTAAACACCTTGCTAATTATTGATTTTCTACCAATTTTGTTTACATATCTAAGCCCTGCAACATTGCCACCAATCACCAAAAATTCTTCTTCTGGATTCAGTTTTGAAATGGTTAAATTGCTTCCTGAAATAATCATATACTTGTTTTCGAGTCTAGCAACAACTTCCTTTTCAGTGCTACTCATAACTTCAACCGCACCAGAGATTTCTATTTTTGAGCAATCAAAAATATATACATTGTGAGTAATATTAGATTTTTTTTGAGTTTTAATTTCCATAAAAAAACGCCCCTTAATAAATAATATTAAAAGGCGAAGTATTTTATGTTAAAAATTAAAATTATTGTTTTGAATCAAAGTTTTTAGCATTGTGTTTCTGGTTATAGATGCTTTATTGCTTACCATATAAAAAATGTTAGAACGTTTGCCAATTAAAACAACCGCTTTTTTAGCTCTTGTAACAGCAGTGTAAAGCAAATTTTTATTCATAAGCAGCGGACTTCCACCCATAATTGGAATAATAACTATAGGAAATTCACTACCCTGACTTTTATGAATTGTTATTGCGTAACTTAACACAATTTCATCAAGTTCAGCCACTGAATAGCAAGCTCTTCTGCCGTCATCAAAAAGCACATAAACTTCATTTATATCAGTGATAATTTGGTCAATCTTACCCATATCGCCGTTAAACACACCCGCACCATAGCTTGCAAGCCCAAAACTTTCAACCTTTTCCCACTCTCTGTCATAGTTGTTCACAATCTGCATAACTCTGTCACCCTCTCTGAATATTCGCTTATGCAATGTAAATTCATTTTTGTCAGCACTAGACGGATTAAGCTTTTCTTGGATAAGTTCATTTAAATTGTTTGTGCCAGCAAGCCCAGCTTTCATAGGCGTAATAACTTCAATATCATCTGGCGTAATATCATCAAAAAATTTAGGTATACGCTCTGCCATCATTGAAACAACTTCACTAGCCACAAGCTCTGGCTCGCTTGTTGAACTGTAAAAAAAGTCACTTGACTTAACTGATAAATCTGGCATTTCACTATTGTTAATTTTGTGAGCGTTAACCACTATCATACTATCTTCACTCTGTCTGAAAATTTGGGTAAGCTCAACCACTTTAAAAGTATCAGAAGCAATTAAATCAGCAAGCACATTGCCCGCACCAACACTTGGCAACTGGTCTTTATCACCAACCAAAATCAGTCTTGCACCAAAAGGAAGCGCTTTTAAAAGACTGCTCATCAAAAATACATCAAGCATTGAAACTTCATCAACAATAATTGCATCGGCTTCAAGCGGGTTATTTTCATTACGAACAAAACCTCTGCCATCTCCCCTAAAGTTAGCCTCTAATGCTCTGTGAATGGTGCTTGCCTGTTCACCTGTTTGTTCTTCAAGTCTTTTTGCTGCTCTGCCAGTTGGCGCCATAAGCATACACTTTAATTTTTCATTTTTAAAAATTTTAAGTATGCCTTTAATTATTGTTGTCTTACCAGTACCAGGTCCACCAGTAATAATAACAACACTTTCACTTGTGCCTGCAAGTATTGCTTGTTTTTGATTACCGTGCAGCGAAATTTTGTTAAGTTTTTCATATTGCTCAATTTCTTTATCGCTCCCAAGTTTTGCCACTGCATCAGAAGCAGCCATACTGCATAGCTTTTGAGCAATGTACTTTTCTTGCATATAAAGTTTGGTAATTGCAAATGCTGGTTCATCATTAAAATTTATGCGTTTAATAACTCCGCTAATTTCAAGGTCAGTTATACTACTAAAAATAAGTTCATCGTTTTCGTCTGAAAGTTCAAGCACTGACTTTGCACCTGCAACAAGTTCCTCTTGAAGTGCCAAAGTTGAGCCTTGCTTTTCAGCAATTTCATTCAATGTATACACAAGCCCAGCACGAATACGAATGGGACTATCTTGCTCAACTCCAAGTTTTGCAGCAATTTTATCAGCAGTTTTAAAGCCAATACCGTCAATATCTTCAATCAGTCTATACGGATTTGTGGTAAGCACTTCTTCCGTATGGTTTTTATATTTTTCATAAATTTTGACCGCTGTTGAACTTGAAATATCATATTTTTGCATAAACATAACGGCTTGTTGCATCTTTTTTATGTCACTGTATGCTTGGTGAATTTCATTAGCTTTTTTAATGCTGATACCCTTTATGCCAGCAAGCATCTTTGGTGAGTTTTCAATAATATCAAGTGTCTGTTCTTTAAAATGCCTAACAATGTTTTTTGCAGTCACTTCACGAACACCTGGAATAAGCCCACATGAAAGGTACTTTTCAATCATCTCTGGAGTGCTTGGACGATTAACTATAACACTTGAAGCTTCAAACTGCTCACCATAATTTCTGTTAACCTTAAACTCCCCTTCAAGCTCAAGTTGTTCACCTTTTCCAACTATAGGAAATTTTCCAGAGACAGTAATATGCTCGCCAGAAGTGTATAATGAAATAACAGTGTATCCATTTTCACTGTTTCGGTAAATTATATTGTCAATTATCCCTGAAAGTTTCATAAAAATAGTTTAAACCAAATCTATTGTTTAAGTCAATTATTTATTAGTTTGAAATTTTTAATAATATTGTATAAAAAATGCTTAGTAGCAAAAACTAGGACTATGAAAAGATTATGTATATTTATTTTTAGTTTTATCTTACTTGGAGTGGCTGCCACTTGGTGTTTTAAATCAAGCACATTGTCAGCAAAAGCCGCTTCACCAATAAGCGTGCAGAATGTTCCAGATGTTGAGTACAACGAATCCGCCAATTTAACTGCTCCTACAAGACATCGCAAAACACCAACCGCAACAAATTATTCCAAGACTGAAAGTTCAGCAAAAGTAAATGCCGTTCCAAAAATGAGTATTGTTATTGATGATTTTGGAAGCTATGACCAAAGCGGTGTTGATTTACTTTTGACTTGCAAAGAGCCTCTTACCTGTGCAGTTATGCCAAATGTAGACAACACTAAACAAAATATTGAAAGACTTAAAGGAACAAATAATGAGATAATTTTGCATATGCCAATGCAAGCTCACGTTTCACTTCCTGAAAGTTGGTACGGCCCAGTATATATAGCAAACTATGACACACCTGAAACCGTAACTAAAAAACTTGATAAATGCCTTGCAGATTTTGAAGGCGTTAGAGGTTTGAATATTCACATTGGTTCTGGCGTTGGAAGAAACCGTGCACTTATGACAACAATTTATGAATACGCAAAATCACACAACCTTTACTTTTTGGATAGCAGAACTATTGAAACCAATGCCACCGTTCAAGCTTGCAGAGATACTAATAGCATTTATCTTGGCAGAGATGTCTTTTTGGAAGCTGACAAAAATAGAAGTTACAGCGGTGTTTGCAGCAGACTTATTGAGGGTGCAAATATTGCACTTGATAAAGGCACCGCAATAGTGATTGGACACGTTGGTGCTGAAGGCGGTGAAAACACAGCAAGAGCTATCCTTGATACAGTACAAAAAATTAGCGATATGGGCGTAAAAATTGTACCACTTTCTGAAATTTACAGCGATATGCAAGCAAGTGGTGTTATGAGTAATATGTAATTAAATTTAACTTAGCGATACGGAAATTTTTGTATCGCTTTTTTGTTGCCTAAATTTTAGTACATTTGACAAAATACAATTAACAAACTATAATCTAATTACCAAAAAATAATATATAATTTTTATAAAACTATTTAACCAAAAAATTATAATTTAATATTATAAATTATAGATTACTTTTTTTAGGTAAGGAGAGAGTATGCTTAGACTTGAAAAAATTACAAAAGATTATGAAATCGCTGGTGGCAGTGTACACGCACTTAAAGGTATTGACCTTGCATTTAGAAAGAGTGAATTTGTATCAATACTCGGGCCATCTGGTTGCGGAAAAACCACGCTTTTAAATATTATTGGCGGACTGGATAATTACACATCTGGTGAGCTTTTTATTGATGAAATTAGTACAAAGAATTACAAAGACA
>CAZYYI010000008.1:0-26923 GCA_964651835.1 uncultured Lachnospiraceae bacterium
TATACATAGTTATTAGAAATTTAGTAGAAAGTAATTAAAATTTAATTTATTATATTTAAAAAATATAATATTTGCAGACAATAACAAAAACCAACTTTTTTGGGGGAAAATATGTTTCAAAATTTAATTTTAAAAGTTCACAGTTTACTTAGTGCTGTTACCATTGAACCAACAAAGTTTGAGTGGAGTGGTATAACAGTCTTCTGGGCTATGATAGGTGAGTTTTTCAGATTTTTGGGAAACGGCATTTGTGTTCTTTTTTATTCGATATTGAAATGGTTTCTTGCATTTTGTGACTTTTTGCAATATTTCATTCAAAAGTTGATCGGACTTGATTATTGGCTCAGCAACAGTACATACACTCTTTCGGGCGCAACAAAAAGCGATTTGCTATTTAGCTTTTTGTTTAATGATACCGTGCAAAGAGTTTTCAGAGTTCTTTTAATACTTTTTATTGTTTTGCTTATTGTGTTTACTATTTTTCAAATTATCAGACAAGAGTGGTCATTCATTACAGGTGAAAATTTTGGTGATGGCAAAAGCAATTCTAAATCAAAAATTATTCGTGGTTCAATCAAAGCTATTGCGCTTGTTATTGTGTTCCCACTAGTTTTGATTGTTGGTATAATTTCATCTAATGCAATTTTGGCGTCTATAGTCAAAGCACTTAACATTGATATGTCAAGCACCTTTGGTAGTACCATATTCTCTATTGCTTCAGTGCAGTCAAACAAATATCGTAAGTATTCAGATGGAGATTATCGTAGTGCAACTTCAAATGAGGTTAACTTTTATATAATTTCTGCAAGCAAAGTTAGTAAAGGTGAGGAGGATGGAAACATTCCATCTGGGTTATCTGGTAATGCTGGCAAGTACTTGATGCTTAGCAGTACTGATTATGTTGATGAAAAAACTTATCAAGTATCAAGTTATGAAAAATATTTAAAAGCAATTCAATATTGTGATAGGTACACAGTTTCATCTATGCTTGATGCTGTTAGTGCAAGATATGATTACAATTTTCACGGCTACTGCATATCTCTTCCTTTAGGCAAAACAACAGAGTATTACCTTGTTAAAGTTCAAAATTATGATTTGGTGTCTAACAGTGATGCAACAGCAAGTACTGTTAACTATACTAATTCACCAGCAGCTTGGTATTATTATTTAAATAATGTACTTCAAGTGCAGATTATGTCTAGCAGTAACTCTATTGGTAACACTTCTATTCAAAAAGATTTGGGTAACTTTCAAACTGTGCCTGGCATCTATGGTTCACCAAGATGTTATGTTAATGGCAGAAACTTGCAATCTTTTAGTGGTAGTGATGCAATAGTAAAAGCTGCAAGAAACACCTGGAATTATAATGCAATTTACGATACTGCATTCAAATTTGATCAAACTTTAAATTATGCTATTCTTCGTAGTGGAAACAAGAGTTGGAAGACTATTGACGATGGAAGTAAGGAAGTTAGTTTAATTGAAGATATTATGGGTTTGAATAAGGGTTATAATGAAGTAAAATATTTCTATAACTCTAACAAAATATCTCCATATTTTGATGGTGGACAACTTGGTGTTGTTCAACTTAAAGCAGAATATTTGGTAATGGCTGAAGTTATTGACTTTATACTTCAAAATCAAGTTGAACTTTATATGATGCAATCAACAAGCAGCCTTATTGACTGGGATTATACTGATGCGAAAAATGGCAATGGTTATCAAGTTGATACCAGATACATTAAAACAGCTCAAGCTAATGGCGTAACAACAAACGATGGTTACTTTGAATATGGCGATACAAAGTATAAGCCATTTGTGGTAAGTTATAATGAAGCTTGTGAAAGTGCGTTTGGCAATGTGCTTTATATGTCTAATGCAAAAGCCACCAATGAAGTTGACGGTGCAGTTTATATAATGTGTGTAAAGTCTGATGATGGCAGATTTTTACCACTTGTTAATGGTGAAACATTCTATAAAAATGATGGATCATCATTCAATTTCAAATCAAGTTATTATACATCAGAATATAGGGGTGTTGTTATTGCAAAAGGTATGCTTGATGCTGAACTTTCAACAACCGATACTATGCTTGGTAAACCAACATATCTTTCAACATCATCTACTGGTTTTGGCAGTGTGGGTGTTGATGATCCATTCTACTATGAAATTGTTAAAAAAGGTCAATTAACTCAATATGCTGGTAATAGCGAAGCAATAAAAGAATCTTATGAAATAACAAATGTTGATTTTGAGGAATCTTTAAAACAATCACTCGCTAATGACGACTCTAAAGCTGGAGATTCTAATACAAAAATTCACAGTGATTTGGTTATGGAAGCTCCTGAAGCTGATTCTGTTGCTGATAAAATTTTAAGCTATAAATTTATTCGTACAACAGAAACCACTACTAAGGTTGATGATGAAATAAAAATTGACACCAAAATTGAATCACTTGATATGTATGAAAATAGCTCGTTTAGCTCGTTAGATTACGGCAAGCGTTTTGTAATTACCTTAAAAGATGAAGGTGGTGCAATTGATACTGCTACATTCTTAACTGAAACTGGTGGTTCTAGCAATGTGTATGAAGTAAATATCGGCACAGTTGAAAATCCAAAAATAGCAAGATATTATCTTTATAAGACAGCTAGGTCTCATCAATTTTTGATACTTAAAATTGAAGATGGAAAAACATTGAATATTTTAAGTTTTGAACAAAGCGGTGATGTTAATAATGAATGGTTTGCTGAAGAAGCGGTTTGCAAATATAACGCGGACACAACAAGCTTTGACAATGCAAAAGTTAATGCAATAGATTACAAATATAATTTATATTATGACTATGAAGTAGGTGATACAAAACTTTCTAACAACTCTGACAGAGTGGTTAATGGTTTTACTCATATTGATGGTGTTGATTTGTCTGCAACCGCTGGTTTTGGTCTTAGCAGAACTGAAGGTGGTAATGGTTCTTACTTATTTAAGACTGTTGACACTATAACATTTGTTTTGGATGGTTCAAACAGTAATACTTCTTATATGAACATTGCTTTTGATAATGGCTATTTGTTTAACTTTATAAATAACAATAAACTTGGTGAAGAATTTAGACCGGGACTTAGATTTACAAAACCTATTGATCCTGATTCAAATTCAAATGGCAATGCTCATACATCACTTTTGTTTGATGCTTATTTATATAATTTCTATACCGCAGCATATGGTTATTATTCAGATAATGGTGATTTACATTATAAAAAGATTGAAGTTTTAGATGCTACAGCAAATTCAATACTTTACAAATCTCAAAGTGAAGGCAATAAATTAGGAAGTCTTGATGTTCAATATCCAACTAATGACAAAATGAAAATTAGCTTTAAGGTTAATGCTGATTTTGATTGGAACATCACAGGTAATAGAATTGGACTCTATGATGGTGCTATTAATGATGATAACTATGTTGCTTCAATTTATAAACGCAGCACGGATAGTATGCTTACTGCAGATAATCTTGCAACTGAAACTTCAAGAATTTTGATTAATTATAATGAATATTCAAATATCTTGACTCAAAACCTCTTTATAACAAACAAAGATGAAATTGCAAGAGGTAGTGTTAGTGGAAATACACAAACATTTGAGCATTGGTTTAATGAATCACCAGATATAGATACAAAAGAAGAATATGATAATTATTCTAAATATATAAATTATTCTGATACAATTTCTAATGCGATTAAAACAAAATATACAAGCAACAAAGAGTCATTTGCAACTGAATGCAAACGTGATGCTCTTAAATATAACACATTCCATGATGACGTTAACTTTAACTTCTTTTCTAGCAGTTTCAGATTTGGTTATGCAATGTGCTATGATTTGATTGATAAAACAGTTCATACATTTAACTTAACTGAAGGCGTTATATTTGATTATTTCTTTGATGGTTCAATCAAATTTGGAGATTTTTATAAAGGTGCAACTTTATCTTTATTTGGAATTTTAATTTTCTCAACTGTTTTGATTAATAAGGTGCTTGGTAAAGCACTTTGGGGTGTTATTAAGCGTTTCTATGAAATCACACTTTACTTTTTGGCAATGCCTGTTTTGGCATCTACCATTCCACTTGATGACGGCAAAAGGTTTACTGAAAGTGTACAGAAAAATCTTGTTCAAAGGGTACTTTCAACTTATGGCGTAATAATTGGACTTAATGTGTTCTTTATTTTACTTGTTCCTATTCACTCAATGTCTAATGTATTTACTGCAGAGGATATTGCAACTTCTGGAAGTTACTTCTTGCAACATTTAAATGTTTCAGTATCTTTCTTAAATAGTATTGTTTATATCTTGTTCTTCTTAGTAGCATTCACGATGGTAGATGCACTGCCAGGTTTGGTATCATCTTTGGTTGGTGGTCAAGATCTTGTTAAAATTGGTGAAGATACTAAAAAATCTGCAATGAATAATCTTAAAGAAGCTGGCGATACATTGTCTGGTAAAAAGGCTATGGATAAGGCTGGCAAAGTTTGGGAAGGTGTAAAGAAAACTCCAGCTGGTCAGTTGATTAAGAAAATTCATGACAAGGGTAAAAAAGATAAGAATGATGCAACTGATAAGGGTACAAAAGAGGCTCAAGATGATATAAAGGCAACCCAAAGCACAGGCGAAAATAAAGAAAAGAGCAGAGCAACTGAGCAAACTGAGACTGGTTCAACTGTCACAAGTTCAAGCAGAGCAGTCGGTGGAAATGGCAGATCATCAAACGCTGCAAATGCTAGTGCTGAAAATGCAAGGTCTAGATCAAGAGAAGAACAAATTTATGACGCTCAAGGTCATTTGATTTCTAATGAGCAATTGTTTAATTCAATCAAGAATGGCGGAGCTTCTGAAGCAATTACAAGAGCTGTTGCTGAGTTTATTGCTACAGGCAGTGGCAAGGTTGATACAGAAACTTATAATAAAGTTTTAAATTCAATGGGTATGTCACACGAAATGTTCAAAAATCTAAGAGATGCTGACCCTGTTGAATTTGCAGAGGCAAATGCTGAATTCAATAGACGCTATACTCAGGCAATGATTGACCAAAATGGTGGTATTAAAGAATTTATTGGAAATGGTTTTAACAGTAGTAGTAATAGCTTTAAGCAAGAAATATTAGCTCAAATTGGTTCAATGAGTGATATTGAAGATTATGCTGATGATATGAAAGCTTTGAAACTTGGACTAATCGCAAATGGTAATATTACTTCTGAAAACAATGATGTTTCTGCTGAAATTAAAGATATGAATAAGAGTATTCTTTATCAACAATTAAAAATGGGTAACTCTCAAATACTTAATAATATTTTCAATAATACAAACATTATTAATAAAGATGAGATTTTGAAAGAAATTGCAGGTAAAGAAAATGGGCTTGAAGCTTACTTAAATGCTAATCTTGATGTTAGGGATAAATTGTTAGATTTTGCATCTGCCGATTTGTCGCTAGCTCTTACAGCTTCAAATAGAGAAGCATATTTAAATGATGAAACAAAGAGAAATAGAATTGGTGTTATTACCAAAGATTCAAGCCAATTTGAGATTAATAGATTCTTTAATTCATCTTATGATGCAATTGGAAGTATGGAAGAAGCCTATACTAAAAATAGAAATTATTTGGCGAAAGAAGATAAGAGATATAGAAGTGCTCATAGTGGTTCGACAATCCGTGATTCTTACTTAAATATTAAAGGTGTTAGCAAAGATGCACGTAATATGGCTGGAAGTAGTGCAGCAAATATTGCACTTGCTGATACAAAAACCAAATTAAAAAATATTGGAAATATTGCTACTAATATAACTCCTGAATTATATGCAAATGTCGTAAAAAAATATTTATCTGATAAAGATATTAAGAAAATTTATGGAAGATTGGGCTTAGAAGATGGACTGGCAAATGCTCGTGCTTCTATTCAGAAATACGAGATTGAAAAATATCTTAATAAACAAATTGCTAAAAATGAAAAGAGAGTTGCAAGCAGAGGTTATATTTCAGCAGATTCATCAACAGCTGTTCAAATTTCAAGCAAAGGTGCACTTTCAAGACGTGGTACAAAGAAACTTGGTAAACTTGAAAACTTTGAGGGTGTTAAAGTTAAAACTGAAGAGATTTTTGCTGGAGATAGCAAGGTTGACAGAAAGAAACTTAAAAAACGCAATCGTGCGGCTTACGACAGCATTGTTAAAGACTACACTGATCTTAACAATAGCAAACTTAAAGAAGAGGCAAGAAAGAAGATTCTTGCTGAAGAGTACAAAAAACTTGCTGCTAATCCAAACTCTATGGCAAATAAAGCTAGAATGGACAAGATTATGAAAGAAATGGCAACATCTAATTCAAATCTTGATAGAATTGCCAAGGCAACTGCTGATGTTATGGCTAGAAAGAATGATTACATACAAAGATTTGTTAAAGGACAAAAGAAAGCTGCTGGAAGCAATGCTGGTATTAATAGCGGAGCTAAAGTTACTGGCGGAACAACCTTTATTAAAGGTGGCAACATCAAAATGTCTGACAGCGAACTTAACAGCAGAATTGAAAAGATTTGCAAGGATTACATCCAACGCAACAATTCACTTATTCAGCAAATTGTTAAAAATAGTGTTGTTAACCAAACACTTGCTAGCAGTATTGCTAATAGTGATAAGGTTAAAAAGCAAATTGTTAAGCAAATTGAAAAACTTAAGAAAGAAAATATTAAAAAGAATGAAAAGAGAATCACCAGTCTTGAAACTAAACTTAAACAGATGAAAAATGCTGATGAGGATTTAAAACGACAACTTAAAGAACTTGGCGTTGAAATTAAAGAAGAAAGTAAAAAAGGAGTTAAGCCTCCAACAACTTAAAAGTTACTTGCCCTTAAATTTTAAGGGTAAGTAACCTAAATTTAAATTAAAATTTTGCTAGATAAATAAAAAAACAAGGAGAAAAACCTATGGCATCAAGAATGATTCCTAAATCTACAAAAGTCAAAGCACAATTTTTCAAAAGAGTATCCTTTGCTGATATCTTTGTGATACTTTTTGCACTTGTAATTGTTGCAGTTACTATGACTAGTATTTTGTCACTTGTGGCAAGACTAGTTATTTCTGCTATTGTGCTACTTATAACACTAATTTTGTTTATGAGTTTTGAACCGGGTGTTAGGTTATATAAGCAAGTGGGTGACTTATTTAAATATATTTTTGGAAGAAACAGCTACAAAAAGGTTAAAGGTTCAAGCCACAAAAATGTTAAAAACTTAATGCCTTATGTTGGAATTATTGAGCAGGAATATGATGATAACCGCAACATTGGTATTATTGATTATAAGGAATACTTTGGTGCAGCCATTGAAGTTGATTCTGTGCAATTTTATATGCTTTCAGAAAATAGACAAAATGCTTATATTGATACCATTGAAAATGCACTTAAAACTATATCTACTGATGATATGGGTGCAATATACAAATTTTCAAGACCTATGCTCTTTGACAAATTCATTGACAATGAGTGCATAAAAAGAGAAGAAATTTTGGATATGGTCAGAAATGGCACAACAAGTATTAATGAAGCTAGACCAAGACTTGAAATTGCTGAAGCTAGAATTGGTAATCTTGAATCAATGAACGTTGACAGTGATTTTCCTGTTTACAAAGATCATATTTATTTGGCATTTTACAGCAGCACTATTCGTGGTGTTATGCAGGTTGTTAACTTTGTGCAAAGCACTATTGAGAATGGTTCTGGCGGTTCTATGGGCTGTCATATTATGGACAGAAATGAAACAGCAGTTTTCCTTAAAAGTTACTATGAAAATACTTTTGATGAAAGAGAAGTTAAAAATATTGATCCTAAGAACTTGCTTGACTGGATTATGCCAGACAAAATTAAGTTTGGTATAAACAAACTCAATATTGATGGCAAAAACTATTCAATGTTCCAAATGTCAGAATATCCACTATTTGTTCCAAATGCTTGGGGAAGAAATTTCTTCTCAATACCTGGAACAAAGGTTTGTGTAAAATTTAAACCTGTTGATCAGGCAGAGGCTGAAAAGCGTCTTGACAGATCTATTATGGATATAAGAGTGCAGGCTTCTGATGGTAGCTCTCGTGCATCTGCTGTGCTTGATACTCAAACTCACCTTGATACTTTGACCGAACTTTTGCAATATATTAAGCAAGGCTCTGAAATTTTGTTTGATACAAACATTTATATGATGGTTGAACAAGAACAGAGAAAAACCTTTAAAACTCAAATTATGCGTTCTGGCTTTAGAGCTTATGATATGTTTGCTAAGCAACAAGATGCGTTTATTAACTGTAACGTTTCAAGAAGAATGTCTCTTAAACGTTTTGAACGTGGTATAAATTCATCTTCACTTGCAGCAATCTTCCCATTTGTTTCTGATGCTATCCAAGATGAAAAAGGTTTTTATGTTGGTATGAACACTGAACCTGTATTTTTGGATTTCTTCCAAAGAGATGCTGAACGTGTTAACTCTAACATAGTTATTATGGGTAAGTCTGGTAGTGGTAAGTCATTCTGTACAAAATCATTGCTTGCTAACCTTGCAGCAGACAATACCAAAATCTTTATTCTTGACCCTGAAAAAGAATACGATGTGCTTGCCCGCAATATGTACGGAAAGGTAATTGATGTAGGTTCTGCAAGAGAGGGTAGAATTAATCCACTTCAAGTAAACGCTTTGCAAGATGATGAAGACAATGCTGCCGGCAACGTTTCACTTGCTATGCATATGCAGTTCCTTGAAACCTTTTTTGGTATGATTCTTGAAGGCATAACAATGGACTGTATGGAAATGCTAACTCAAGCACTTAAAGAACTTTATGCTAAATTTGGTATAACTAACAAAACCCAAATGGAGTATGTAAAACCAGAGCAGTTTCCAATTATGCAAGACCTTTATGACTATATTTGTGAACTTCATGATAATGCAGCAGATGAATATAACAAAAATAACTATAAAATTCTTAAAATTTATCTTAACAAATTTGCAGAAGGTGGTAGAAATGCTGTGCTTTGGAATGGTCCTTCTACAATCTCATCTGCAGAAAACTTTATTGTTTTCAACTTCCAGTCATTGCTCGCAAACAATGCTGGTTCAGTAGCTAACGCACAGATGCTTTTAATAATGCGTTGGCTCAATAATGAAATTATTAATAATAAAGACTACAACGCAAAATATCATACAAAACGTAAAATTATTGTTGTTATTGATGAAGCCCACGTATTTATTGACCCTAAACAGACTGTTGCTCTTGACTTTATGCAACAGATGGCAAAGCGTATCCGTAAATATGATGGTATGCAAATTGTTATTACTCAAAATATTAAAGACTTTACTGGTTCGCCAGAAATCGCTAGAAAATCTACAGCTATTATCAATGCTTGTCAGTATTCACTTATCTTTTCACTTGCTCCTCAAGATATGACTGACCTTGTTGCCCTTTATGATAAGGCAGGCAAAATCAATGAAAAAGAGCAAGATACTATTGCAAATAACCCTCGTGGTAGGGCGTTCTTAATGACAAGCCCATACTCTCGTACAAATATTGATATCCTTGTTAACGAAAGAGTACGTAATTTGTTTGAAAAACCTAGAGTTGATATTGAAAATAACTAAAAATAATTAAATTTTAGTAAAAAAACGTAAGGAGAAAGCAGGTTTATGAATTTGGCTATTTCAAATTTAATAAGTTCCGTTATGCCAGGCAATAGCCCTGCTTTTCTTGCGTCTATTGGTTCAGTTTTTCAATTTGTTGGGCAGTGGTTTAATAACGCTATTCTATGGGTTATAAGTGCAGTATTAAAGCTTATTTGGAATATTGTAAGATTGATGCTAACCAGCCTCGATTTTATGCAATTTGTAGCTAAAAGTTTTCTTGGAATGGATACTTCGCCTGATTCATTTTTAAATGTAATTAAAGACCCAGACCAAATTCAATTAGTTAATGTTATAACAAAAACATTTAGGGCAATTCTTATACTTTCAATAGTGCTTCTAATTATATTTACTATTGTTGCGCTTATTAGGCAAGAGTATAAAAATGCTACTGAAAATTTTGAAAAGGTTGGCAAAGATAAAAAGGCTAAAGTTGGAAATGACAAAAAGGGCATTATAATGAATATGCTGAAAAGCATATTAAGTATGCTACTTCTTCCACTTGTTATGGTGTTTATTGTTATTGGTGTTAATGCGGCACTTACATCTTTTGACAGAGCATTTAATGCTACTAATGGTGCATCTATTGGTAGTCAAGTTCTTGCATCATCAACCTTTAATGCAAATAGATATCGTAAGTATGCTAATAATAATATCCGTATACCTATCACTATAGAGGCATATGCTTCAGATGAATATGACACAGACCAAAGCTATGACCTTGCTTATCGTATAAAATCTGCAAGTGTTCAGTCAACCCTTAGAAAAAATGCTGATGCTTTGGCATATAACGATTTTATTTCTTTTTCAAATTCACTTACTTATAAAAATAACAAACTTGTAAATTCATCAAATTATGGTGGAATTTATGAAAATTTTGTCTGCACAGCAGAGCAGTACCAAGTGCTTGCTGACTTTATTGATTATGCTGAGATGTATGGACTTACATATTACATTAAGGCAATGGATGAAAAGGATATTAACTGGAAGTATGTTGATACCGCAAACTTTAATGAAAATGATAAAAGTTTAACAATTAAATATCGTGATGCAAGTGATTTAAACGGTAATGGCAACACAAAGGATTCTTATGAAATTACTTATAAGATGAGCTATGACGTAACTTCACCAATTTCTGATGCGTTAAAATCTATTCTTGCTATGCTTGGTATTGGTGAATATTCTGATTACAAGTACAAGGTTATGGAAAGAGATGAAAATTACCTTAATCTTGTTAAATGGTCAGGTGAAAAAGTTTTGATAAAACTTTCTGATGGTTTTGATTTGGAAAATCCAAACACTTGGACGGTTTCAGACCAAATCATTATTTATGAGTACAACCATTTTTCACATAACAATACTTTTGAAGGCAAGAGTATTGCTGATTTAAAAAATGGTGTTGAACTTGATGCTATGGAAATTACTTATCGTGAATTCTATGCATCTGCCAATGCTTATTCGCCAGAAAGAACAATAACTGGTGTTTATATTAATGGAAATTATTATCATACAGAAAAATCAAAAACTGTGCGTGACAGCTATGGTGAGTTTTATTATGTTTTAAAAGCTCAAGATTTTTCATTCTTAGAGCAAGAATATACAACAATTTCAAAAATTGATAGAGATGTTACATTAAAAACATCTGATAATTTTAATATAAATAAGCCAGGAAAATGGACTTATGTTGATGAAATATTAATTTATGAGTATTATAATGATTATTTATCTTATTTAAATACATTTAGCGGTATACCTTTTAGTGCATTTAATAATGAAGGTGTACAAGTTCCAGTTTATAAAATTGAAACATCTGATTTTAATGGTAATGTAATTTCTGGTAGAGATAATTATTATACCCTAATTAATGGCACATATTATAAAGTTACCGAGAATGGTAGCGGTTTTGCTTTGGCATCTGGTTCTTCTGACAATGACCACTTTATGATTAATAGTGAAAGCAGTGCAGATATAGTTTATACTTATAAACTTTATAATATTGACAGTATAAATCAAAATGTTACTGGAATCGGTGGTAGCATTCCAACAAGCAGTTTGATTTATAAAGGAACAAATCCTATTGAAATTGAACTATCTGCAACTGATGTTAAAAATTATGGTAACTTTATTTTAAAATTTTCTTCAAACTTTAACTATCAAGATGTTGATACTTGGACATATAGAGATTACTTTTTGTTCTATATTTACTCTATGTTTAACTCAGTTGCTGGCAGTTTGGAAGAATTAAAAAATGTGGGCTTAAATGGTGAAATTTGCAAAGTTGCATATAATGCAGGTAATTCTAATAACCTTGTAGCAATTAATGGTCAGTCAGTAACAGAGGATAAAGTTGTATTTAAATTTTTGGTTACAAATAGCAATGGAAATCTTGAATACAGATATTTAGATATCCAAAAAGTGATGAATATTTCTGAGCTTAAAATGCTTAAGCGTATTCAACAATCAGCATCTATAAATAACAACAATTTAAGTGATATTTTTGTTCCATATAATTATGCTGAAAATAATTTACTTACTAGTGAAGTTGATTATAAAAACTTCAATTTTTCATATGATTTTAACCGCAATGATCTTAGCACTTGGACTGTTAATGACTTATTACTTTTATACTTTGTCGATAATAATGTAATAGGTGAAATGAATACCATTTTGGCAAATGGCTACAATTCTGTTGTTTATAAATTAAATAGTGATGAAAATACTATACTTTATAAATTTGGCAAGGGTGAAAATGCGATTTTCTTAAATGAAAATAATGTTTTGAATTTGACTGATATTAGCGGAAAAAAACTTGTTTCAAATATTGATGAATGGTTGGATTTAAAACTTATAAATTTAGTTGGTAAACTTTATGGTATATCATCTAATGAGTTATTTAGTGATAATGATAATATTATTAATTCGATATTTAGTGAATATAGACAAAATGTTAAAAGCTTAAATCAAATTATAAATATCCTTTTAAATGATAATGGCTTATTGATAGATAAAGGTGATGTAGTTAAAGACTATGCTGAGATAGGTAAGTATACTTACCAAAATATTGGTTTCAATTTTTCAAATCTTTCAACTTGGACTGTTTTAGATGCTGCTATTTATTACTTAACAGGTAGTGCTTCTGGCGAATATACTTCAAATGTTTTAAGCTTTGAGAATGAAAATTATTTTGTAATTGGTAACAGAGCAATAAATATTTCAAGTGGAAATTTTGCAAGTACTATTGCTGATAATAATATAATCACATCTAATGTGACAGGGATTGCAAGAAACAGCGGTGATGATTATAAGCAAATTCTTGAAAGTAATTATGCTGATTTGGTTATTAGTGAATCTAAATTTTTAAATGCAAGTGGTGAAAATACACTTTCTAGATATCTTAATACTGAATTTGAGTATACTTTAAAAAATACTGGCAATTATGAAATTTTAGAACTTGTGCTTCGTGCATATAAAACTAATTTAAATAATACTGAGAACTTTACTATCTATACAGATGGAGAAGATGAGTATTTAAGAATCGTTGGCGACAATGAAACAGTTTATGTTAAAGCCAATGAAACTGGACTTTTTGCTGATATAAGTTATTTGCAAAATTCTACTTTAACATTAAATAATAGTAGTTTAATTTTTGAATCTTTAAGCAATTATAATTATTTAGATAATTTTGATGAAGATTTATCTAATCTAAAAATTAGTTATTTAGATGCAATTATTTATTATTTAACTGATAGCACTAACAAAGCAACATATAATATTTATAGTTTTACAAGTGCCTTTGCTGGCTTATCAAATAACAAGTTTATTTGCTTAAAAGTTAACAATAATTATATCTTTGTTCTTGTTAATGATAATGATATTATTAAAAAATCAATAACTGATTTATCTACTGATATTACTAATCAATTAAGCAGTAACAGCGATTTAAATATGAACGATTTTGTTAATTTCTTGTATGACAATTTCTATACAAGTCTTGACATAATCCCTTCAGATATTGTAAATTCAGGCGCTGAACTTTCAGTTACATATTATTCAAACTTTAATCTTAATGATATTTCTACTTGGACACCTTTAAATGTTATTTTGTATAAAAATGGTGCAATTGCAGGAAATAATACAAATACATTAGTTCAAGGAAACTTAGTTGCATCTGGAAATGGCAGAAACTATTTGCATATTTATGTTAATATATCAGAAATTTATATTGAAATTGATGACCTTGCAACTTTAAATAACAATGTTGTAAATGATGCTAGTTTTGAAAATGCAATGTTGTTTGTTAATTTGATGCTCGCAAAATATTCTACTACAAATATTAGTGAGTTTATTAATTCAAATTATTTAACTTTTAATAATACTATTAATGATGCTTTTGAAATTAGTAACAATACTTCAAATGTAAATGATTTAGTTTTGACAATTGATACAATTGATGGTGTTTATGACTTTAAAGACTATAGCTGGTTTGATCTTTTGTACAATAAATATACAAGTGAATTTAGAAGAGTAACAGACTTTAATGTTTATACCGATGCTAATGGTGTAAATTATATAAAAATCAATATTACAGATAATAGTTACAAATTTGTTGCTATTAATAATTTATTATTCTCATCTGCAAATAATGGGATTGAAAATTATAATTTTGATATTAATTCAACTAATGGTTTCACTGCTTTAGATTTGATTGCAAGTTATTATACTGGTAACAATATTGGACAAATAAATTATTTCAGACTAAAAACTGGTGATAATACTTTTACTGATAAAATTTATTATATTCAAGATGCAACAACTGAGGAATACTATTTAATATATGGTATTTCTGATGAAAAGGCAGTAAACTCATCTTCAAATCCTTTCTATATAACTACTGCTGACAGTGATATATTTAATTGGAATGCACTTGATGTTATTATTAAAGTTTCAAGCAATGATACAAATTCTCAAACAGTACAAGCAATAATTTATACTATTGGCGGCGTTCAGTATTTAAGTACAAATTCTCAATTCATAAATATCTCTAAATTTATGAGCACAGTAAGTGTAGAGACTTTTAGAAATGCTTATGATTCTTTGCCAAAAATATTAACTCGTGGTGAGGGTTCAGCAAATAATATCTTTAATACTTTTAGAGATAGCAGCTTGATTAAGCGCAGTGAAAGGTCAGTAACTGCTGATGATACTATTAATACACTTGGTGAAAATAAATTTGTTAAATTTTCTGAAAACTTTAAAGCAGATGATGTTTCTACTTGGACACTTTCTGATTTGTTAATTTATTCATATTTTGAAAATGGATACTTTGTAGATGAATATGGAAATACCATAACAAACTTCCAAAAACTTGTTAATGCTGGTGGGGTAAAGGCGTCTATCAAAAACTATGTTTATGAAGATGAATTTGGTAATGCAACAATAAAAAAGGTTGTTTTGTTTGGCAATACTGAAAATACATTAAATAGTAATAACCAATACATTGAAATTATTTTATTAGATAACTTTAAACCTCTTTTAATAAGAGAAGCAAGTAATATAGTTTTAACCAAAGATACAGGTATAAATATTACACTTGAAATTAATAAATTATCTAACGGCGAAAGCGATAATGCTGATAGTAACAACTCAAATGTTCAAACTTTAAAAATTAAAATTCCTATTGAGTTTGTTTCTTCAAGTTTTGAATACAAAAACTATTACTTCTTAATAGTTAATAATGTGAATTTGGCAAGTAGCAATCTGTTGCTTAGTGGTGCTCTTTATGATAGCATTATTTCAAGCTTGGTAAATGGTAATATTAGTTCAAATGATAAAATTGTTTTAGATGGATTATTTAATCTTAAACTTTCAGATGATTTTGATGTTGATGATATAGATACTTGGACAGTACTAGATTTTATTGTTTTATATGAATCAACCAGAGCCACTGTTGATGATAGCAACAATTTAAGTGGCAAAACTGTAAAAGAACTTAAAGATAGAAACAATATAATTGATTGCATTTCATTTGTAGATACAAATTATAAAATTTTGTATATCAATGGAAATTGCTATAATCTGACAGATTTTGTTGAGGAAAATAAAGATAGTAACAATTGCTATGTTGTATCTAAAAAGATAAATGAGATTGTTGATGGCAATATAGTTTCATTTGGTGATGTTGATAATTATAGCCATAGAATTTTAGCAGAAAAAATTAAGTACAATGTTGGTTTAACTGATAATAACATTAATAGTTCATCATTTATGAAACCTACTACCTTTAGCATTCAGACTGAAAATGACGTTACAAAATATTTTGATGTTAATGAAGATGTAAAGGGCAGTTTCCAAATTAATCTTTCAGATACCACAAAATATCCTTCAGAATATTTAAAGATAAATCCTATTGTGCGTCAAGTTAACTGGCCACAAAAACTTATGAATGATATGTTTGTGATTTATCCTGATCTTAACTGGGAAACATTGCTTGCTACTGATGGTTGGATTGATACACTTGGTGAATATACATCTGCTAATCAACTTGGTGGTATAATCTCAGAAAATAATTCTGCAAACATTAATGCTGCTGGACTTGTGCTTTCTGAATTCTTCTTGTCAATTGCAAAAGAGACTGAACTTAGCTTTGCAAATTATGAGTACGAATCTATTTTTGATGAAAATACTATCAAGGCTTTAATGCTTTCGATTATGGGTGAGGAAAATTACTATAATGTTAGCGGTCAAGCAAAAACTTACTCTAAAATGTTTAACTATATGTTTGGCAGTGTGCTTGACGATATCGCAGCTGAAAGAGGTATCAATATTGTTGATGGCAAAGTGGATAACTTTACTATGAGTGTATACAAAGCTTATATGTCAACAGTGATGTTATCTTCTGAATTTGGTGAATATCTATATAAAGTTGCAAACCGTGCCTTTGC
This sequence comes from uncultured Lachnospiraceae bacterium, assembly GCA_964651835.1. Classification (GTDB taxonomy): domain Bacteria; phylum Bacillota; class Clostridia; order Christensenellales; family UBA1242; genus RGIG1681. The sequence continues at coordinate 16,655 of CAZYYI010000008.1, forward strand.
ACAGTATACAATTAATGAAAGCCTTGCATATGCAAGTGGTGACTACAGCAATTATTACGCAGCATTAAATGGAATTGTTGATGAAAATGGTAATGCAGTTTCTGCATTTGAATATGGTTCATTCTATGATTTGGCTGTATATGAAAATTCAGTTGTTGGAAACGGTGCACCAGTATTTACATTTAATTTCAGAAAAGTTTATGAATATTATAAAGGTGAAGCATTTAATAAAAATGAGATTACACTTCCTGATTTTACTGAAATTTATAATAGACTTGTAGCAGACTACAACACTGTTTACGGAAATGGCGGAAATGGCAAGATTTCTGAAGATGATGTTAGATACTGTTTTATGCTTGAAGTATATTACAAACCATATCAACAGATTTTTAATAGGGGACAACAAAAAAATGTTCCTAAGTATATGCAGTTATACAAAAATTATCTTGATGGAAATATGAAGAGATGGGAAGCCGTTTCTGTTGCAGATAACAAAGCTTCATCAACAAAATTTAGCAATTATTGGGTTTATGAAGCGCAACTTAATTTTAATGTAATTAAGGCTTCAACACTTGTTGTTCAACTTTATTTGCCAAACTTTACAGGTCAATTTAATGGCACTGAAGAAGATATGGAAAACATGAAAGAGTATCTGGATAATACTGATATAGATGCAGCTTCACCTTATGCAGTGCTTGCAAATGTTTTTGAAAATTCACCTTACTTTAATAAATTGTTAAATGAAACTATCCCAAACGAACCAATTGGAGCATTTAATATTTATAAGAATATTATTAATTCGGCAAAAGGAAAGAATGATAATTGGAGCGATGATTGGTATGGTTCTTGGCTTGCTGTTAATAAATTTTACAAAAATCTTGGCGAAATAATTGATGAGTTTGGTGATGTTTGCAGTCTTGGTAGTACTGAGAATGGTTCTAGAAAGTCAGATGTTTATGATACTGATGAGATTTATGACAAAACTTACAACTCACTTAAGAAAATTTATGCTAATGTCGAAAACTATATAAGCACCCAAAATGTTTTGGACGAGATAGATAAATCTGCCATAACTTATATGCTAAGTGAGTATGCTGGAAATTATGTTCCAGAAGGTTATGTATTTAATCTTGAAAACAGAAAATACACACTTTCAACTTATGCTTCTGCAACAAGAATTGGCGAGTATGTGTTTGGTAGTGATTACCTTAAAAAATATGGCATCTCAGCAATGTTTATTGAAGATGGCACAGCTGGAATTATTGATTCTGTTATTGCATATGACCGTTATGACGGACAGGTAAAACAAAGACTTAACAGTTTTAGTGAACTTCGTAAATTTGTTAGTGGTATTGCTGATTATACAGCTTCACTTTACTATATGACTAACTTTAATGATTTATCGGATAATGTTAGTGATGCAGTGCTTTTAACAGATTATGTTTATGCGTTGAATAATAATGGCAACAATGTTTTGGCAACACCTGAGTATTTAATTTTGAAATATCTTATTAATGAATCTGATATTTCAGCTGATACTTTAATTGACCGAATTTTTGGCGATAATGTTAATACTTTAACAAATCTTGGTATTTACGATGATATTACTTATTCAGCAATCGTTAACATAGCAAAACTTAGAAATGGTGATGCTTCAGTTATAAATCTTTCTGACAGCGACAAAAAGCGTGGATTGAATGATTATTTATTGTTCATTTTAAGTGATAAATATTCTGAGTTTGGTTATTACAACAATGGTTCAACTCCAGCAAATATGAGACTTCATCAAGCATTTAAAAATGTTATTACTTATCTTGTTGTAAGCGAAGATGAAGCTGAAACAATTTATGAAAATAGTATAAAACTTGATTATATTAGCTTTAAAGATTTCAAGATTATGCTTATGGAAAGGCTAGTTGATTTTGTCCAAAATCCAAATGAAAGTGGAGCTGAAAACAGTGCAAGATATTTAGCAATATTTAATCTTATAAGCAGTGGATTTACTTATTCTACATATAGCGACGGTAGTGTTATTGATAGAATTGGCAGAACTGTTTATGCTGAAAACTTAACTTATAATAAAGCTGGAGAAGCAGTTTTCACTGATAATCACACTAAAAATAGTGATGGTGAACTTGTTTACTACAATATTTATGCAAAGTTTGCAGTAGATTCTCCATCAAAAGCAAGGGTACTTGAACTTGCAGGTCTTGACAATAGACCAATTGAAGAACTTGTTAATCTTGAATATAATTCAATTTATAGCAGAGATGGAAATTATGATGAGGCTAATGGTGATTGCTTTATAATTTGTACTTTTGATGCTACAACTTCAATGTATTATCCAGTTATGATGCGTAGCTTAAATGACAATGGTATTAGCAATCAAAACAGCAATTTCTATAAATATAGAGATGACCTTGGTATTGATATCAGAACAACCTATTATGATAGCCAAAATGGTGATCCAGTATTCCAGCCGATTATTGCAAAAGGTTTAATTACTAGTGAAATTAGACCAACTGCAATTAGAATGGTTGATGGTAAAGTAACTTTCTATAGAACAAATATTTCAGCTGTTGCAAATGTAGATGATGATGCAGTTAATGTTACATCATATGTACAAGAATCTCATACTATTGGATTTACTAATTACATCAATATGACTACTGCAAAGAAGTTTTCTAATTCAAATAACTTTATGAGTATGTTTGTTGGTGAAACTACAAATGCAACATCAGTAAAAACTAGTGGCAGTTTGTATTTTGTGCAAGTAACTTATGCTTATGATTGTACTTTTGACGGCGTAAATGCATTTAATGTACTTGAAAACTTTGAGCATTATTTTGCATTTGGAATGCCTGAATTATTTATGCTATTCTTAGCTTTTGCAACTCTGGTGCCATTGATATTTAAAATTGCTTTGCAGGCAATGGAAAGAATGCTTGATTTAATTTTACTCACATTAATTGGACCTCTTGCAATCGCTGCTAACGGAATCAGTAGTGATGATGGCAAGGCCAGCAAGATATTTGATCAATGGAAAAGTAAAGTTCTTATGGCTGTACTTCAAGCATTTGGTTTGATAATAGGCTTTAACATTTATTACATCTTATTTACAACAATAAATGGTATGACTTTTGTTTCAGAAGCAACCGTTCAAAAGATTCAAGCTATTGGTGGCATTACATTTATATCAAAAGGCTTGCTTGATGCACTTGTTAAATTTGTTGTTATTGCTGTCTCTATCGGCATTATTCAAACTTCAGGCAATTTTGTGGTTAATATTATTTCAAGTGGAAAAGTTAGTGATGCATTCAAGTCACCTATAAATAACAAGAGTACTTATGACAATATGAAGAGTACTGTAAAAGATGTTAAAGAGGGTGTTAAGAAAACTCTTACTACTGCTAGAGATATTGTTTCTGGTAAAGTTTTGGTAGAGGCAAAAGATGCAGCTATTGAAGCAATGAAATCAGCTTTGCCAGGTAGTGCAATAATTAGAAAAGGTATAGATGTTGCTAAAGGTATTGGTGATGTTGTAGGAAAGATTAAGATGCGCAAAACACTTCAAGCTCATGGTATAGACAAAAAGACCGCTAAAAAACTTACTGACCAATTATATGAAGCAAAGAAAGCTCAGCGTGATGCTAAGCGTAAGAGAAGGTTAGATAACGCTAACAAGTTCACTCAAAGACTTGGATATAATGGTGAAAATCCGTTATTTGAAGAATTGCCAAGTTTTACAGGATCTGGCGGCGGAAAGGGCGACAAAAAAGACAAAAAGAAAAAAGATAAAAAGAAAAAGAAGAAATAAATTTAAAAATTAAAAGGAGGAGGCAAGATGCATATTTTAAATTTCATAAGTGCAATTTTTAGTGGTGCGATGAATAGTTCATCTGGCCTTTTCCTGTTTAATTTTACTGGGCTGTTGTATGGAAAATATACAAATCCAGAAGCTATTTTTAACACTATTATTAACTTTGCTGTTGCAATTATCTACACAGTATTTAAATGGATACTTTTGGTAATTGACATTATATTTAGTTATATTCAGCAACTTGCTGGCATAACAACTAATTTCAATTCACTTGAATCGATATTTTCGGGAGAATCGGATTTAGTATTTAATTTGTTCTATTCTTCAAAAAATGTTGTTATTCCTATAATTAAAACTTTAGTAATCTTAGGTATTATTGTAATTATTCTTCTTTCAATATTTGCAATTATAAGAAGTTCACTTAAGTCACTTGATGGCGGTGGAAAAAATCAAACAATTGATGTTGTAAAGAAAATGTTAAAATCATTTTTGCTTATGATTTTGACTCCATTTATTGCAGTGGGCGGTATTGTTGCATCAAATGCAATATTAAAAGCTCTTTATACTGCTACAAATGTAAATAGTACGATTTCACTTGGTTCGCAAATTTTTTCAGCTTCTTCAATGTCTGCAAATAGCTTTAGAAACTATGCAAAAAATGGCAAACGTATACCAATTATATATGATTTTAGCAAAGATAATGAAATATTAGAATATTACAGTGACACAGTACCAACTTCTGAATTTTTAAATTATATTACCAGTTCTGACAATATGATTTATGCAACTTATATGATGTTCAGCAACAATGGTTATATAAATTATCAAGAATTTACCAACTTGCTTAATGATAAAAACGATAAAGAAAAACAAGACTTGATAAATAATTATTATCTTGTTTATGATACAAATGCTAACAGTAATATCAGTTTATCTAATTATAGGCGTATTGAATCATATAAAGAAGAATATTTGGTTATGGCTGACTTGGTTGACTACTGCGTAAGAACAAACAATGCGTATTACTACAAAACTATTGAAGAAGTGCTCTATAGCATTGCATCTTTATATTCACCTGAAAAAGAAACTATGAGAGTGGAAAGAAATAGATTATTTGATAGTTTAGTATCTTATTTTGACATAAGATTTATTGGCAGTGATGGAAAAACTGATTACACTAACACAATAAATGCTGATAATTTTATTTTGAATGATGACTGGAAAATTATTAGGTATTATTCAGAATATTATACTGATGAATTTGAAGATATCCCAAATCAAAGAATCACTATTGAATATAACCATTTGAGAGGTGAAACTGATGAAAGACTTGGCGCCAAATTTCTGATGGCAGAAGAAAGAAGTACTATTGTTAATGGTCAAACATATCCATATTTCTATCCATTAACTAAGAAAAGTGCAGAAAATAATTCAACAGCATTTACTTCAAGCTATATTTCTGATGGTCAAATAATTTCAGCAAAAGGTTTGTTTGATGAAGCTGAATATCCAACTGCAATCAGGCAAAGAGCCAATGGTGATGTTCAATTTTATCGTGATAAAATTGAAGATAGCATGGTTGGTGTTTTGGGTGAACTTGGTGGCATAAGGTCTAGATTTGAAGGCAGTGTATTTAATAAAGTCATTACCTTTATAAGAGCAATATTTAATCCAACATTGTTGCTTCCAGAAGTTGCAATAAATCAAGATGCAGTGGCTCTTACTTATAACAAAAATGAAACAACCATCTGCTCACTTTCTTCCGGAAAATTACATATAAGTTATATGTTTGCAGACGTTTTGAGTACGGTTGGTTTAAACCAATATCAAATTAAAATTTCTGCAGTATACAATATTCGCAAATTAAATTACTTATTATTCGCACTTGGTGTCATTATACTTATTGGTGTATGCTTTAAAGCAGTTCAGAGACTTATTAATAGGTCATTTGAATTATTTTTAACAATAATGGTTTACCCAGCGGCTTGTGCTACGCTGCCTATTGATGATGGGGGATACAAGAAGTGGTTTGATACTTACAAAGCAAAATTATTTGCAACTTATGGTGTCATTCTTGGCATAAACTTTGTATTCCTTTTAATACCAGTTATTGAATCAATTGAATTTTTTGATGTTGAATCGGTTGCAAATAGCAGAATTTTGCAAAAAATTACCAGTCTATTCTTTGGGCTTATGTCATACAGAGGAATGGCTAATGTTTTAAATTTTGTAACTGCAATTATGTTTGAACTTGTGCTATTTACAATGCTTTCTGACACAAGTGGTGTTGCTGAAGTTATTACTACCCTTGCTGGCGGAAAATATGATAAAGAGTCTGACCCAATCGGAAATTTTGCCAAAACTATTGGCAAACCAGCCAAGATTGTTTTTGCACCTATTGTTAAGCCTTTAGAATTAGGATTTAAACTAATATTTGATAGAGAAGGGCTTAAAAATGATATTAAAAAGAAAGCTGGCAATGTTTTTGACGCTGTAAAAATGAGTTTGCCTGGTAGTGCTCTTTTAAGAGACTTTAAAAACTGGAATGACAGAAAAAATAAATGGTTTAATCAAAGAGAGGCTAAAAAGAATTTGAAAAAAACTATGGCTAGTGATAGTTCTAAGGCTGAAGATGTACAGAAGGCGATGGAAGAATATATTAAGGCAACTCAAGCTCGTTCTCACTCTTTAGAAAATTCTACAGAGGCTAGAAGAGAAACAGAAAAAGAGGAAAAAGAGAAGAATAAAGTAACTAATAAAGAAAAGAAGAAAGATAAAAAAGATGAAAAGAAATCTAAAAAGTAAATTAAATTTTGCTTAGATAAATTTAAAAATAACTTTTTAATAACACAAAATTTTCTAACTTTCGATAAAAATATTCTTTATTTTCAAAATTAAAATTAAAAGACAAGGAATTAACCTTGTCTTTTTTTGGCTTTTGTGATATTATTTTTATATGATTATTGCTATTATTAGTATTATTTCAGCTGTGCTTGTTATTGGACTTGATCAGCTTACCAAGCTGTTTATTTATGGCTCACCATCAAGATCAATAATTGGCAATTTTTTATGGTTTGATAGCACCTTAAATACTGGTGCTGCTTTTTCTATTTTTACTGATATGAAGTGGCTTTTAATAACAATTTCTTCAGTGGCATCGGTTATAATAATACTATTAATTTTAAGCAAAAAATATTTTAAATCTAAAACAGAAAAAATACTTTTTGGTGTGATACTTGGTGGCACTTTATCCAACTTAATTGACAGGTGCATTTTTGGCGGAGTGCGTGATTTTATATCTTTAAGATTCATGAATTTTGCTATTTTTAATATTGCAGATATGGCTATTGTTTTTGGTGCAATAATACTTGCAATTTATATTTTAATTAAAAGTTTAAAAAAGGATAAAAATAAAACAAATGATAAAACTTGATGAAGAGTTAATTGTTGATGATTTAGATGAAAAAGTTAGATTAGATGTGTTTTTATCGGGTGCAACAGGTTGGACTCGTTCGCAGATTAAACTTCAAATAGACGAGGGTCAAGTTGAGGTTAATGGAAAAGTTCAAAAAGCTGGTTTTTTAGTTAAAAATGGCGACAAAGTTAAACTAACTTTTACCAAGCCAGAAATCAGTGCAAATCCTGAAGATATCCCGCTTGACATAGTTTATGAGGATGATGATTTTGCAATAATAAACAAGCCTCAAGGCATGGTTGTTCATCCAGCACCTGGAGCTTATAATCATACTTTGGTAAACGCACTTTTATTTCATTTTGAAAACCTCAGTTCTGGTAGTAATGACATTAGACCGGGCATTGTGCATAGAATTGACAAAGATACCTCGGGCTTACTTGTTGTTGCGAAAAATGATAAGGCACATAACAGTTTGGCTGGTCAAATTGCAGAGCATAGTTGTTTTAGACATTATCTAGCATTGCTTGAGGGTAACCTTAAAACTGAAAAGGGAAGAATAGAAACTTTTATTGGCAGAAGTGATAGTGACAGAAAAGTTATGGCAGTAAAAAATAGTGGTAAAGTTGCAATCACCAATTATAATGTTAAAGAGCATTTTGACGGCTATACACTCACTGAGTTTGTGCTTGAAACGGGTAGAACACATCAGATAAGGGTTCATTCAAAACATATGGGTCATCCAATAGTGGGTGACAAAACATATGGTATAAAAAATCAAAAGTTTAATTTAAACGGACAGCTACTTCATGCCTATAAACTTGAACTTACACACCCTACATCTAACAAGAGAATGGTATTTGAATGTCCTTTGCCTGACTACTTTAGCAACATTTTGTCAAAACTAAAAAAGATTTAGCATAATATTTGACATATAAAAATTTAATTTTTATAATTAATTTAGAATATTAAGGAGGATTATTTATGTCAAAAAATTCTAGTTCAACAACTACAACAAGAACTCATAGCAGTAATTTTATTTTAAATTTACTTTCTTATGTTGCTGTCGTTATTTGTGGTCTTGTACTTTTTATTGTTGAAATTTTAAACAAATGTGGTGTTACTGTTGGTTTTCTTGGTACACTTTCTACAATCGCTAACGCTATTGGTTGGGCTGTGCTCTGCTTGCTTTCATTTAACTACATCAAAAGAAGAAGAAAAATTTGGATGTGGGTTATCTGGGCAATTGCAGTTGTTATGATTGTGGTAAGTATTATCTTGGCCGTTGTTTAAGGTGTAATTTATGAAAAAAGATGAAATTTTAAAATATCTTGATATTGCAAGTTTCAGCTTAATAATTATTGCTACTTGTTTAGTTTTAATTTTTGAGTTTGTTGGAACTTATGCACTTATGAAAGTTTCAATCATTTTGTATTTTGTTGGGTTATTGTTACTCACTGTGCTTTTGGCAATGCGAGTTTACTTTGCTTTTGCAAAAGCAAAAAATAATGCTAGTGATAATCAAGGTAGTGAAGTAACTGAAAGTTCAAACTCTATTTCAAAAGGCAAAAAAGCAAGTTTGATTGCAATGCTTGTGGTAAGTGCTGCTGCATTAATATTTACACTAGTTATAATGATTATGTTTTAATTTTGCTGCAAAACAAATGTCGAAGTTTGTTTTGCAGTTTTTTTATTGCACTAATTTTGCTAACATAGCGATAAATCTTGACTTTTTACATATATTTAATTAGAATAGATATGTAATTTTATTTAAGGAGAAAATTAATGGCTTACAAAAAATTAGAAAAAAAAGACGGAAAACTTACCGTTGAATTTAAACTTAATGCACAGGAGTGGGAAGCAGAGGTTGAAAGTGCTTACCAAAAAAATAAAGGCAAATACAAACTTGCTGGTTTCAGACAAGGCAAAATTCCTAGAAAGATTTTAGAGAAAAATTTTGGTGAATTTTTGTTTTATGAAGATGCACTTAATGAAGTTTGTGACAGAAGTTTCTTTGAATTTTTAGAAAAGGAAACAGATGTTCAAGCAGTTGCTTATCCTGATATTTCAGTTAAAAGTTTAACAAAAGATGGTGCAGAGTGGGTTGCAACAATCACTTTAATGCCAGAAGTTAAACTTGGCAAATATGAAGGTCTTGGTGTAACAAAGAAAGCTGTTACAGTTACTGATAAAGAAGTTACTGACAGACTTAAATCTTTACAAGAAAAACAAGCAAGATATGTTGATGTTACAGACAGAGCTGCTAAAAACGGCGACCTTGTTAATATTGATTTTGCAGGTTCAATTGATGGCGTAGCTTTTGAAGGCGGCACAGCTAAGGACTACGAACTTGAACTTGGTTCACACTCATTTATTGCTGGATTTGAAGAACAAATTGAAGGTATGAAAATTGATGAAAATAAAGATTTGAGTGTAACATTCCCAAAAGAATATCACGCAGCAAACCTTGCAGGAAAGCCAGCTGTTTTTGCAGTTAAACTTCTTGCAATTCGTGAAAAACAACTTCCAAAACTTGATGATAAATTTGCAGCAGATGTTAGTGAATTTAATACCTTAGCTGAGCTTAAAGCTGATACAAAAGAAAAGATTAAAGCTGAAAAAGAGCAAGCTTCTGAAAATGAGTTTAATAACGCCTTAGTTGATGCAGTAGTTAAAAATGCTGAAGTTAATGTTCCAAAGGTTATGGTTACAAACCAAATCAGCCGTGCTATTGAAGATACCAAGCAATCACTTGCAGCTCAAGGTTTAACTTATGATATGTATTTAAACTTTATCCATATGAGTGATGAAGAGTTCAGAAAATCTCGTGAAGCTGATACTGAAAAACAAATTAAAACAAGCTTAGTACTTTCTGAAATTGTTAAGAAAGAAAAGATTGATGCAACTGAGAAAGAAATTGAAGCTAAAATAGTAGAACTTGCCGAAAAAATGAAAAAGACTGCTGATGAGCTTAAAAAGACAATGAATCCTAGCCAAAAAGATGTAATAATTAATAATATTATTTCTGATAAGGTTA
>CAZYYI010000009.1:0-26286 GCA_964651835.1 uncultured Lachnospiraceae bacterium
GACGCGCTCAACCGCCGTCATAGTGACCCTCTCCTTCATCGGCCTTGTCCTTCAGGACCTCCAGCGCATTTTTTAAGAACTTGGGATAAGGCACGCCCATCAGCCCCAAATTTTCCAGCAGGCTCAATCCCTCATTGGCGATGAAAAACCAGCACACCGCCGTTCTGGCGTAAGAAATCCCCAGTGCCTTGTCCAGCATATAAGCTACCAGCACCAGCACGAACACCGCTATCTTGCGGCAAAGTCCCCGAAATCCGGCGCGAGAATCCAGCGCGCCGGTGGTGGATTTATTGCTTCGCCGCCAAAAGGCGGCCACCATCAACCCGGTGATGTAATCCGCCGCCATCATGCCGATCAACATGGCCAACGACATATCCCATCCCCCCAGTGCGTTGCCCACAACGGTCGCCACTGCGGCCACCGCCACCAGAATCATGTTTTTCACGTTTTCCATTATGTATCTCCTTTCTCGGCCTCAAGGGCCGCTACCGCGTCTGCCAAGTCCGGATTGAGACGCACAAACCAACCTTCCTCACGGCTGTATTCAGGATCGCAGCTCCCCCGTGCCATCTTGTCCCTCCACTCAGCGTAGCTACGGGTAAAGTAGTGGTCCACCACGATCTTCTCGGCAGGTAGCTCCCCCGCGCCCTGCCGCACGCGTTCGTGGTTCTCGTTGACCACCCAGAGGGAGTGCTGGGTGGCGATGGGCCCGTGGGCTCCCATCGTCACCACCCGCCCGGCACGGACGATGCTCTTGCACTGGGGCATTTCGTATGGGTAAAGGTCTGTCACCCGATTAAACCGCTCCCGCACCGGCCCGCCGGTGTCCTCCATCTGACCGTTGGCGTTGTAGACCACCCACTTTGCCAGCACAGCGTCCGCTTCGGGGTAGTCCGCCAAGAAGGTCTGAATGGGTGACCCGTCAACCACCCGGAGAAATTCGTCCGTGTCCAGAAACGCCATCCATTCCGTCTCGGTACCAAACCGCGCCAAGCAGTCGGCGTAGGCGTCCCTCTGGGTGCTCTGGCGGGGCGGCGGGAAGTCCACCACCGTCACCTTGTCCCGGTATTCCTCCGGAATCGACTGCTCCACGGGGATCTCCGAACCGTTGTCGTAGATGTAGAAATGCTCAATGCCGATGCCAACGTGCCACGCCAGCCATTCCGCCAAATACCGCCCTTCATCTTTGATGAGAAGGCAGGCAGAAACCTGATATTGATTGTCCATCACGCCACCTCCAGAATGAACCGAGCCGGGGGGGTGCTTCCGTTACCCATCGACACAAAATCAAACGATTGCCCCACATCTGATGGATTGAGCGTGAAGGTTATGACTCCATCCGCCTCCAGCGTCCCAATACGGAACGTCTCACCAATCTTCAGTGCCGGTACCCAAGTATAGGCCAGTCCAGTAAAAGCATACCCGGGAGGCGGTTCCAGACGAATATATTGGCCTGAGTCCGCAGGGATGGTCCCGTTGCACGTCAATGAATAGTCTTCATTCGCCAGAGAAACCGGCGTGAGTTTCTGGTTATGGCGATGCTCATGACCAACTGCATCGATAGTGACCAAACAAGCGATTTTGGCCGCCGACATGAATAGCTCGGCTTTTGCCTGCGCGATCATGTCCTCCACAGTCGCCTTCGTAACGGCGTTTGCCAACAGTTGTTTGAACTCATCCTCCGTCCCTTGGTAGCCGCCCGCCTGCGCGTACTCATATGGGTTTATACCGGCGTCGTTGCCCTCCGGCAAATTCTGCGGGTCAAGGATATTTCGGACATGCACTGCAAACTCCGCCTCTGTGACGTTCCCTTCACGGTCTTTCACAATGATCTTGTAGGCCTTCTGGCTCATTCGCTGCCACCACCCTCCGGCTCAACAGCAGTCAGGACCGGATCGCCGGCTTCATTCTTCGTCAACCTAGCCCGTATAAGCCCCGCCGGGGTTCGCCCATCTGCCAGTGCTCGTTTAACCGACGTCATGAATATTTTCATTCTCGTTGCCTGATCTCCCGTTTGTTCCGCAGCGAGGAATTGCTCGACCTCCTCAGCGGTATACCCATAGGCTGCCATTGCCATCGGACCAACCGTAGCCCCAACGATTATCGGCACACCGTCAGGAGTTTGGGCGAATTGCGTGTCGCCCAAGACCTTGCGGATGGTGTCTTCATCGGCTCCGGCTCCAGTTAAGACTTGATAAGCGTTCACTGCGGCGGCCACTGAGATATCTCCTCCGCGCTTGAATTCCATCGCGTATTCTTTGGCCACCGACTGTACCACCCGCTCAAGGATACCCTCCGCGCTCTCGCCGGTGGCCACCGCATACTCATCCGCGGTCATATCCCCGCCCAACACCGCTTGGGCGCACTTTTCCTTGGCTGCGTCCAGCAGCCGCAGGGCCAACGCCTTTCTGTTCTCCGTTTCCATTGCTAAAATCCCCTTTCCGCAATATAAGCCCTTTTTCGAGCGCGATACCTGTCTGTATATACCTTCCGCTTTGCCTTTTCTGCCGCCGCATACTCTGGGTCGGCAGCCATCCGCGCTTTTTTTCGTATATGATATTGCCGCACATATTCTCGTTGCTTGGCTCGTTTCTCCTCTAGTCCATCATTCCAGTCTGGATATTTGCACTGATCATATGGGCAGTTGCGGCAATCACCACCGCAAGGCGGTGGCTTGGTCTTTGCCGCATTGAGGGGCACGCGATCTGGATCAATGTCTTGCCAGCTCCGATGGATGGCATATCCTCGACGCAAGGCCCGCATATGTTCACGGTTTTCCGTTTCCCATTTCCGCGCCTTCGCCCTCACCACGTCTCCGTTAAACAGTCGTTCTAAGGCCATTCGTTCACTTACCCTTGCCTTGGCCTCTGCCTCCGTCACCCGTTCCTCGCGGAGCCACCAGCTAACCCTACAAAGCGCCGTCTCTCTGGCGTAACGATATTCCAAATACCCAGTGTTGCTCTTGGCTGCCCTGCATTTTTTTGCCAGAGGGCACTTAATTTTTTTGTCTTCGCCGCGCAGACGGAAATATCCATCGCACTCTCGCACATCCTGCTGACATATCCACTTGGTGCGGAAAAATTTTCGTGCTGCCATGTTCGCACCCCCTACTCTTGGTCTGATACCGAGACGCCGGCTTCCCGGCGTCCCGTTGATACACTGACGTTACCAATCATCCGCGAAACTTCTATTACTGGTGGACTATATCTTAAAGGCCGCGTCTGCTACCGATTGGCGGCCAATCCCGGCACTTCCGCCTCTGGCCGATGTCCGTCAGGGCGTACTCTACTCGCTTCCGGGGGTGGGTTCCCCCTTTATCCTTCCCGCCGCCTTTCGCCGACGGTGTAGCTTTCGATAGCCTCTACACCTTCCGGGGGCCTCCCCCCGGCTTGGCACGGTATTGCCCCTCCCACGTTCCCGTGGGGAAAGGGTTCTCTTGGTTATATCAGGCTGCTTCGTACTGGCTTGCCCAGCCGAGGTGAAGGCGGAAACGGCTAGGACTTGAGTGGATATTCAGTTTTCATTTGCACGCCAGTCTTATCCCGCCCGAAACCGTTAGCCGTCTATTTCTGCCCAAAAGATCCGGACAAGACGACACCGCATTTACATCTTGCGTTCACCGGGTTTATTTGCGTCTGCCCGGGGCTTAGTCAGCCAAGCAGACCACATAGGGGTCAATCGCTACAATTTCCTTGTAAGCAGATTTCGTATAAATCATGTCTTACTCCCTTCTTTTCTGTTCCCACCCGCGTTGCGGATGGGGCATTAGGTTGGTGCTTTCCGGCATTGGACATTGTTGCCTAGGCCGTGCCTGCCCTCCTTCCTCGGCCTCTGCACCGCTGTCCGACGCCTCGGTATCAGACCAAGGGTCATTTCCAGCCCTTATACTGTATTTCCTGTCCCGGACTTCCGCCGGTTATGGCGATCCCATCCGCCAGCTTGTCGTCTTCCACAGTCGCCACCACCTCCACCACTTCAAGCTGCTGGAGGTATACGCTGTGCTCTCGCTGATACACCAGAGCCGCCGCGTACCCGCTGGTCACCAGCTCCGCGGCTACGCCCACGTCTGCGATCTCCACCGCTGGACCGCCGCCTTTGCTTTGCCATAGGAGGCACTTATATTTACCCTCCGTACAAAAACCCACAGCGGCAAGCTGGTTTTCTCGCAGATTGCAAGCTGCAACAAGCCCGATATTGCCGCCATAGATCGGTTTTTCTTCTCCGAACTCCAGCGGAAACGGTTTTGCTACGCCAAGACTGTAATACCCGCTCCATATCTCCGCCCCCAAGGTGCTCTTCTGGGCATTCCCCTTGGTACGGCTCACACCGCCAAAGAGGCCCGTCTTCCAGATGTCTCCTCCAAGCCCGGAAATCGCCGCGGCGGTGGGCATATACCCGCCCAGATGTAGCTTCTTGCAGGCTGTGACCTCGTAGTCAAACGTCACATACGGGCGTACTTTTCTGTCCTCCAGATCATAAAGTTCGAGCAGGTAACGGTTTCCGTCTGCTGCCGGGAAAGTAATATAGATAGAGCCGCTTATTGGAACATACGCCGAAATCGTCCACGCCCTAGACTGATATTCCTCCCCGTCCGCCTCCGGCACAGTGAACGCCTCCAGCGCCTCCTCCCGTACCATCACCGCCGGATAGTCCCCCGCCTCAATGGTCTTGGTTGTGGCGATTGTGGCCGATAGGTATTCCTGTCCGTCAGCATTGTCCATCAGCGTCGGCTCGATCCCCGTCACCACGATCTTGCCCTCTGCGTTCTGGCTCACTACCGTAAGGCGGTTGGTGAGCTCCAGAAACCCGGTTTTTGAATTCCGCGCGTAAGTGTAGATCGTGGGCCGCATAGTCCACGCGGCGCAAATGTTCCGCGGGCTATCTGCCGACCATAGGTCGGTTCCCCGCCGGGTGAGGGTTAGGCCGTTTTCTCCGCCAATCTCCCAAAACTGGATACAGCCAATCTCCTCCTCACGGTACAAAACGGCCAGCCACATCGCGTCGTAGTTGGCGGTCTTCCCCGCTTTGAGCACCCCTTGGGTCAGCGGCCCCTCCAAAAACAGCTCCGTTGCCCCCAGATGCCACTCACTCCCGGTCCACTTGGCTGCCTTGATGTAGGTGTTATCATCTTGGGAAAAGAGAAAGATCACTGTGTCGTCCACGCTGTCCGCCGCCAAGAGCGTCCCATCGTCTACCACCACGCGCAGCGGATCTCCTTTCCGCTTTAGTTCCTGATAGACGCCAATCAGATCTTCCTTGTAAACGCTTGCGGAGGCTGTGACCACCCCCTTGGTGTCGCCACCGATGCTGGGAGCGGTTCTGATGCGTTCCGTGAGAGCCGTTAGGCCATCCTTTTCCGTGGTGTCTGCGTTGATTTGGGCCACCGCTTGGCGCATTTCCCCAGTGGATTGGTTCAGCTTCTGGAGGCTTTCTTTCAGGCTAGCCATCCTCGACCACCCCCTCCGGCTCTCCGTCCACAATCCGATCCACCGCCGCAGCGACTTCATTGATGATACTCTCCGCCACAACGGGTACCACGTCGTCTCCGTCCGTGCAAAAGAGGATTGTCCTCGGCGGAAGTTCAGTAATGAGTGACGACGGCCCAATGACTACATCAATCTCCGCCGAGCGTTTTGCCGCCTCTTCCGCCCGCTGAGCCGCCGCCTCGGCATTTTCAGCTGATGTTTCAGCCTCACTGGCACTCTGGGCTGCCTGACCTGCTGAGACATTGACCTGATTGACCTTAGAGGATATTTCGTTGATGTCTCCAATGAGAGCCGGATACTCCGTTTGAACGTACCGCATTTCCTCGATATTCCAGAGGCACCAGTAGCCGACATTCCCAACCTTTTGGATGATGGGGCCTTTCCCTTCGGCCGCCCTGATCTGCTCTAACGTGAAGGGCGAATGGTAAATTCTATCTCCCATAAGGCTCCCCTCCTTAAAAGTACAGAATGATGCAGCCGGGACCGCCCTTGGCTCCCTTGCCGCCTTTCCCACCAGCTCCACCACTACCGGGCCAAGCATACATAGATGTTCCCGTGACAGTACCGCCACCACCACCGCCACCACCACCATGGCCGCCATCGCCGCCTTGACCCAGAATGGTAGTGTCAGCTCGTGGAATGGCTGAACCGCCGGCACCGCCGTCGCCGCCGTCGTTGAAGCCATTACCATTGTTTGCTCTGGTGGAGCCTTTCTTACCATCGCTACCGTTGGCTCCAGCAGCGGGTCCTCCACCCCAACCGCCGTAGGCTACACCGGATACATAGCCGTCCACGTTTTTGCCCTTACTGCCACCTGTGTAGGTGACATCTTCAAAGACTAGGCTTTGTGGATTAGATGGACCTCCGCCGGCAAGGCCAGCGATTCCGTTGCTATTGCCGCTCAGACCGTAAACCACTCCGGTAAACAGGTTGACCACGCCAGCAGCGGAAACCTGACCCTCGGCGGTAGAGTAACCTCCAAAAACCGTGTCTTCCCCTAGCTGTCCGGGAGTGGGTTCGGTGCCTTGGGAAACCCCTCCTTCTCCGCCTTCGCCGCAAGAATAGTCAATGGTGTCCAAATTGGACACATCCATGACGACCGACAACACCCGTCCTCCACGTCCCGGCAATCCCGGAACGCCACCTTCTCCGCCGTTGCCATATTCGGACCGTGAGGCTTGACCTCCGGCATGGCCATCGCCACCGCTATAACCGCCCTCAGCGCCGGAGATCATAACCGCCTTCACGCTGTCAACACCGGGTGGCTTTTTCCACTGCCCTGTCCCTGTAAGGATGACCGCGTGGGAATAGTTATTGCCTTGTCCAGTGGGGGCGTAGCCAGCAATCAACTCACACTTAGCCTTGATAATGTTGCTCATTGTCAACTGCATAGTGGACAAGAACGCCGTCACCGGAGAGCCCCACGGATCGTTAAAGGCGTACTTGCGGCCGCACTGCTCGGCGTTGAATACCAGATCGCACTTGATAGTGCGCTGCGAGGTGTTGAACGCCAGCACCCGCTTGGCCACGTTCTCGGAATTTACGATGGAAACCAGAGTCATGTCTTCCACCGGAATCACCTTTGGGGTTTGTTCATCGGTCTGGTTGGAGGCGGTAACCACTTGAGTGATGTGGGTGTATTTCTGGCCCGTCAATGTTCCTGTGCCGCTGACAATGGCATAATTGACCCCCTGCTCATGGATTGTCAGGCCGGTGGCCTCCAAGTGGTGAACGGGGGCATCCGTGAACTTCACCAAACGATGATTTGCCGCCCCGGAGCCGTTCGTGTTATCAAACACAGTTACACGCTCATCGCCCTCCAGCGCCTCGTATGTATGTTCCGTGACCGCCGCCTGCGTAGCCGGAGCAGAGTGCTTGATTGATCCGTTGTCACGATAGAGGACGGACTCGTCAAGCACGCCAGCTTCGGCGTTGTAGAGAAATGAAAAGACTACATCGCCAAAGACGTCCTTGGTCATTGCCACGCCACAGGCAAAGAGCAGCTGGTGTAGATTGTCTCTGGCATGGTCAACGTAGGGCAACCATCCATAGATAGCCAGCGCCGCCACATCATCCTCAACGGTAAAAGCAAACGAATCTCCGATGATTTCAGCGCACACCTGAATGAAGGATTCGCCGGTATAGATTCCCCCACAGTGGGGTCGGTTTAGTAGCATACCAACTGGCGACACCACGTTGAATTGGTATGTGTCTGAGCCGAGCTGCTCGACATAGTCGCAGTAGCCCTTGGAAAACAGCACTCCATTCTTAAGAGCCAGAACCACAGCGCCATGAGCCACTGCAAGCGGATTGCGCGTCTCAACCCAGCTGGTCGCCAACATAAAGCCGTCAGAGGTAAGCACCCCGTCATAGTCCGCTGGGGCAATAAGTTCAACGGCGTCAGGATCCACATTCACCACTGGCGTCAAGGTATCCACCGTCAACTCATCACCTACTAGATCAACCGCCATCACACCGGACAGATCATCCAGATCTTTTTTTGTGTAAATGTCCCAAAGCCCATCCTTCCGGGCGATTTGTATCTCATATTGGTTTGCCATGTTCCAACCCCCTATCGCGGACGGCGTTGGGGTTCTACCGCGGTGAAGGTCACCGCTAGATCCCCCCAGCGTTGGACACCATGGATGCAGCTCTTTAAGGCATCTGTCACCTTGGAGATATACGCTTCATACTCCATAAATTCTTGAGCAAAGGGAACGACTACTATATGACTGTCCACAGGAGCGGTCAGAACTTGGTAGAGGGCATCGTACTGGTCCACGTTGAGGTAGGTGGTATCAAATGCCATTGTGTAATTGTAGAAAGTTCCGGCGAGATCCCGCCGCATCCGATACGCCATTGACCGCTTGGTCAACGGTCCATCGGCGATATCCGCTTCGCAGTTCACGCCGCCGTCCCTCTTGATGATGACGTTATACCCTACACCATCAACACTGAACAGGTTGTTGGCCGATTTGGCGCCTCCGATTAAGGGCACCGACATATTCTCTCCGGGAAGTCGCTGGGGCTCCATGGCGGAGAAGGTCACGCTGCCATCCCCCCACTCCCGAACCCCATTAAAGCAGGATTTGAGCGTATGATTAACCTTGGACACATACGCCTCGTATTCCATGGAGCCCTGCCCATAGGGTACCACCAGCTGGTGGCTCTCCACCGGAGCAGTCAGCCTCTCGAAAAAGGCATCGTACTGGCCGACATTCCGGCGGAGCGCACCGAATTTCAGCGTGTAGTTGTAGAAGGTACCGGCGAGATCCCGTTGCATTTTGTAATTTTGCATCCGGCCCACCAGCGGGCCGTCAGAAATGTCGGCCTCACGGGTCAGGCCGCCATCCAGCGGAACTAGAACGTCATAGGCCACCCCGTCCATCTTAAAGATCCGCATTAGCCATGACCTCCAATCGCTCGACTGCCCCGGCGTGTACCCTCCTTCTCCAGCTCGTAGCTCAGATATCGGGTCAGACCCGGCTCAGGCTTCACCTTTAGGATCCACTGGATGCTGGCTATAACTTCACTCACAGCTTGCTTGATGGTGTCCAGAGGAGCCTCCACATTGACACCGCTGGTTTGATCGTTGACGATTGCAGCGTAGGGGTGCCCACCCGGAAGAACGGTACCCTCGGCCAATCTTGGAAGATTGAGGGTTGGAACCGTTGGGATATTGATGCCAAATTGCTTGCCACCGATACCCGGCACCCAGTCTGGTGTCTTAATGCTGATCTTATTAAGGCCGCCGATAATGCCATTGACGGCACCGATGCCAGCGTTGGCTAGGCCCTCAAAGAAGCCGATGATGCCGTTGGTCAAGCCCTTAAAGCCGTTAGAGAGGGGCGCAATCACATTGGTAGAGAACCAAGTACTGGCACCCGCCCATGCGTTTTTGATGGTCGTCCATGCCGCGGCGCCGACAGTCTGAATCCCTGCCCACAACCCGGTAAAGAACGCGCCTACCGGCGCAATAATGTTGGTGTTGAACCACTCACCAGCGGCATTCCACGCCGCCTTGATGCCTTCCCATGCCGCTTTGCCAAAAGCAAGGATCTCGTTCCAGTGCTCCTTGATCAACACCACTGCGGTCGCGACAGCGGCAACGATTGCCGCAATAACGGCAGCTACAGCAGCAGGTGCTCCAAGGATCACGGCACCTATGGCCGCAATAGCAACGCCCACAACCATAAGCGCCTCTCTAATCCAGCTAAAACCACTGTTCAGCATGGCCATGAAATTTTGAAACGCTACGACAGCCCCGCCTATCACAGCGGCCACACCTGCAAGCGGGGATGCAGGACCAAAGACTGCCGCCATAGCCTCCTTCAACGTGCCTGCTCCACTCGCCGTTAAAGCGAACACTTCCGCTAACTTTCCGATGATCCCTACTGCATTTAGGCTCTTCACACTTTGAATGAAGGTTGAAATGGCACTCAGCCCGGCGAGGCCAGCAGACGCGACTCCGATTGCGGTCAGTGCCGCGGCGATACCTGTCAAAATCGATTGAGCCGGCGACAGGTTAGCGAAGAACTCGCCAATGGACATATTCCCGTTGATCACGTCAGCAATGCCACTCAGGCCGTCTGCTATCTCTCCCAGTACTCCAACGATAACGCCGCCTGTCCAGCTGGCAATCGGCTGCAGAAAGCTATCCCAAAGCCATGTAGCCATAGGTTGCAGGGCACTCACCGCCGCAGAGAGCAGGCTTGCCGCCGAGGCCAAAGCATTCAAAAAAGCCGGAGCCAGCTCTCCGCCTGTCCAGCTGGCAAAGGGAATGAACACGTTGTCATAGGCCCACTTAATTCCCCCAAACGCTGTGGACACCAGAGGCTGGAGTGCTTTGCCTAAGCGCTGGAGTGGTTCAGCTACCGCCTGAGCGCTGGCTCCCAGCACATCAAAGAAGGACGGAATAGCGTCCTCGATGGACCACTTGGCCAGAGGATCCAGCACATTGTCATAGGCCCACTTGAGCCCGGAGAACATGGTCGCGGTCAACGGCGCCGCCGAGGTCTTCAGACGATCCAGTGCGCCAGTGAGCTTGCTGAAGTCGATGTTGTCCACCGTCTCCTTTAGGCGAGCAAGCCCCTTCTCCAGCCAGCCTACCGTTTCCGTTGCCTCACTGGCCACCTCTGCGGTCTCCGTGATCGCCCCCGCACCGCCGACACCGCCACCTGTATCAGTAGCGGCCGCATTGGCAGAGGACGAACCGCCGGAGATCTTCTGAATGGTATCAAAACCAAAAGTTCCCAACCCCTTGGCCGCCTTACCAGCTTTCTTCGTGGCATCGGTAAGGTCTTCCATACCCTCCGTCGCAGCGCCGGTGTATCTGACCGCGGTGGCCATGCCTGCGGAGACTCCGCCGCCGAACACGTTGGCAATGGACTGAGCCACTTTGTTAGCCAAGGTCGCTAGGTTAGCTAAAACCGTACACGCTCCGTTGAGGGCCGGAATAAAGGTGGTGGCGATGCTGGTAACCGCAAGCCCGAAGTTTTCCTTGATGTCTCCCAGAGTGTTGGACACCTGCTTTAGTCGACCAGATGGTGTCGCTGCCAGAGCGGCGTTCATGCCGCCCACGGACTGCTCCACCACTTCAGCAAGAGTAGCGGCCTTTTGAGCCTCGGTGCCGAATTTCAGGATGGCCTCCTGACCAGCGGTGAAATAGTAACCATACCGAGAGAGGCCGCTTGTCTGGCCAGAAAGGACCTTGCCCAACATTGTGGCGATGTTGGTGGCGTTCTCAGCCGTAGCAGAGTAGCCGTACTGCTGCGCCACCATGTCGTTCATCACGGGGATCAGTTTCTGCAACGTGGAGGTCATGGACACATAAGTGGCCAACTCCTGAGCTCCAGCAAGCTGAATCTCATCTCCAATTACACCCAGCTTCTGCTGGGCAGCCACAAGATCCTTAATGCTTTGGATCTCCTCCTGACTGGCCCCAATGGTGTTTCTCATCACCTGAGCCAGCTTGGCCTCACCTTCCGCCTGCCTTTCATAGGCGGCTTTGGCATCCTTGGAAAAGGCCGTGATGGCTGCCGCCGAGATAGTGAGCCCGATAGCAGCAAAGACCTTGCCCATGCTTCGCACGGACGAGGTCATCTTGCTACAGGACTTGCTGACACCAGTCTGCATTCCAGCCATTGATACTTTTGCCTTATTGGCTTGGGTGGTGATGGCGGAAAAATCAGCACCAGCACGCACCATTAGGTTTTTGACGACGGCCATCAATCCACCTCCTCGCCCCCAAATAGGGCGTTTAGTTTTTTAATCTGTGCGTACATCTCCTCATCGGTCATTTCCTGTGGCTTCTTCTTGGGCCCCGGAAAGACCTTCTCGAAACTGGGGGGGTGTTTACCCCAGATCATGGGTCGAACCAGCGCCGCCAGAGAGTAGATATTGGCTTGGGCCAGTTTCTGCTCATCCTGACGGCGCTTGGTGTAGGCCCGCGCATAAAGGTTGAGTTGGGCGGGGGTCATATCCTCCCAGTCCCGGAGGGAGATCCCTATGGTGGCGGCAAGGTTCAGGCTCTGACGCCAGTCCCAGCCGCCTGCTGAGGGTCGGCATCAGTCGCCTCACCTTCAGCTTCACCTTCAGTTTCAGCCTCAGCAGCAGGATCCACCATGGCCATCTGGATAGCCTTGGTGGCCAGCGCCATCTGCTGGTAGATGGGGACGTCCTCCAGCAGGTCGTCAACCTGATCCGGCGTCAGATCCTCGCCGTGCTTCTCGGCGTCCACGGCCAGCATCACATACATGAGAGCGGCCATCACGTCGTAGTGCTGAATCGCTTCCTCCAGCTCCGCCAAGGATTTTCCGGTGAGGGCGGAAAAACGCTTCAGCGCCTTATGGCCCAGCTTCAGCTCACGGGGGCGGTCCAGCTCAATGATGACGGTGTCGTTCTCATCGGGCAGAACCGCGGGGAAAGTCTTGTTTTGCATATCCATCGTTTACTCCTCCTTAACCGGCAGCCTCAGCGTCAGGCTTACTTTCAGCCGGCGCAGGGGGCTTGGTGGCTTTCAGCACGGGCTTGCCGGACACCTTGATGGCAGTCTCAAAGGCAATGGCATCCTCCAGCTCAGCAGAAGTCGCGAACTTAGTGGGCACACCCTCGAAGTACCAAGACTTCCCGATCTTGGGCGGGAAGCGGATCTCGCAGGGAACCGGACTTCCATCGCCCTCATTCAGAACATCGTAGACTTCAGTCTGGCCCTCGTTCTCGCTGTCCAGATAGCCACTGGCGGCCACTTCACCGCCATCCATGAAGCCCGCCAAAAACTCCTTGTAACCGTCCTCGTTGCCTAGGTCGGTCACGTCGGTGGTATCGGCGGTAATCTCAACGCCGTTGATACTCTTCAGGCCGCCGATTACCTTGTTGTTGATAATCAACTTGGTGCCCACAGATCTGGATTTACTCATTGTCAGATTCCTCCTTGATAATCAAGCTGGAGGGTGTAGACCCTCCGCATCAGGTTGACTTCCCGCTCGTGCAGGTCCGGGGAAGCCTGTCGGACCTTGACCCGCTCAATGAGCAGATCGCCAAAGATTTTGCCCTGCATACCCTGCAGCGCAGAACGGACCGAGCCACACACAGCCACCAGAGCGGCGTAGGACTTAGCCACGCAGTGGATCTCAAAGGTGGCCGTTTGCAGACCGGTCTGGCCCTCCAGATCGTCCACGCCGTCCTCCTCCTTCTGCGCGTAGAAAACAAAAGGCGGTGGAGCGTTTTTGAGCGCGTTGACCGGGTAGACCTTTGATTTCAAGCTGTCAATCGGCTCCAGAGCGGTCAAAAATGCTTTTTCCGGGGTCACTTCACCCACTCCTTCTCCAGTTCAGTCGTGGCGGTGCGGAGCATGGCAGACTTGGCCGCCGCCGCGCTCTGCTCGGCTCCCTCCCTCATGAAGTGGTAACCGGGCACATAGGACAGCCCTCCGCCTCTACTACGGGTCAGAAAGCCGTACTCCATGGAGGCCGGATAATAGCCCTTGGGGCTTTTCCCTCCGGCCTCTCCGGGGTTCAGGATCGGTCGCTGGAACACATCATTGAGGGCTGGGTCAAAGCGAAGCTGGTAGACCTTCTTGCCCTTGGTTTGGCTCCGCTCGCCGGTGCTGATAATCCCACGCTTGAGCGTCCCGGTGTCCACAGGGACCTGCCCACGGATTGCCTTTCTAACCACCGTGCGGCCCTTTCCTGCCGCCTTGGTAACCACCTTCTGGGGGACGGCGCCGACCTTGTCCAGCGTGCGCCGGAACTTGGCTAGGTCCTCCATGTAGAAGAGGGCATCCATCCGGCTCACGGGACCAGCTCCTTGCACATGAGCAGCAGGCTCTCGTGGCGTTCCTCCCAGTCGATGACGGAGATAATCTTAAACCGCCGACTGCCAAAGGAGATTCGCATGGCCGTGGTGATGCCGGGCCGGTACCGAAGCCGGACCTTGTGGCTCACCTCACTCTGGCTCTGCTCGGCAGCGTAAAACTCCCGCCCGCTGATGGGATCAATGGCCGCCCAAGTGGTGACCACATCATTCCAATGGCTATCGTCAGTCTCCAGCGGGTCACCGTAGTCGTCCGCCTCACCATCGAACTCTTGGAAGGTGATCCGGTGGCGCATCTTGCCGGGGTCGATCATAAGAGCCTCCTTTCCGGGAAAGCAAAAAGCCGGGGCCGCCCCCACGAATGGGAACGGCCCCGGCACTCAATGCTCTGGCCCTGACTTATAAGATGGTCACGCCCTGCTCACCGGGCGTCAGTTTGAGCTGGTTGATGATCGGCCGCAGGCCAGCCGGGAAGTCCGCCTCGTTGCCGACAGAGTCCCGGTGGTCGTAGTAGTGGAGCGTCAGCCGCCAGACGGCCAAATCATACAAGGGATTGCTTTCCTTTGGCTCCGGCACCCCTAGGTAGAGCTTGGCCGCCAGATAGAGGGCCCAAATAAGGGTGTCCTCCTTTTCTCCGCATTCGTCCTCCACCTTCATGTACTCCTTGACCGCTTTCAGCTTGTCGGCGTCCATAAATCAGTCCTCCCGGACGAAGTCGGTATTGACCCAGCCCACCAGAGGGCTCTCCTCGCTCTCCTCGCTCTCATAGCGAACCGGAGCGTAGCCGGGAACCTCGACCCCAGCGGGGAGCGGCAGCACGGTCAGGTGCGTCCCATCGGGAAGGACCGCCAGCACATCAAAGGAGGTGCCGGGGCCTTCCCGCAGGTTCAGCCCGCTGGAATGGTCAACGACCACAACGTCCTCCGGGAGCGTGTTGGTCTTCTCCACCGGCTTGGTGCCCGTCTCGGAAGCCTTGGCCTGCTCCGTAGCGGCGGCGCCGCTGGTCTTGGTTTTCTTCGTAGTAGCCATAAGTCATCCCTCCTTAACCGGCGGCACCAGTGGTGCCAGATTCATCAGTAGCGTCGGATTCGCTGGCGGAACCGGATCCGCCAGCGGCCAGCTTCAGAGACGCCACGGCGTCTTTATCCACCTGCTTGACATCCAGCCGCATGATGGCGCGGCCCTCAGTGGAATTGGTGCGCCACGCACTACCGCCGATATTGGTCGCCGCAAACTCCATGATCTGCCGATCAAAGAGGGTGATGGCCGAGGTAAAGTCACCGATATACAAAGGGCTACCCTCCGCGGTATCGGCCAGCTGCCGGTTGGCGACTGCGGTGACGTGCTTACCCTTGATCTGATAGCCGCTGGTGGCAGAGATATCGGGCTGGAGCAGAGGCCGATTATTGCTGTCCTCCAGCAGATCCAGAACATTGTAGGAAGTCTGGTTGGACAGGATGGCGGCATTGAGCGCGATGTCCGGATCCAAAGTCACGTTCAAAGCACTCTTAATGGCAGCCAGTTCCCGTCCGGCCGCCACGGTGGTAGACTTAACGGTGGCCAGCAGGCTCAGAATCAGCGTGTTTTCCGTGAGCGTGGCCTTTTTGGCCATCCAGCGAGCCAAATACTCCAGCAGGGCGGCGTCATTGTCCGACAGCAGGTCGTTGGAGATGGGCACGATCAGGCCAAAGTCCTCGACCTTGTACTCGTACCGGGAAAAGTCAGGCTGGTCATCGGTAGGGACCTGACCCATCTCGGACATCTTGGTAAAGCCCTTGGTCGGGGCGGAGTCCAGAACCCGGTAGCCGGTCGGAGCGGTCACGGGTTCAACGTGCACCAGAGAGCGCAGGTTGACAAATTGCCGACGAAGCTCATTGATGCGAGTCTGCAGATCCACCGGCACCAAGAAACCGCCGTTTTCATTCACACCCTCGGTCAGGGCATTCAGAAGAATGTCGTAGCCATCACGCCCTCTGGCGGTCACAGGAGCCAGACGGGCACGCACGGCATTGCAGAAGGCTCGGGTGTATTCGCGCGAGGCCCGAATCTGGGCCGTGCGATCGACGTCAGCAAGCCCACGGTCACCACCGTGCGCCTGCTCCAGTGCCGCATCGCGCTCCTCCTGAGCAATCAGCTTCTGCGCCATGTCGATCGCCTCGTTGAGACGATCGACATCTGCCATAGCAGCGTCGTAGTCATCCTTCCTGTGATCCCGGTAGGCCTTATCCGCACGGTCCAAGGCTTTCGTCCTCTTGTCGGCCAGATCGATCAGTTCGCTTTTGTTGATTCGTTCTTTTTTCATGTTTACTCCTCCTCAAGTGATGTTGATTAAACGGTTGCGTTCAATGTCTAGGCGGGCTTTCATCAGCCAGTCATTGCTAGGGGCAGAATCCTGATTCTCACATTCAGCATCAGGATTTTCCGAAGGGTCGTCGATGGGTGCCACATCCGCCACCGGATGACCTTCAACAGGAGAGGCTCCATCCCTCACCATCTGCTCATACCGGGCAAGTAGCTCTTGGGTAGGCAGGGGGCCAAGGTTGTTGGTTGCCAGAGCTCGGATGCCAGAGCCAACGGCGTCGACAATAGCGACCGAGACTTGACCGCCGCTCTCATCATCGCCTAAGATGCCATCCGCAAGACCCAGCGCAACCGCCTCTTGAGCCGTGAGCCAACTCTCGGCCTGCATCAGCTTCTCCAGCTTGGTCCGGTCGCTCTTGCCCTTGCAGTGGACTAGGTAACCGTTGAGAACGGACTGGGTGATGCTTTCCAGCACCTTTGCCTCGTGTTTCATGTCGTTCTGGTTGCCCGACATGGTACAGCTGGGCAGGTGGATCATCACCTGCGCCACAGGGGACATTAACACCCGCTTACAGCCCGACATGATGGTGGATGCGGCACTCCCCGCCAGCGACTGGACAATAGCCACAGTGTTACACTTGGCAGAGTACAGCATGGAGTAGATTTCAAACCCAGCAAACACCGAGCCACCGCCGCTGTTGATTTCCACCTCCAGATCCTCACCCTCCGGGTTATTCTCCAGCGCATGGCGAACAGTATCCGGAGAAAAGGCGCTGATGCCAAAGTAGTCGTAGAGCCATTGATCCTCGCTGGCCACCACATGGCCGTTCAAAGTAACCTTGCTCATGCGTTCTCACCTCCTTGCGGTGTATTTCTAGAAATACTCAGGTCTTTCCATACAGACAGGGGAACATAGTTGAGAGAGGCCATACGATCGTCGCCGCCTTCCACGTCTGGGAGATCTTCTAGAGCCCGGATGTCATTAACCGAGAACGGACCAATCTCCCGCATAATGCGATACCACTGGCCCCGGCTGGTGATGTCCCCCTTCAGCTCTGCCATCATATTGACTCGGATTCGCAACTTGGTCGCCTCACTGGGAGGCAGCAGTTTGTAGGTCAGTTCCTCCTCGTACTGCGTCACAATAGGGTGCAGGGTTGACACCACATACTCGATTGCGTTCTGCTCGTTGGAATCGTAGCTCTGTTTCCCCGCTTGTAGCTTGTAAAGAGGCACTCCAAAGAACCGGGCGATGTCTTGGACGGACAGCTCCGCCTGCTCCACAAACTGGGCGTCCTTGTTGGATATGCTGACGGGCTTATAATCCAAGCCGTAGTCCAGAATGGCTACCCGTTGGGCGTTGGAGGGGCCAGAATGACGCTTTTCCCATTCAGCGCGAATCAGATCCTTCTTGGACACCTTCTCCGTGCTACCATCTGGGAGAGTGATCTCCACATAGCCACTCAAATCCGTCTCTGTCTTAAGCACACCGGCGGGCTGGCCGCCGTTAGCGTAATACGAAAAGTTGTACCGCTGGGCGGCCCTAGCCGCCCCAACGACCTCACTGGCCCTAGACAGCACGCTAATGCCACGATAGCCGTCATGGGTGTACCCTAGGGTGTGAATCATATCCATCCGATGGACGGTCATGAACGAGCCCGTGAAGGGGTGGATCACCGTGTACCAAACATACCCATCGGTATCCAGCCACGGTGTCACCAGCTCATGTGGAACCGGGAGATAGCCCTCTGGGCGGAGAGTGGTAGGTGAGCGAATGATCCATGCGTACCCACCTGTACCGCAGTTGCGGTTGCACTCGATCATCTTCTTGGCCACAGTGGGGGTCTGTGCTTCGTTTGGCCGCAACGTCAAAATCTTGTTCAGTGGGTGATTCTCGATACGCTCTCTAGTCTTGCGATCCATGACATAGATGGGGAGCTTGCCCATGGAGTCTGACAGGACCTCAATACAACGGTCCACCGCGGAGAGTTTCATGGCGGACGTAATTCCAGTGTCCGTCAGGCTACTAGGAACCCAAGAAGATGGCAGCGAGGCCACAGGGGTGGAATCCTTCACCTGCGGAGGGCTCCGCAGGGTTGCCCTCACACCCCGCTCCAGTCGATTACTCACTATCATCACCTCCTCCACGAATCAGAAGCACCCCGCCGAGGATAGACAGAACTCCGGCGGCAATCATCCCCGCCGGGAGATAGATCAGCCCAATGCCGCAAGATATGGAAACAGCCCCCAGCACCAGCAAGCCGGTGGGAAGCATATCACCCATGGCCTTCAGGATCCATTTCATTGGTATCCATCCTTTCCCGGTGTCCAAATTGGACACCGCTCACATTGTCCACTCGCCCTGAGAAATGCGATCCGACAGGGTGGGGTTGTTTCTCCGAATCAGAGCCCTTGATAGGGCGTTCATGGCAGCGGCCACAGGATCGATCCGCTCGGTGTCATCCTTGTGCTTCTTTGAAAGTTTGATATCACCAAAGTTATTGGTAATCTCGATGGCATTGGCTAAGCATCTGATTAAAAGCGGACTTTCCTCCAACACCAGACGATCCTGAAGAAGCAGTTCTCGGAACCCCTTGACCGCAAGGTTCTGTCCGGCACATGTCTGGGCGATTTCCACGCAGAAGTCTTCATTGTTGCGTTCCTCACACATCTTGATTGCCAGATCCGTTGCGTTGTGGCCATCGTAGTCAGTCTCTACAACAGACCATCGATGATCCCGCTCGCCTTCACAAATCCAGTTATCCACATAGCTGTTGTCGGTCACATCACCGGGGGTCAGGGTGCAAAATCCGCCTTTGGCCCAAGACACATATGGGATCCGGTCGGTGTGTTCGTGGTAAGTGGCTCGATTTTGCGGCATAAAGCCATGCACTTTAATGGCCACACGACCGTCAGGGAGAATGAATACGGCAGCTGCTCCCGAAAGGTCGATGCGCTTACCTAGATCAAAGCCGCACCAGCACTCCAGCCCATCAGTCAGATTGGCAAACTGCTCCTTTGGAACCTGAGCTTTTTTGGCCTTGGCCATACAATTCTCATCCAAATATCGGTTCACCGCGCCAGTCTGCCATTGGCACATCCGGCGGGTGAGAAACTGCCGAATCTTGTGGGGGTCATTGGAGCCATAGGCAGCGGTATACTCTGCCTCGATCTGCTCCAGCAGGTACTTGCTGTACTCATTCGGATACCGCAGGCAGGGATTGGCCATACACCACAGGCTCTTGTCGTGTGGGTTGGCCCCGTCCGGCAGCTCCCGAATCATTACGAAATAGGTCTCATCGACCACACCGCCGTCCAGAACTTGCTTGGCGTAGGTTTCCTCTGCGTAGCAGGGCTTGGACTGGGCGTCATCGCCCGCCGTGGTGATCACGTCCAGAAGAGCCTGCGGACGCTTACCAAAGGAATTGAGGCCGATGTCATAGATGTCCGAGGTTTGGTGTGCATGGTATTCATCTACCACAAAGTAGCTGGGAGCGCCAGAATCCTTGTTTTTGGTGTCCTTGGACAGCGCCCTCATATAACCGCCTCGCGTCAGGTGGGTCACAGGGTTAGACTTTGGAATATGGAGCCGCTTGGCAATATTCGGGCTGGCCTGAGCAATCTTCTTGGCGTCACCAAAGACGCGCATGGCTTGGCTTCGGTCAACGGCAGCACACTCCACTTCCGGCTCTTGCTCAAAGGTCGCCAGTTCCGGGTGGTAGGGCGGATACATGGCATCGCCACACATATGGTAGAGGCACTGGCCGGACTTCTCGGTGCTTTTGAAGTTACCACGGGCCCGCTTGTTGTAGGTTCGCTTGAACCGTCTAGCCCCGGTGTCCTTATGGACCCAGCCGTAGACACACCCCAGATCAAAAATCTGCCATGGCTGGAGCTGGATGGCCTCACGCTGTTCTACGCCCCGGACTTGGACGCACTGGCTGAACCAGCGAATGATGCGGTCCGCCCTCGTGGCGTCAAATACATACGGGAAGCCCTCGGTTCCCTGCCGCTCCAAATCGTCTAGGTGCCGCTGACAGGCGGCAATCTCATAGGGTCCGCATAGGTCGTGTAGCTTGCCTTGGGTGACCTGCTTGGCGTAAACGCTGACAGGGTGGTGCTTGCCGGTCTGGGGTCTGGCTTTTTTAGTCGTCGCCAAAGAGATCAGCCTCCTCTCCGGGGGCCTCCTCTGGCTCATGCCCGGAGGGCAGTTCCAGCCGACCGCGGCCTGAAACGGTCAAGCCCAAATCGCCGCCTGCGGCCCGGCACTGCCGAAAGAAGCGATCCTGAATGGCTGACCATTTATCGGCCTCCACCGTGTTCCCGGTATTCATGGCCGAGGTAAGCCGATTGGTGGCTCGGAGATAATTATTCTCGGCAATCAGGTACCGGGCCAGACAGTCTCCATCCACCGAAGTCAGCACCCCCATATTGATAAGGACAGGGGCAAGCTGGCGGAACTTTGCAGCCAGCGATGTAGGAAGATAGGTTGGCGGCTCCAGAGTTTTCACCGGAGGAGGCTTAACCTCGGTTTTCGCTCGCTCCTCCAGCTGGGCCTCAGAGTAATGACGGCTGCCGGAGGCCCGCAGCTCTGCGGTGCTTTTTCGTCTACGTCCCATTCAGCAACACCGCCTTCTGCCCGGTGAACTTCTCCCAGCGGTCAATGATCACATCCACGTTGGCAGGATCCAGCTCCATCATGTAGGCAGTCCGGCCCAGCTGCTCACAGGCAATCGCTGTGGTACCGCTTCCGGCAAACACATCAAGAACCACTGCACCCGGCAACGTGGAGTTAGCCATCTGGTAGCCAAAGAGCCGAACCGGCTTCATGGTAGGATGCTCAATACTTCTGGAGGGCTTGTCATACTCCAGAACCGTGGTCTGTTTTCGATCTGAACGCCATAGGTGCTTTCTTCCGTCCTTCCAGCCATAAAGGCACGCCTCATGGTCTCCAAAAGTGGTGCCACATTCCAGTGCCGCAGCCTCGGCCTCGGTCTGACCATGCAGGCAAGGCTCGTGTTGCCACTGATAATCCTGACGGCCCAAAGTGGCCGTTTGCTTTACCCACACCAAGCACTGCCTAACCGTGAGCCCTACATAGTGGCAGGCATTTCGGACTGCCCGTCCAGACTCACCATCGGCGTGCCACAGATAATAGGATCCGCCCGGTTCCAGTACAACCAAGGCATTGGATAGGACGGCTCGAAGGAAGTTCTCATAAGCCACATCGTCCATGGAATCGTTGGCGATACCGTCCCGCTCGTTATCCGGCCCGCCGGTGTAGTCCACATTGTAAGGGGGATCGGTCAACAGAAGATGTGCCTGAACCCCGCCCATGAGACGGAGGACATCATCACCATCGGTGGCATCGCCGCACATGAGCCGGTGGCAACCCAGTTGGTAAATCTGACCCAGCTGGGCCTTGGGCTGGGCGGGGGGATCCGGAAGGTAGTCATCCTCCTGAACATCGTTAGATTCCTCTAGGATGATGTTGGCATCAAACCCAGTGAGCTGAATATCAAACCCAGCTTCCTTGAGTTCCCGAAGTTCCCTCCGCACCATTTCCTCATTCCATGTGGATTCCTCAGCCAGTCTGTGGTCGGCAATGACATAGGCTCGGAG
Source organism: uncultured Lachnospiraceae bacterium (assembly GCA_964651835.1). Classification (GTDB taxonomy): domain Bacteria; phylum Bacillota; class Clostridia; order Christensenellales; family UBA1242; genus RGIG1681. The sequence goes on from CAZYYI010000009.1 coordinate 21,723, forward strand.
CTGGATCTCGCTCAGATGCTCTACCAAGACACAGGGCACTTCATCGATTCCTTCGGCTATCGCCGCCAACAACCGGCCACCGCCGCGCACAATTTTTCCGTTGGCTTCAATGAGCATAGGGGCAACAAAACCAAACTCTCGAATGCTGGCTCGCAGATGTAAAATTTGCTCCTCACTATGCTCCCGCAGATTTTTGGTATTAGGCACCAGATCGGACACCCGCCGCATTTCCATTTTTGTCGTAGTCTTCATGGGTATCTCCTCTCAGTCTCCAAACAAATCGTCAGCGTCCCCCACCTCACCGGCGGCCTGAGCCGCCCGTCTCCGGGCCAGATGGATCCGCCCGGAAGGAGTCAATCCTAGCTTGTCAGCGTACTGCAGAATCGAACGCTCCTGACCCTGCAGTTTGGTCATGAGGCCGTCCAGCTTTCCCAAAATCGCCGCTTGGGTTTCCGGATCTACATTCTTGGCCTTGGACTCCCTCAGGAGTTTGGCAAACAGCTGATGGGTGGCATCTCGCCGGGATAGCATGGTGCAATAGACGGCGAGGACCTCGCCGTCCAGAGCATCCAAGATACTCACGCCCTCCATGCGCTTGATGATCTCCAGCCAGTACTTTTTAGCCTTGGCATCTGTTTTTACATAGCTTGGTGGCTTCAGAGCCAGCTGAGGGCGCACCGGCATGATATCAGCCTCAGCCTGTTCTCTGGCCTGTTTCTCGGACTGAGTCATGTGCTTGGTCTGGTTTTCCAAAGGCTTGGCTCTCGCTGGCATTGTCATGTTCTCCTTCTGCGCCTCCGGCTGAAACGCCATTGGGGAATTTTTCTCACACACGAGGGGAAACGGGGTATCAGGAGCGGCCGCTTGAAATTTTCCGAGGGTGGGGGGGCATTCCCGTAGGGAATGAAACCCGGAAATCAGCGAGCCGCTGTGGGTATAGGGGCAGGCACACGCGCCTGCGGGCAGGCGGGCGAAGCATCCTCGCGCAAAAGCGCGTTATTTTTCGCCGTTTTTGCGGCGCTCCTCTGCCTGTTCTCTGGCCGTCTTCTGGTCGTGATGAAACTTGCACAGGCTCTCGTGGTTGGCCGGGTCGATGAACAGAGCCCAGATGCCACGGAAAGGCTCGATGTGGTCCACTACCGTGGCATACACCCGGTCGCCGTTGGCAGCACACACCCGGCAGAACGGTTCCCTCGCGAGCTGAGCAGGCCGGAGGTCGTTTTTCCAGAGCGGCAGATTGTACCAGCTGTGATACTCTGCGCTCAGCCGTCGACGGTGTTTTGGCTTGTGCTTCTCGCACCAACCCTCACGGGTCAAGGCTGGACAACCGGGGTGTCGGCAGGGCCGCAGCGGCTTGCGCGCCATGGGCTATCACCTCCACGGATCTGGGCAAACAAAAAGCCGGAGCCAACAACCACGCATCTCTGCGTTAGTCATTGGCTCCGGCTCTCAAAGCACTGGCCCTTGTCGATATTCACGATTGTCTCGGTCTTACAGAACCGGCAGTACAGCGTCAGATGCTCCGCTCTGGTGTCTGGTTTCACTTGGAGCAGCTTCTTGTTCTGCCGACAGTGGGGACAGCCGAGGTAGCCATCTTTCACTGTCAACATTCTACCATGATTTTCTTTGAGTTGCAAGGCTTTTTTCACTCCTTTTCCATAAGTTAATATACTCCTCAAGTCGGAAAAATTTATAAAAAGGTCACGACCGCGCCCGGCGGCGCCCACGCCTCCGCCTTGCCCTCGGCCTAGGTGTGAATTGCCACCCAGCCGCCAGATACTTTATATACCGATAATGACCGTAAGCGGTAGTCACATCGCCGGTGTCCTCCAGCACCAACGGCGAGGATGCAGGCGGTGAAATCATCGTGTCATCATCCACGCGCCAGCACTCAGGTTTCGGCCTAACTAGGTTTCGGGAGCTGGACCAAAGCCGGAGGCCCACTTTGTCCCGTTGCTCTTTGCACATATACCGAGCCAAGCTCTCGTAGTTTTTATCCTTGTCAATGCGGATAGGCTTGATCTCAACGCCGCCTTGGTTCCACAGCTTCCGGATCAGCTCGAAGTCGTCGCCCGTGGCGTTGATCAGCACATGGTGGTGCCACCGACCGTCCCCGTGCTTATGCTCTGTTACATAGATATACCGCAATTCTTGACCCAACGCCTTCCGGAAAGCCCGGAGCTTTCGGAGGAATGCCTTCATGATGGCGTTGGCTTCCTTTCGGGAGGTGGGCAGGTGTTCATCGTCATAGGTGAAGGCGATCCACAGATCCTTGACCCCGAAGTTGGCGGCTATCAGCAGTTCCAGCTTCTGCCACGCATACTTCAAATTCATCCGCCGCTGGGCCTCTGACGACAGAGCCTTCTTTCCCTGCCGTACCCCAACGCTGTCCCTTGGGTTAGGTGCCGGGTAGACAGTCTCCACCACCAGCGGCCCAGCGACAATAACCTTCTTGAACTTTGACATAACGGTCTGCTCCTTTCACAGTTACAGACCGCCGCCCTTATGGCCTCCGTCCTCCATTATGAACCTCAATTATGAGGTGCTTGTGTAAATCATGTCCATCAACCAAGTCCATAAAATCAAAAGACAAATATGGGAGCCCTGCCTTTGAGCATTTGAAACAGAACTTTTTGTACTCCTGATTATACCAATAGACACATCGGCGTTGATCCGGATGAAAATCAGAATCAGCATAAACGATGTCGCTCACAGGAAAAAGACCGTCCTTTTCCCATCCCAACATCAGCAACCTAAGAAAAACCGCTGTCGTTGTTCCTGCTTGTCGGCCTTGCGGAATCGACAAGTACGGAGGTTCCGCAAAGCAGGCAAAGTGATATACCCATGGAAACGGTTTGACTCCGACCACCCGACAAATGATCCAAAAGCGAATTCTGGGATGTAGCAAGCCAAGATGGTAGAGAACGAAGCGCATTAACCTATTCATCAGTGGTACTCCCACCGAAAAGAGCATCCAGATCCAAGGGCTCCTCATCCTCAAAGGACAGAAAATCGAAATCCCCGCGGAGCCGCAAGGGAGTCAGATCGGAACTATACATCCAGTCGATCTTCCCTCTTTTTGGTTTCCCCTTGTAGGCAAAGACTTGACCGTTCTTGTCTTTAGCAACAAACAGGCAACCAGCTTCATAGGCCGACCGCAGCGCGAGTTCATCTGCGGTAGGAATGGAAAAGTCCTCTACGGAGGAGACAACCTGCAGGATTCCCGCCCTTCCAAGCAGATCCTGCACTTCATCCGTCCAGACCCGCGCTGTAATCACAGCCCCATTCACCAGATACACATCGGCATTCTCCCCATCCGCACAGGGCTTGATAGCCGCAATCTGATCTCTGCTGAAATAGCACTCTCCGATTTTGATCATAGTTTACCCCTTTCTGGTGTCCATTTTGGACACCGCTCGTTGCTTGCGCTCCAGACAGATTGAGCAAATTTTGCCGTCCCCATAGTTGCGGAGGGTCCGATCCGTGGCTCCACAGATCTGGCAGCCAACGAACACAACCCGCCGGGCCTGCTCTCGCTGCTTTTCTTGTTTATCCATCACACAGGACCTCACTTTTTCTTTGTGCCAATTATCACAGCCGCGATGAGGAAAGCTACCTCAACAAGGACTGTAAACAGTATCCCGGCCAAAAAAGGATTGATATACATTACCCGTCACCTCCCCGCTCCGCGGCCACCAGCCGTAATTATTGTCACTCCTCCACGGCCACCACAACCCATGTGTGCTAAAGCACTGCCCCCGCCAGAGCCGTCATCCGGCCCGGGATCACGATGATCAATGTGGAGGACGGGTCCGTGGATAAAATCGTACAGGTCCACCGCAGAGACGCCGCACATCTTTGCAAGGTGGTTAATGGCCATATCCTCCTTATACTCCAAATCGTGGAGTTTGCAAAGGGCTCCGTAGACTTTGGGTGGCAGCGCGGCAAGATCCACGCCCTCAATGCCCCACTCGCCGTTGGCGCGGCTGAATGTAAGTGCTGCCATCAAGACCACCCCGCATCTTTCTTCATTTGCTCCCGCAACGCCTCGGCCTCTTGGTGGGTCAGAAAGACAGATTTGCCGATTTGCTCCATCGCAATATCCCACTTTTTCGTGCGAACAATGAGAGAAACGCCCTCGGTGTAACGTGACTGTTGTTCGACAACAAAAGCCTTAACCCGGACACTTCTTATCTTCCCGAACGGAGTGACATACCAAAGCAAGTCCCCCCACCTTACACGGCGGCAGCACCACCAGCCGCCCGTCTGCCTCGGCTATCGCGATATCCAGCAGGCGGTCTATGGGGATATCCTTTGTCGCCGCCAGCCGCGCCGAGAGGTCAGAACGCAGGCGCACGGTCCGCTTTTCGGCGTCCATAACGCGCTCGATCTCCTCCGGCTCCAGCCCGGTATCCTCGTAGGCGGCGAGACGCTTCGCCATTCTCCAAGCCTCCATGCGATTGCGCGGTTCAATGACCTCGCCCTTCTCATTACGTCGTGTCAGCCTTGCCATACTCACGCCTCCCTTTCAAATTTCATTGCCCCATGCGTCCCAACCGTCTAC
>CAZYYI010000010.1:0-22753 GCA_964651835.1 uncultured Lachnospiraceae bacterium
ATGAAATGCGTGATAATTACACCAAAAAATTTAAACAAAAGTTTAATAATAAATCTGGTGCATTTACCACATTAAGAAAAGTATTTTTCTATGCTAAAAAATATAGATATTATTTGTATCTATCATTTATAATGGATATCCTTAACACACTTTGCACAGTATTTTTGCCAATATTTATAGGAAAGTGTATTAACTGTGCAATAGGTGTCAATAATGTTGATTTTCATAATCTTTATATAAATATGCTTATTGTTGGTGGGCTCGCAATTGGTGCTGCTATAACATCATTTATAAACCAGATCAGTCTTGCAAATTATAACTACAAAGGTACTTTCACAATTCGTGATAAACTTTTTGAAAAATTCCAAAAACTGCCAATCAGTTATATTGACACCACCTCTCATGGTGACTTAATTGCAAGAATGATAAATGATATAGATATTATGACAGACGGATTTTTAGAGAGTTTTGCTGTTGCGTTAAATGGTTTAACAACCATTGTTGGAACTCTAGTCGCAATGCTTATGCTTAACCTAAAACTTGCTGCAGTTATTATAATTCTTACTCCAATAAGTATAATAATTTCATTTATTATCGTTAAAAAATCTAAAAAGTATGTTAAGCAAGAAGTCAATTTGCAAGGTGAAATTGCTGGCTACTTAGAAGAATATATTGGTGGTGAAAGAGTAGTTAAAGCCTTTAACCACGAAGAAAAGAGTATTGAAAATTTTAAACACATAAATAAACGCTATTCCGATACTGCAAATAAATCAATGTTTTATAGCACTTTAACTGGACCTACTACAAGATTTATAAATGGTTTAGTTTACGGCGTGGTTGGTTTGTTTGGTTGTATACTTGCTCTCAATGGTGAAATTGCTGTGGGAACGATAACTACATATCTTTCTTATGCTAACAGCTTTGGTGAACCTTTTACTGATATAAGCGACCAAATTTCAGATATTCAGCAAGCCTTTGCTGCTGCAAACCGTGTATTCACTGTTCTTGAAGAAAAGAATGAACCAAGTGATGAAATGCTACCAGACCTTATAAGTTGTACTGGTGATGTTGAGCTTAAAAATGTAAACTTCTCTTACGTTCCAAAAACTCAACTCATTCAAAATTTAAACTTAAATGTAAAAAGCGGTCAAAAGGTTGCAATTGTTGGACCTACCGGTTGCGGAAAATCAACAATTATCAATCTTTTAATGCGATTCTATGATGTTAACTCCGGATATATTACAGTGAGCGACACTCCTATTAAAGAGATTTCTAGAAGCAGTTTGCGTGCAAAATATGGTATGGTTTTACAAGATACTTGGCTATTTAACTCAACAATAAGGGCAAATATTGCATACGGCAACCCTAATGCCTCTATGGAAGATGTTATTGCGGCAGCTAAACTTGCAGGTATTCATGACTATATTGAAAAGTTACCTAAAAAGTATGACACTGAAATTATTGAAGGCGGAAGCAATTTATCTCAAGGTGAAAAACAACTTATTTGTATCGCAAGAGTAATGTTACTTAAACCTCCTATGCTTATCTTGGATGAGGCAACAAGTAATATTGATACAAGAACAGAAAAAAGTATTCAAGAAGCCTTTGACACTATGATGAAAGGCAGAACAAGCTTTATTGTTGCACATCGTCTTTCAACAATAACTTCTGCAGATATTATCCTTGTTATGAACAAAGGTCAAATAGTGGAGCAGGGCACACATCAAGAACTTCTTAAAAAGAAAGGTTTTTATGCAAACCTTTACAACAGTCAGTTTGAATCTTCAAATTAAAAAAGATAACCTAATTTAAGGTTATCTTTTTTATATTTTTATTTAACAATAATGTTTAAAATTTTATCTTGAACAAATATTACTTTAACAATATCGCCAGTTAAATATTTGTTAAGCTCTGGTTTTTCTTTTACAAGTTCAATTAAAGTTTCTTGGCTAATTCCTTTTTGAACTTTAATTATGCCTCTAACTTTACCATTAAATTGAACAGGTAAGTCTATTTCACTAAGCATCAATGCACTTTCATCAAAGGTAGGGAAACTATTTTCTTCAAGTGTTCCAAAACCTAAAATTTCAAGTAATTCACTTGCAATGTGTGGAGCAAATGGACTTACTAATAATATAAGCTTTTTATATTCTTCAGCAGTAATTTTATTTACCTTATAAATTTCATTAACAAGTATCATAATTGCTGAAACCGCAGTATTAAACTTATAATTATCAATATCGTTAGTAACCTTTTTAATAGCTGTATTAAGTGCAAATTTAAGTTCGCTTGTTTCACCATTTCCTTGCACAAACTCTTGAATATTCCAAATTCTGTTAAGAAGTCTGTTGCAAGCTTTCATACCATCTTCACTCCAATTTGCAGCCTCTGAATATTCACCAATAAATGACATCCAAAGTCTAAGTGAATCTGCGCCATATCTGTCAATCATAATTCTTGGGTCAATACCATTGCCAGCACTCTTACTCATTTTTTTGCCGTCACTGCCAAGTATTAAACCTTGAGAGATTCTCTTTTTGAATGGCTCATCCATAGGAACAAGTCCTAAATCATACAACACTTTAAACCAGAATCTTGCATAAAGCAAATGTCTTGTTGTGTGCTCATTACCGCCGTTGTAGAGTGTAACTGGAAGCCAAGCTTTCATTGCATCCATTGATGCAAATTCTTTGTCATTATGTGGGTCGCAATATCTAATATAATACCATGATGAGCCAGCCCAACCCGGCATTGTATCAGTTTCACGCTTAGCGTCACCATTACATTTTGGGCACTTGCAGTTAACAAATTCTTTAATTGCAGCAAGTGGGGATTCACCATCTTTTGTTGTTTCATAACTTTCAACTTTTGGAAGGGTTACTGGCAAATCTTCATCTTTTACTGGTTGCCAACCGCATTTTTCACAGTATATCATTGGTATTGGTTCACCCCAATATCTTTGACGTGAAAAAATCCAATCTCTCATTTTAAAGTTAAGTTTTTTTCTTGCAACACCAAGCTTTACTAATTTTTCAGTTATTTTAACTTTAGCTTCTTCAACAGTAAGTCCGTTAAATTCACCACTATTAACAAGTTTGCAACCTTTACCAAGATAATCTTTCTTTTCAAAAGCTGATTCTTCTACATTTCCGCCGCTGATAACTTCTTTAATTTTTAATCCAAACTTTTTAGCAAAATCAAAATCTCTTTGGTCGTGAGCTGGCACTGCCATAACTGCACCAGTGCCATAACCTCCAATTACAAAATCACCAACAAAAACTTTAACTTCTTCATTATTTATTGGGTTGATTGCTGTTATTCCATCTAAAATTACACCAGTTTTTTCTTTATTAAGTTCAGTTCTATCAAATTCAGATTTTTTAGCAGTTTGTTTTCTATATTCTTCAACTTTATCAAAATTTTTAATTTTAGATTTTAATTCATCAACAAGTTTGTGTTCAGGAGCAATAACAATATTTGTTATACCATTAATTGTTTCAATACAAGTGGTAAATACGCTAATTTTTCCACCACCAACAATTTCAAAATCAACTTCTACACCTTCAGATTTACCAATCCAGTTAAGCTGACTAAGTTTTATATAATCTTGATAATCAGTTTTTACTAAATCATCTGCAAGCCTTTCGCCATATTCTGTCATTTTTAAAACCCATTGGCTTTTTGTTTTTTGTATAGTTTCTGAATGACACTGGCAGCAAAGTCCGTCTTCAACTTCTTCATTTGCAAGTACACCACAGTTTGGACAAAAGTTAACTAAAGTTTCTTGTTTTTGTGCAAGACCTTTTTTAAAGAATTGTATAAACTGCCACTGTGTCCATTTATAATAATCTTCATCACAACTATTTATGCTTCTTGTGTAGTCAAATGAAAGTCCAAGTTGTTTTAACTGAGTATGGAATGTTTTTATATTTCTTTCAACAATTTCTTGAGGAAGTTTATGTTCCTTAATTGCTGTTCTTTCAGCCTCCAAACCAAATGCATCAGTTCCAAAAGGAAAGAGCACATTTTTTCCGCAAAGGCGTTGTTTTCTAGCCAATGCATCAATAGCGGTATAACTTCTGCAATGACCGAGATGCAAACCAATACCACTTGGATAAGGAAACTCAATTAATATATATTCATTTTCTTTTCCAGCTTCATGATTTTTAACAGCATAAGTATTATTTTCATCCCAAATTTTTTGCCATTTTTTTTCTATTTTAGATGGCTCGTAATTTCTCATAATTTCCTCGCTACAAAAATTTAAATTTATAAAACATATTTTAACAAAAAAATTTTATTTTCTCAATCATTTTTAATAGTATATAAAAAATTGTTTATATTTTAATTGTAACATAGCAAAAATAAAAAGGCACTATTATGTGCCAATTTTTTACAACTTTTCTTTTTTATTTTTAATTTTTTCTTTTTCAATTATTTTAATATATAAATAATAGTAATTATAATAAGAAATGTTTATATGTTAAAAACTTATGTAAACACTGATTTTATCAGCATTTACAGTGTTAAAAAGTATTGATAATAACTAACAAATTATGTTAAAAATTCAATATTTATTAACAATAATAGTTTTTTATGTATTATTTTGTTTTAGTTTTTATCTAAAATTTCGTAATTTGGCAAACATTCTTTGAGAATATCTTTATATGAGCTGCCTTTTTTAGAAAGGGCTTTAGATTTGTTTATATCAAATTTACCTTCAAAATGTTTTCCTTTACCCTCTACTATAATTGAATGTTTATTATTACTTATATTATATATATTGTTAGAATCAAAATTAAATTCACTACTTAACATTTCATAGCTAAAGTTTTTTCCACCAATAGAAAGGTTGTTTAATGTGCCATCATCATTTTTGTTAATTTCAAGTTTAGATAGATTAGCTATACTAATATTATTTTTGCTTAAAAATTTGAGTAATTCAGTTTTCTTTATTTCTTTTTTCCAGTTAGTTTTTTCATCGCCTAAATAGTATTCTATATTATTAGAATTTTCATTATTGGATAAAGTTTCGCCATTTGTTTGAGATGCCAAATTATACAACTTTTCATCAACATCGTCTAAAACTATCTCTTCATCATTTCCATTTAATATATTTGTTCTTATTATAACAGATAATGCCTTTATAGTTTCATCATCAAAACTTTTAATATTATCTAATTTTTCAAGCCTTGCTGCAACCAATTTATTTGTGTCTACAGTTGCGGCTGCCACATTATTTTTTGAACAACTACAAAGAGTTAAACTTGTAATAATAATAAGCAAAAAACATACTACTTTTTTCATACTTTTAGTTTTTGAAAACGATATAAAAATTATACAAAAATAAAATATTTTATAAAAAAATAAACGATGTACTTATTTTATTTGAAATAGTTTATAATTTATGTTAATATAAAAACATATATTGGAGGAGTAAATATGAGGATTCCAGCAGAATTAAAAGAACTAGCTTTAATCTTTAAAGAAAAAGGCTATAAGCTTTATATTGTTGGCGGTTTCGTCAGAGATTCATACCTTAATATTCAAAGTTTGCTTCGTGACGATATTGACTTATGTTCAAAGGTTACACCAAAAAAACTTAAAGAGATTTTAAGTGGAACAAAATTTGAAGTAAGTAATATTAATGAAAAAGTTGGTGTAATGGCAATTCTTGGCAAAAAAAGATATGAGCACGCAACTTTTAGAAAAGAAGTTTATGAAGATGAAGGCCATATGCCTGACAAGGTTGAATTTGTAAATACTCTTGAAGAAGATGTTTTAAGACGTGATTTTAAAATTAATGCTATATATTATGATATATTAGAAGGTGAATATATTGACCCAGTTGGTGGTATTGGTGATTTAAAAGAAAATATTATTACTACTGTTCGTTCACCAAAGGTTGTGTTTAATGATGACCCTGAACGTATTTTAAGACTTATTAGATTTGCGTGTTGCCTTGGCTTTAAAATTCCTGAAGAAGAACTTTGGTATGCTCGCAAAAATTCATACAAAGTTCAGTTTATTTCAAAATTTAGACTTAAAAATGAATTTGAAAGATTAATTACTGCTGACAGTGTTTATCCAGAATTATTGTACACAAAAAATGCACACTTTAGAGCAATGGCATATCTCGGTGAAATTAAATGTTGGAAGTATATTATGGAGTCAATGTATGAAATTGAATCCAGCAAATGCGTAGATAATAAGGGTGAAAGAATTTATGATCACACACTTAATTGTATAAAAAATGCTTCACCATCTATAAGACTTGCAGTTTTGCTTCACGATGCAGCTAAAGTTAAAACAATGGAAGCACAAAACAACTTTTTTGGTGCCAATGAATTTGTTGATGTTATAGTTGAAAAAAACTTAGGTATCAATGGTCTTGGATATTCAAAAGATGTTGTTTCAAAAGTTACTAGAATTATAAAAGGCTATGATTTTAACAAGTTTTGTTTGCTTAGTAAAAATGCAGTTAAAAAATATATTTTTGAAAATAAAGATATTATAGATAATGTTATTGAAATTAAAACTGTTATTAAAAATGAAAATAGACAAAAAATTAAGAAATCAAAGAGTGCTGAAATTTTAAGAAGAATTTATAATGAAATGCAAAGGGCAGGATCACCATTTACTTTAGATGAACTAAACGTAGATGGAAATGATATTATAAGAAATTTCCCTAATATAAAGGTTGAAAATATTGATATAATACTTGATAATTTGCTTTTAAAAGCAGCTATCAATCCGACAATCAATCGCAAAGAATCTTTGCTATTGTTGGCAAACAAAATGATAAATTCAAAACGTGATTTTTATTTAGAATAATGGTATATTTAGCAATTTATAGTTTTTTGATGACCACAATATTGATGGCAAAATTCTTTACAAAAAAACAAAAAGTGACAATATCTGTCAAAAAAATCAAATAATTTTAAAACTAATACACATAATAAGGGTATGAAAAAATCTGCAAAGCCAGAATTTCTGCTCTTATTTTTTGTTTTTGCAAATTTAATTGCATCTCTTTTTTCTATTGTTAATTTTAGTAATAGAATAAGTTTTAGCAAAAATTATTGTAATGCTAGTCATAACGGCGTTATTGCCGTGTCAAACAATTTAAATATAGATTGCAATTTACAATTTAATTTTAAAGTAGATAATAAAAATTATATATTTAATTCTTCTGAAATTTTAAATAAATTACAGCTTTCAGCAAATCAAAAAAAATTTTTAACATCGGTTTCAAGTAGAGCAGAAACTTTTGATAAGGTAAGCAAATTTTTGTGCAACGATGATGCTATTAAATATTGTTATCCAGAAGTTAATTATATTTTAAATATAATTGAAAATGAAAATTGTTTAGAGGCAAAAAAAGCAGACTTAATTGTTGAAAAAAATACTTGTAATATATCTTTTACTAAGTCAAAAGATGGTAAATTTTTAGATAAAGAAAATTTTAATAAAAAATTAATTAATGAAATAAAAAAACAAAAAAATGCAATTAATATTGATTTGGTATTTAAATCATACAAGGTAAATGATGATTTAAAAGAAAAAATGACTGCAAAAAGTGGATTTTCAACTAATTTTTCAACAAGCAGTGATTCAAGGAAAAATAATATTAAAGTTGCACTTGCTAGTTTTGACGGACTAATTTTAGAAGTTGGTGAAACTTTAAGTTTTAATAAAACCACAGGTCCAAGAACGGCAGAGACTGGATATATGCCAGCAAAGATTATTGCTGGTGGTACTTTTGTTGATGGTTATGGTGGAGGAGTTTGTCAGGTAAGCACTACATTATATAATGCTTGTTTGCTTGCAGGACTTGAGATTGTTGAGGTTAATAGTCACTCACTTCCAGTATCTTATATTGAGCCAAGTTTTGATGCTATGGTAAATGTTGGTTCAAGTGATTTAAAGGTGAGAAATAATACTGATTCTGCTATTGTTTTTACTACATCAAGTATTGGTGATGTTTGTAAAGTTAAAATTTATGGCTTGCCTAATAAATATAAAATTACAAGAAAAAGTGAAAAAACTAAAGTAATACCAGCCGAGCCAGAAATAGTTACAACTGATTATAAAAAATATGGCTTAGAACTAGCAGAAAATGAAGAAAAGAGATTAAGCTATGCAAAAGACGGTTATTACTCAAACGGTTATTTAAATTATTATGATAAAAATGGCGTATTAATTGAAACAAAAAAAATACGTAGCAATAAATATAATCAAACAAAAGGTATTATAGTAAAAAGAAATTAAAATAAAAAAATTTTAATATATTAATATATATTAAATAATAAAAAAATAATTAAAAAATAATAAAAAATCAATAAAAAATCGTTTACTAAAAATAATAAATAATGTAGAATAAAATAAGAAAAAATCTATTAAAAATAGGCGGTTTTTTATGGAAAGAGGTTGCGGAATTTTACTTCCAATTTCAGCATTACCAAACAATTATGGTTTTGGCTGTTTTTCTAAGGAAGCATATGATTTTGTTGATTATCTAGCAGAGCTAGGTATGAAGTATTGGCAAATTTTGCCTCTTGGCGGTGTAGATGAAGTTGGCTCACCATATAGCAGTGTTTCTGCTTTTGCTGGCGAGCCATTATATATAGATATTGAAAAATTACTCGACCCAGAAGAGATCGAATTTTTTAAACTAAACAAAAATTTAAGTTTAAATGAATATAGAAAGCGTAAAACTGACGCACTTTCATATGTTTTTGACAAACTTTATTATGTTACAAATATTGATAAGTTTATTGAAGAAAATGAAGAGTGGGTTTATGATTATGCTGTTTATATGGCACTTAAAGATGAACTTAAAACAACTTATTCAGATTTTCCAGAAGAATATAAAAATATAGATAGCGCTGAAACTATTGCATTTATAAAGCAACATTCAGAAGAAATTATTTATTATATATTTTTGCAGTATTTATTTTTTAAACAATGGAGCGAGCTTAAAAAATATGCAAATAGCAAAGGTATAAAAATTATTGGTGATGTTCCAATCTATTGTTCTATGGATAGTGTGGATATGTACGCAAACACCAAGTGCTTTTTGCTTGATGAAAATGGTACACCAAAGTATGTTTCAGGTGTTCCAGGTGATTACTTTAATCCAGATGGCCAAATTTGGAACAACCCACTTTATAACTATGAATATATGAAAACTCAAAATTATCAATGGTGGGTGCAAAGAATTAATCACCAGTCAAAAATATATGACTTTATAAGGATTGATCACTTTAGAGGTTTTGAGTCATATTTTGCAGTGCCTTATGGCGAAAATACTGTGCAAAATGGTAAGTGGTTTAAGGGACCAGGGATTGATATTTTTGATGAATTTAAAAAACATAAAATTCACAATCTTATTGCTGAAGATTTAGGTGATATATCTGAAGAGGTAAGGCAACTTAGAAAAAAGACTGGCATTGCTGGCATGAAAGTTCTGCAATTTGCTTTTGATGGAGATTCTAAAAATTTGCATCTTCCTCATGATTATGAAAGAAATTGTATTGCGTATCTTGGCACGCATGACAATGATACATTTATGGGACTTTTAAAAGATAAAAAAATAAAGAGCAGAATTTGTGAATATTTAAATTTGCCATATAATGTGTCAGATGAAATTGTAACCCATATGGCTATTGAAAATTTGGTAAGCACAAATGCTAATGTTTGTATACTTACAATGCAAGACATTCTTTGTGAAGGGTCTGAGTGTAGAATAAACACTCCAGGTACTAGCCACGGCAACTGGCTGTATAGGTTAAAAGAAGATTATGCAAAGGATAAATACAATAAATATTTAAAATCTTTAATTGAAAATAAAAATAGATAAAATTTAACAAAAAACATAAATAAAAAATAAAATATAAAGAGGACAGACTATGGAAAAGTCTAAAGAGATTTATTTATTTCATCAAGGGACATATTATCATGCTTACAACTTGCTTGGTTGTCATAGCGTGGAAGATGGCTATGTGTTTAGATGTTGGGCACCTAATGCAAAGGCAATAAGTGTTGTTGGTGATTTTAATAATTGGGATGAAAACCTTTGTCCTATGCGCAAACTTCCAGACAGTGATATTTGGGAGGCATTTTCAAGCAACGCAAAAAAGTTTGATAACTACAAATTTTTAATAACTACTGCTTCTGGAGGCAAACTTTGGAAAGCCGATCCATATGCGTTTCATAGCGAAACAAATGGTGGCACTTGTTCAAAAGTTTATTCACTACCAAACTTTGAGTGGAGTGACAAAAAATATTATGAAAAAAAGGCAAGTGAAAATCATTATGAAAAGCCTATGAACATCTATGAAGTCAACCTCGCATCTTGGAAAAGAAAAGAGGACGGCTCTTATTATACATATAAAATGCTTGCAAATGAACTTTTAAATTATGTTAAGGAAATGGGCTATACTCATATTGAACTTATGCCAATAACAGAATATCCTTATGACGGAAGCTGGGGATATCAAGTTACTGGTTATTATTCCGTCACCAGCAGATTCGGCACACCAGATGACTTTATGTATTTTGTAAACAGATGTCACGAAGAGGGTATTGGCGTTATTATTGACTGGGTGCCAGCACACTTTCCTAAAGATGAACACGGCTTGCTTGAATGGGACGGCAGTTATCTTTATGAAAATCAAGGTTGGGACAGAATGGAGTATGCTGGTTGGGGCACACGCCGTTTTGATTTTGGCAGATGTGAAGTTCAATCATTTTTGATAAGTTCGGCTATATTTTTTATTGATAAATACCACATTGACGGCATAAGAGTTGATGCAGTTGCTTCAATGCTCTATCTTGATTATGACAAAAAACCAGGTGAGTGGATACCAAATGTAAATGGTGATAATAAAAATTTAGAAGCCGTTGCCTTTTTACAAAAATTAAACAGTGTTGTTTTAACTGAATATCCACAAGCAATTATAATTGCAGAGGAGTCTACTGCTTGGCCTATGGTTACAAAGCCATCTTATATAGGTGGACTTGGCTTTAATTATAAGTGGAACATTGGTTGGATGAATGACTCATTAAGTTATGTGTCAATTGACCCATTTTTCCGTAAGGATAACCATAACAAACTTACTTTTTCAATGTTCTATGCATTTTCTGAAAACTTTGTGTTGCCAATTTCACATGACGAAGTTGTTTATGGTAAACGCTCACTTCTTAACAAGATGTTTGGCAGTTACGATGAAAAGTTTGATTTGATGCGTGCCTTTGTTACATATATGTATGCTCACCCAGGCAAAAAGTTGACATTTATGGGCAACGAGTTTGCACAGTTCGATGAATGGAACAATGCAAAAGGCTTAGACTTTATGCTTCTTGATTTTGAAAAGCATAACAAAATGCAAGTTTTTACTCGTGACATAAATTTGCTTTATAAGGGTAGCAGTGAGCTATATGAAATCGATTATTCTTGGGAAGGCTTTAGGTGGCTAACCCCTGATGATAACAAAAATAATGTTATTGCGTTTGAGCGTCGCAACAAAAAAGGTGATTCAATTGTTTGTGTCATTAACTTTTCACCAGTTGAGCACAAAAATTACAGAGTTGGTGTTCCAGCTGGTAATTATATTGAGCTTATTAACACTTGTGACAAAAAGTATGGCGGCAATGGCAAACTATGTGGAAACCTTCAAAGTGAGTATATTGAAATAAATGGCCTATCTTCATCAATTGAGCTTGATTTACAGCCAAATTCAGCGGTAATCTTTCAAAAGCAAAATTTAGGTTTAAAAATAACAGCAAAGCTTGCTGAAGAAATTGCAGAAGAAGCATTTTATCCAAAAAACAGCCACACTCCAACACTTGAGGCAAAGTCTCTTGTTACTAAAATTATAGAATCAAAAAGTCCTATAAAAAACTTAAGCAAACAAAGAGCAAACAAAGAGGCTGAAATAGCTGAGGTTTTTGCAAATTATGCAAATGTTAAAATTGTTGAAGAGGAAGAAACCAGCTATTATAAGGGTGAAAAACTAGAAGAGACCGATGACACTTTTGATAAAAAATTAGATGATGATGGAACAAAAACTACAACTGCAAAAAGAGGACGCCCAAGAAAGATAGTTGATGAAAATGCAGTAAAAATAAAAAGAGGTAAGGGACGTCCAAGGAAACCGGTTGATGAGAACGCGCCTCCTAAAATCATCAGAGGAAGAGGTAGACCAAGAAAACCGGTTGATGAAAATGCACCACCTAAAATAATCAGAGGAAGAGGACGTCCAAGAAAACCGGTTGATGAGAACGCGCCTCCTAAAATCATCAGAGGAAGAGGTAGACCAAGAAAACCGGTTGATGAAAATGCACCACCAAAAATTATTAGAGGCAGGGGCAGACCAAGAAAAGCATAAATAAGCAGTTTTGCAAAACAAAAAATATAACGATAAGTTATATTATGGAGAAATTATGAGTAAAGAAAATATGATAATGCCAGAAAATTCTGCTTTATCAAATAAAAATTCCAAAAATATAAATAAAAAAGTATTATTTGTCGCTTCTGAAGCACAGCCATTTTGTGCAACTGGAGGACTTGCAGATGTTTGTGGAAGTTTGCCTAAGGAAATGCGAAAAATTGATAAATCGTTAGACATAAGAACAATCATTCCACTATATAGCAATATTCCAACTTGTTTCAGAAAAGACTTTAAATATATTGATAACATCTATGTAACGCTTTCTTGGAGAAAGGAATACTGCGGTGTTTTTGAGTATGAATATGACGGCATAAAATATTATTTTATAGACAATGAAAAATATTTTAAGCGTGAAAACGGTGAATACGGTTATATGGATGACGGCGAAAGGTTTGCATTTTTTGCAAAAGCAGTTATTGAGATTTTGCCAGTTATAAATTTCTTTCCTGATATCATACACGTAAATGATTGGCAAAGTGCACTTATACCAACTTACTTAAAAGTCTTTAACTATGATGAAAGATACAAAGATATAAAGACTGTGCTTACTATCCACAACATTATGTATCAAGGTAGGTTCGGAAACCAAATGCTTGGTGATGTGCTTGGCATTGATAATAAATTTGCTGGCATTCTACTTTATGACAATGATGTTAACTATTTAAAGAGTGCAATTGTAACAGCAGACAAGGTTACAACAGTAAGTAACTCTTATGCTGAAGAAATTAAGCAATCTGAATATGGTTATGGTTTGCATGAAATTGTTAAAGAGAATAGTTATAAACTTTGCGGAATTGTTAATGGGCTTGATTATGAGTTTTATAATCCTGCTACTGACAAAGTTATTTATAATAACTATGATAAAGATAATATAGAAGTCCGTGCAAAAAACAAAGAGAAGTTGCAATCAGAGTTTGGTTTAACAAAATCACCAAACACACCTATTGTTGCATTTGTTTCAAGAATCAATGGGGCAAAAGGCTTTGGGCTTGTTCGTGATTGTTTAGAGAAATTATTAAGTGAAGAAGACTTCCAATTTGTTGGTGTAGGCTCTGGCGACGCAGAGTATATGGATTTCTTTAGATATTTAAACAATAAATATCCAAACAGAGTTCACGTATCACTTGGTTATAGTTTAGAAATTGGTAAAAAAATATATAGCGGTGCTGATATTTACATTATGCCATCTTTAACTGAACCTTGTGGACTTTCACAGCTTGTTGCAAGTAGATATGGTGTTGTTCCTATCGTTCGTGAAACTGGTGGGCTTAAAGATACTATTAAAGATTTTGGTTGCAGCGGTGGTGGAAATGGTTATACTTTTGCAAGCAAAAATGTAGGAGATTTAGAGTACTCGATTAAAAGAGCTATAAAAGATTATTCTGATAGCAAAGAATGGGCAAAAAAAGTTAAAACTGTTATGAGTATGGACTTTTCTTGGAAAAATACAGCAAAAAATTATTTGGATATTTATAGAGATATTTAGTAAAAATACTTGGTTTAAGGAGAAACTATGCTATTAAAAGGACAAATGGTTACTTTAGAAAAAGAACTCAATGATTATCTGATTTCACATTACTCAGTAAAGATTGAAAATGCAACAGAATCGCAGTTATATTACTCACTTGCAAATATTGCAAAAAACAAACTTTATGAAAAAAAAGGTAGGGCATTTGATGAAATTAGTGGAAAAAAGACAGTTCATTATATGTCTATAGAATTTTTGCTTGGAAAAACTCTACGCAATAATCTTTGGAATTTGAAATTAGAAGACAGTTTCAGAGAAATTCTTGCAAGCAAGAATAAAAATATTGACAAAGTTTATGCCTTTGAAAAAGATGCAGGGCTTGGCAATGGTGGTCTTGGTAGGCTTGCCGCTTGTTATTTAGATTCACTTTCAAGACTTGGAGTTTCTGCTTATGGTCACTCTATTAAGTATGAATATGGTTTATTTAACCAAAAAATTGTTGATGGCAAACAGATAGAAACCCCAGATGAGTGGCTTGATACTGGTTCAGTTTGGCTTGAGCCAAGAGAAGACAAAACCGTTGAGGTTAGATTTGGTGGAAAGGTTAATCAAATTTATACTGAAGAGGGTTTAATCTATGAATATGAGGGATCTAACATAATAGAAGCTATACCTTATGATATGTTAATATCTGGTTACGATTCAAATGTTTCATCAACTCTCAGACTTTGGCAAGCACGTGCAAAGAATGTGTTTGATATAAAAAAGTTTGACCAAGGTGAGTTTGCTGCAGCAATGCAAGTTAAAAATGAACTTGAAGCAATCAATAAGGTGTTGTATCCATCTGATGCAACTGACAAAGGCAGACATTTAAGACTTATTCAACAATACTTTTTGACTTCAGCAGCTATGCAAAATATCCTTAATGATTTCTTTAAAACTGGTGAACCTGTTAGCAAAATTCCAGAAAAGATAGCAGTTCATATAAACGACACTCACCCAGTAATGTGTGTGCCAGAAATTATGAGAATTTTAATGGATGAGCATAGGCTCGGTTGGGACGAGGCTTGGTCTATTGTTAATAAAACAGTCAGCTATACCAACCACACAATACTCAGTGAAGCGTTAGAGGTTATATCACTTTCTTCTATTGAAAGATATGTACCAAGAATAGCAATGATTATCTGCGAAATTGACAGGCGATTTAGAATTTTGCTTTCAGAAGTTTATAAAAATGATGCTAGAATGGTTGAAGAAATGGCTATTATAAAAGGCAATAAAGTGTTTATGGCAAACCTTGCAATTTATGCAAGTTACAAAGTAAACGGCGTTTCGAAAATACATAGCCAAATTTTGAAAACAAGAATATTCAGAGATTATGCAGAAATTTTCCCAAATAAATTTTTGAATATAACTAATGGTATAACTCATAGAAGATGGATCAGTCAAAGCAATCCACTTTTAGATAATTTTTTACTTAAAACTGTTGGTGAAAAATATTATACCGATGCAGATGTATTAAAGTCACTTGAAAAATATAAAGATAATCCTAAGGTTCTTGCCGAACTTGGCAAGATAAAATTTGAAAATAAGCAGAAACTGGCAGCACATTTAAAGGAAACTAGAGGAATTGATATAAACCCAAATGCTAGATTTGACGTGCAAGTAAAACGAATTCACGAATATAAAAGACAGCTTATGAATGCACTTAAAATTATTTATATCTGTGAACAAATCCGTGCAAATCCAGATGTTCCTGTGACACCTCAAGTATACATTTTTGCTGGTAAGGCAGCATCTGGTTATCTTATGGCAAAAAGGATTATAAAACTTATAAATCAGCTTTCTGTTGAAATTGAAAATGACCCACTACTCAAAGATAAAATTAAAGTTGTGTTTGTTGATAACTACTCTGTTTCACTTGCTGAAATGTTAATGCCAGCAACTGAGGTTAGTGAACAAATTTCACTTGCAGGTCGTGAGGCTTCTGGTACTGGTAATATGAAAGCTGTTGCAAATGGTGCACTTATGATTTGCACAATTGATGGTGCAAATATTGAGCTTGCGGACCATATCGGTCACCAGAATGTTTTTGAGTTTGGACTTACCAGTGATGAGGTAGAAAAACATTTTACTCGTGGCTACAATGGTATGGAATATTATATTAATAGTGAAAAGGTAAGGGTTGTTATTGACAAACTTAACAGCGGACTTGGTGGTGAGCAGTTTAACGACATTGCAAGTTACTTGCTTGGACACTCTGATTATAAAGATAGTTATATGTGCTTAGCTGACTTTGATAGTTATATTGATGCTCATTATAAAATGGATAGTATTTATAAAGATACTTTAAAATGGAATCAAATGAGTTTAGAGTCAATTGCAAATGTAGGCTACTTTTCATCAGACAGAGCAATAAAAGAGTATATCAAAAAAATATGGTCTTAATTGTATAAAATATTAATAATATAATAAAATTTTACAAAATAAGCTTAATTTTTAATAACTAAACTATTCAAGCAAAGGAGGTGTTTATGGATAGAATAGCAGTATATGATATGTTGCAAAACAAATATCCAAAAGGCGCCATAACAAAAAAAACGAAGGTAAATTTTTCATTAAAAGTCAATTCAGACATTGTTAAAATGGCTATGCTTATGATTAAATCTGACTCAGCAGAAAATTATAAAGAAGTTCTGCCAAGCGTTATAGTTCATAAATATAGTGATATGGGTGACGAGTTAAACAAAAAATATAGCAATGTATCTGAATATACTTTTACTTGGAACTTTTCTAAAAGTGGCCATTATTGGTATTGCTTTAAGTTAATTACTGAAAATGGCATACTTCATTTAAGTAAAACTTATGATAATTTTAGTTATGTTTCAAGTGAAAAGGGTGAAGACTTTTTGCAGCTGGTGACTGAAGAAGACTACTTCGAAAGTATGCTTGAAGGCGGTATAATTTATCAAATTTTAGTTGATAGATTTTGCAAGCAAGGTGAAGTTAAAGTTCGCAAGCCGCTTGTTTATCGTAAAGATTGGGGCGGTGCGCTTTGCAAAAACACAACTAATCCAGTAGCTATAAATCAAGAAGTTTTTGGTGGAAATTTAGAAGGCGTTATTAGCAAACTTGATTATTTAAAGGAACTTGGGGTTACTGTTATTTATTTTAATCCTATTTGTGAAGCTCATAGTAATCATAAGTATGACACAGCTGATTATATGAAAGTTGATGAAATGTACGGCGATGATGAAACACTAAAAAAACTTACCTCGCTTGCAAAAGCTAAAGGCATTAAAATTGTTATTGATGGCGTCTATAATCATACTGGTAGTGACTCAGTTTACTTCAACAAAGAAAAACGCTATGGCGAAGGCGGAGCATATAATGACAAAAATTCGCCTTATTACAATTGGTATGAGTGGAAGAATTACCCTAATGAATATAATTGCTGGTGGGGAATAAACACACTTCCAAATGTTCGTGATAATTGCAAAGAATTTAGAGAATTTATTGCTGGCGATGGTGGCGTAATTGACAAATATATGAAGCTAGGAGTATCTGGCTTCAGACTTGATGTTGTTGATGAAATAAGCGATGAGTTTTTGAAAAAGATTTATAATCAAATCAAGAAAAATAATCCAATCGGTGCTGTTATTGGTGAGGTGTGGGAAGACGCTGCAACTAAAATTAGTTATAGCAAAAGGCGTACTTACTTTGCAAATAATGAGCTCACAAGTGTTATGAACTATCCACTTAAAGAGGGTATTTTAAATTATTTAAAAACTTGTGATACTAAAGATTTTGTTGGTGCAATAAGAATGATTGAAAATAATTATCCACTAAAAGTTCAGCATAATTTAATGAACTTTTTGGGCACTCATGACACTTCAAGAATTTTTACTGAAATACTTAACATTGCAAAAGGTGATTACAAAAAAGCGAAACAATTATCTAAAATTGCAACTTGCTTATTATTTACTTCAATTGGTACACCATCAATATATTACGGCGATGAATATGGAATGCAAAATAATGACGGCAGTTCAAGAGGCTGTTTTGTTTCAGAAAACGGCGATATAGAGATTTTAGAAAACTATAAAAAGTTAGCTAAAATTCGTGAAAAAAGCGTGTTTAAAAACGGTGATATGAACATTTTGTATAGTGGCAATGGCAAACTTGTTTATGAAAGAATAAACAAGAATGAAAGAGTCATTGTGCTAACAAATCTTAGAGATAGTGATTTGGAATTGGAGCTTGATGGCAAATTTAAATCTCTTTTAAGCGGAAAAGTTTATGAAAATGGTGCAAAATTTAATTTAAAGCAACTAGACTTTGAAATTTTGCAGGAAATATATGTACACAATGAAAAGACTAATAGCAAGAAATGCGATAACAAAAATGAAGTTGGTAGTATGTCAGCTTCGTCAAAAAAAATTACCTATAAAGATGTTTTAAAGAGTAAACTTAAATTAAGAAAATAAAAAAAGAAGAAATTTATTCTTCTTTTTTATTTATATCTTTTTTGAAGCAGTGACTCTTTTGTATTTTGTAAATTATGTGAAATATTAACTACATAGGTTTGAGGGTTATGCAATCTCGTTGCTTCAGGTGAAAGGGTAGAAATTTCATATGCAATATTTTTTCTAACTTGAACAGGAGTTAAATTTTTAAGCATTCTTTTGCCGTTTTGAACAAACTTGAAAAGCAACTCTCTTGTGGTATAATTATTGATTTCTTTTATCATCCAAGGTCTGTCTGAATCATTAATTTTAATTTTACCACTTGGTTTCTTTTCATTTGCAGAACAAATCATATCGGCAATGATTTTTTTATTTTCGTCATAAAGTCTGTAAACTTTTTTATAGTCTGGCAAAGTTATTTTAGATAAATTTTCTGTAATTTTCAATTTTGGAATAATAATTCCTTTCTTTTCAACGGCAACAAGTTTATAAACACCGCCAAGTGAAGGTGATGACATTGAAGTTACAAGTTTTTCACCAACCGCAAAGTAGTCTACTGGGGTGCGTTGCTGAATGAGTGATTCAATAACAAACTCATCAATTGCGTTAGACAGAATTATTTTAGTGCTTTTCATGCCAGCTTGGTCAAGTTTAAACCTAACTTCTTTAGCGAGGTATGCAAGGTCACCACTG
Organism: uncultured Lachnospiraceae bacterium; assembly: GCA_964651835.1. GTDB lineage: Bacteria > Bacillota > Clostridia > Christensenellales > UBA1242 > RGIG1681. Next base: position 19,083 of record CAZYYI010000010.1, read on the forward strand.
TCAATTTGAACAGCTTTAACTGACTTGCCCATTGGCTTTAAAACTTTTTCATTAATTTTGATTGCATTTATAATCCCACTTTCTAAGACATTAAAAGTATCTAGCACAAGCACGCAGTTGTCAGGGTTAGCTTTTGCGCTAGCTTTAAATGCTTCAAATTCAGATTCAAAGCATTGAACAAATGAGTGTCCCATAGTGTTTATGGTAGGAATGCCAAATTCTTTAGAGGTTTCAATATTTGATGTTCCCACGCAACCTGCTTCGTATGAATAAAGTGAGCCAAGCAAAGCAGATTCAACATTTTGTGCACGTTTGCATCCAATTTCATAAACACCGCATTTGCCAGCGGCTCTTGCAATACGGCTGGCTTTTGTTGTGATTAAACTTGCATAATTAAACATTTGCAAAATTGCGGTTTCAAGAAGCTGAGCTTCTATTATTGGTGCACGAATAGTCATTACTGGTTCATTAGCAAACACTACTGTACCATCTGCAACAGAGTAGATGTCACCAGTAAATTTTAATGATGAAAGATAATTTAAAAACTTGTCATCAAACATATCAAGAGATTTTAAATATTCAATATCGCTTTTTTCAAAATGATAATTTAAAATGTAATCAATAACTTTTTGTGTACCATTGGCTATTGCAAATGATGCTCCGTCTGGTGCTTTTCTAAAAAACACATCAAAATATGCTATAGTGTTTGTCATACCATTGCTAAAATAGTATTGACCCATTTTAAGTTCATATAAATTTGTTACAAGTGCGTCCATTTTTATCCCTCCCATCTAAAATAATTATAATATTTTTCGACAAAATAAGCAATAAATTATAATATTATTGATACAATTTAGATATTTTTGTAATAAAAAAACTAGCTTACATTAAAGCTAGATTTTTTAATTATTGTTTTTGATTTTGGTTAGTTTCTTCACTTATCGACGCAAAGTCATTTTTTAATATTAATTCATCATCTGCAAGTGTTAATTGACTGTATGCATCGGTATACAAATTATTTTTAGTACAGTATTGATGAAAGTTAGCGTTTGGCTCTTCTTTAATTAATCCATTTTTTAGAAGTAAATAAAGATAATCTTTGATAGGTTCTTTCACATACCTCAATCCAACATTAATTTTATTTAAACTAAAATCTTTTTTCATTTCTTTAAATAATTTTTTGACTGCCACAATCATGGTTTGCAATGCAGATTCAGTATTTTTTGCATAGCCTTCAATGTTGTCAATGCATGCAAATTTATTTTCTTCATCATACCAAATCCAACCTTGAAGATAAGTTTTTTCACCTTCAACAACAATAACTCTTGAATCAAGGCTGGTGATTGAATGTTTAAATGAACTTTCAGATGCACCATATGCTATAAAACAGCAATTAGTTTTATAACCAACAACATAAGCTTCGGGTTCAGTCTTTTTTAATGTTTTGAAATTTAAGTTGTTGTAATTACCAGCGATTAATGGAATCTTTACATCTTCTTCTTTTATATTTTTAGCTATATCATAAAAATCTATTAATTGTTTTATTGACTCAACATCACCTGTATATTTTGATAAATTTTTAACAAAGTCAGTATATTCATCTGGTAGTTTAAGTTTATAGCAAATATCGTTAAGTATATAGTCGAGTGTGGATAATGCAATTTCTGGAGTTAAACGTTTTCTATCTGTTGTTGTGTTTATTTCTTTTTCTGGTCTAACACTTAGTATTTCATCAAAATTGTAATAAAGTTCAGCAGTTTTATTTACGTCATTTTCATCATTAAAACAATTTGGGTCTTTTGCAAAGTTAATCATAAAAAAGTCTGCAAAGTTCTTATTGAACTTAATTTCTGTTAGCTGAATATGGCCATAAAATTTGTGTATATCGTCAAGTGACAACTTTGCAATAAGTTGATTGTTTAAAAAGTTAAAGGCACGCAAACTTTCATTACCATTTTCACTAAATAAGCCTAAAATATAAGAAATTTTAAATAACCCTTCGTGGTGTAGAAAGTCAGTTGCTTTTGAATTTAAAATCATTTCACCATATCGTTTGTTGTTATTATTAATATAAAATTTTTCTCTATCCTCTTTAGGCATATTTTTAACAACTGCGAATGATGGTAAAAATTTATCTTTTGCAAGCATCAGCCATTCAAAAATAGTATAAGAATCTTTATTTCTATATTGCCTCTGGTCATAAAATTTCTTATTAGTTGTAAAAACTTCGGCAATATGTTTCATATTAATAGTTACATCTTTAAGTTTATTATAGTCTATTTTTATCGCATCATTATATATACCAATATAATTCTCGTCTTCTATTTCATATTCATTTATTTTAAAACTTAAGGTATTTCCATCAATTTTAATTCCTCTTGCATAAAGACCGGGAATAGTTTGTATAAACCTACGAGCCCAATAATGTTTACGGTTTTCTTTTACATAGTTTATAAATTCTTCATTTTTAGGATTTTGCAACATTTTTTCTATGTTATTTGTAAAATCTTCAAGTTTTACTTGGTCATATAAAAAAGGATATGCTGCAACGCGGTCGCCCATATATTTAAAAAACTTTTCTCTTTCTTTATTCATTTCATAGTAAGAAATGTCTGTTGGATACTCAAGATCTATATTGTTAATTCTAAAATTATCTCTTATTTCAGCATCAGTGTAAACCCCAACATCTAATGCAGCAAGGTTTATAACAAACTTTACTAGATCTTTTCGGCAACAGTCAGCGTATAAGGTATAGATATCTATACCTTTAATATTTAAGTCTTTTAATGTAAGCATAATACCATGGGCGTTTTTTTCATCAAGATTAACAATAAGTGTATCCAGTATATTCATTGCTCCTATGTGATTATTGCAAAGTTCAAGGTAAAGGTCTTTATACTTATCAACAAACATTTTCCATATAAACATAGAAATAAAATCTTCTTCGTTAATTTCCATAGTCATCCCCTCTAAAAGAGTATAACACAGCTTTTTATGATTTTCAATAGCCAAATTTAAATTAATATATTGATTTTTATATCATTTAGCTAAAGCAATATCAAATCTTAACAAAGTATAAAATATTATCCTTTAATATTTGCATTATTTATTTAAAATTGCTATTATAAATGTGCAGACAAAAACAATGTTTTTGTGGTTTGCAAAATAGAAAATTATAAAAATATTAAGATAAAGGAGAATAAATTTATGTCAAAAAAATATGTTTGTCCAGTATGCGGATATGTTTATGAAGGTGATGAGCCTATTGAAAGATGCCCACTTTGTAATGCTCTTATGGAAGAAGCAAAAGAAGGTAAAACTTGGGCTGCTGAACATGTTGTTGGTGTTGCTAAAGATGCTCCAGCAGAAATTGTTGAAGGACTCCGCGGAAACTTTTTAGGTGAGTGCAGTGAGGTTGGTATGTACCTTGCAATGAGCCGCGTAGCTTTTAGAGAAGGCTATGCCGAAGTTGGAACATACTTTGAAAAAGCAGCTATGGAAGAAGCAGAGCACGCTGCAAAATTTGCAGAACTTTTAGGCGAAGTTGTTACACCTTCAACCAAAAAGAATCTTGAAATGCGTGTTGATGCTGAAAACGGTGCAACCGCTGGCAAAGTTGAACTTGCTACTATGGCTAAAAAGAATAACCTTGATGCAATCCATGACACAGT